>CAYNWH010000001.1:0-2667 GCA_964400885.1 uncultured Gammaproteobacteria bacterium
TAAAAGCAGACGCCTAAGCGTCTGCTGTTGAGGAATTGTCGGTTTGGGTGCGGTTACGGGCTGGTGGCGGGAATGGGTTGGACTTCTTTTGTCCCTTTGTCTTTGGGCGACCTGTTGGTCAGAAACCCGATTCCCTGCAGAGCCACGAATATCGCACCGGTGATGAAACCGTTGAAAATCCTCTTCATGTTAGGAACCTCCTTTTTTACGTTTTTGAACGCCTTCCTATCTCATATTTATATGATAACCTATAGGCTAAATTTGTCAAGTTTTTTACAAAGAAAAAAGCTTCTCCAAAGAGAAGCTTATTGAGACTCCAAAATTCGCTCTATTTCCTGCAAAATCCTGGCTGGATCAAGCTCGGTCAAGAGCCAATGACCCATTTCCGGCAGAACAATCAATTTCACTCGGCGGAATTCTTGTTTTTCCCACTGGCCTTTGCTTAACTGCCAGATGCGTTCAACCAATCTGACCAGTAAATTAGGCCTAAGGTCAAGAAATTCAGCCGTGCTTTTCACGACTTTATGAGGCGTAATCCGATCTTTTTGTCCGCTGAAAATAATAATCGGACAGGTGATGCCTTCAGGCTCCAGCTTAGTCGCTTTAGCCGGATCAAGACTCCAAAAGCCCATTTGAAATCCGGCTTTGCCAGATTCCCAGACCATTTGGTCATAAATTTCCTGAGCTTCATTTTCCGGCAGCTGGTTAAGCATGGAATAAAGAATATTTTCCAGGCTCAGGCTGATAGGTATTTTCCAGAAATTAGGCTTGGTTAAAACAGGATAAAAACTCTTGATGACTGTTAAACGCAAAGCCAAAATGCCATAAGGCGCGGCTGGCGCTAACAGAATCAGAGCTTTGGGATGAACACTCGGCAGACTGGCAGTTTTCATGCTGATCAATCCGCCCATGGAATGACCAATGAGGACAAACTCTTTTTCCAGTTTTTCTACGATCTTCTCAAGATTCTCAACATAATTAAGTATGCCCAGCTTAGCCAGCTCCGGATTCGGCGGCTGGCTTAAAAGCCGGTCATGATGCGGCATGGTCAGGGCCAAACATTCATAGCCTTTGGCTTGAAAAAATTCCACTATTTTGCTGAAAAATCCAGCATGGCAGAACATGCCAGGCACAAAGATCAAAATCGGTTTATCAGCCAATTTTTAATCCCTCCTTTCCTGGATTTTAAATAACTATATTGGAATAACTTGAATTGTTTATTATAACAAATTTTATTAATTTGTCAAGACACGTCGCTTACAAGCGACGTATCAAGGCAAGGCCGCCGCGGGGTAAAATCCTTGTAAATCAAAGAGACGCATGCAATGCGTCTCTACGAAACCGCGTCCCGCGGCGGCCGATATTATTTTAATTTAATTTTACTCAATATTCACTACCCTGACCTGTAAAACTTTCTCAATATGGTCTGGCGCATTTTTCGGATAATTTTTCACAGTATCTTCAAAAACCGTGTATTGCAGCATTTTATTATCCAGCCATTTAATATCAAAATGATTGCTCAATGCGCCATAACCAGCATTTAAAGTTTCGTCATCTGGCAAAGTTACCAAAGTCATGGCTTTATCATTAACTAAGTCTAAAATTTTTAAAGTCTTTGCTTCATCGGTTTCCAAAGCTAAAGCCATTTTAATCTGGTCAGGAGATAAAATTCGCGCACCAAAATCAGAAAGTTCTCTAGAAACTTCCATAACAGCACAGGAACCATTTTGCAAATTAAAAGCATAAAGCTGGCTAACTGGTTTGTCAGAACCAGGATTAAAAGGCTGGAAAATAACTAAATAAGAATCTTCCGGCTGGGCATAAACCATAACCTCCAGCCCGCATAATGATTTAAAATCCTCATAAGTCACGTCCTCAACTTTAATCTTTTCAACTTTATTTTCCTCATCAGCACTGACTTCATAACTGGTAATTTCATTTTCTCCCGAATCATTTATATTAGCTGGTTCATTTCCCTCTCCTTCAGCCGGCACATTCAAATTCTGATTATCTTCAACCTTTAATTCGCTTTGATTAAGGTTGGAGTTAATGTTAAGTTTTAAATTACAAGCAGTTAAAATTAAGATTAGAAGTGCTGGCAGGATTAAAATTTTTAGTTTAGGCATAGTTTTTAAAATTAGTGATTAGTTATTAGTTATTGGTTATTGGAGAAATGAATTTTTTAATTTTTATTTGTTTGATTAAGCTATTTAGCATTATAAGAATTGTTTCGAGTTTTTGCAAGCCAATATTTAATTCTGTCCTATTTATATAACTCTGATCAAAACTCAAATATAAATCGCTTTTCATTTCTCCTAAGCAACCCCTAGCAATTATGTAAAATCTAATACTGTCCTGATAATGAAACCTATAAAACCTTTCAGCAATATTTGAAGGTATGGCTCTTGCATTTTCTCTCAGATGTTTAATTATATTATATTTTTCTTCAGCTGGAAATTTTTTAATAACCAAATAAATATCTTGACATAACAATCTTGACTCCTGCCAAACTTTTAAATTTTCTAGTTTGTAAATTTTTATGATTTTAAAATATTATAAATCCCTTCACTAATGACTAATAACAAATTACAAATAACTTTCTTCAATTTAAAAATATATAAATATTATTTTTCAAGTTAAAGCCCCCACCTAAGCAGGGGCTTGATA
>CAYNWH010000001.1:2767-46247 GCA_964400885.1 uncultured Gammaproteobacteria bacterium
GAAAATCAGATTTCTGCCGCCTTGACCATTATCAATGTTAGCAGTGATTGCCTGTCCTTGGGCTAAAAGCAGCTGGCCTGGCAAAATACCCAGCCAGCTGGCCAGCCAATTATTGTCTTCAAAAACAATGTTGCAGTAAATGGTGTCAGAATAAGCCAGGGCAACAGTCTTGTTTTTAAGACCATTAGCCAAAATCGCATTGGTCCAGTCCAAACCAGCGCCTGTGCAATGCAACTCAGGGTAGTTATAACTGCCCTGATACTCAAACGTCAAACTGCCGTCAGAGTATATTGTGACTGCATCTTCAAGGTTAGGCGGTGGCGGATCTGGATCAGGATCTGGTTCTGGTTCAGGCAAAGGTGGGGGTTCTGGCAGACTGCCGCCGCCAGCACCGAAATCACCTTCATAGATCAAAACCAAAGTGTCCAAAACGACGTTGTCAGTACTTAAAGCGCTTTGTGAAGCAGCAATTTCCACTGAGTAACGCCAGTCATTGTAAAAATCAAAAGTGCCTAAATAGACTTTTTTATTTTCATTGTCATTAGACTGATTAATTGTCACTTCATAAGGATTGGTTAAACCCTGACGGCTATGCCAAATCTTGTAAGTGACAAAATCAGCTTCTGCATAATAGCGCGGTATGATCGCGTAAACTGACCAGGCTCCGCTTTGTGGCACGTAAAAATTCCAGGAAGCCGGACAATCATCACCAGCATTTTTCAGCCAGATATGATTGGCCCAGCCCACGCTGGACAAAGGCAAGCCGTCATAAAGCCGGCCCTGACGCTGCCAGCAATCTGGATCAAATTCCACGTCAGCCAGTCTGCTTACATCGCGGTCATAACCATGGATGTAAAGGCTTAGCTGATTGCCATTAACCAAATCCCAATTGTTTTCAATGAATTCAATGGGATCAACAAAATAATCAAGGTAAGCTAGGTCATCAACCGGCCAATAACCAGCGCCCAGCTGGCTGTAGCCATTAATCCTGATTTCCAAGTGCAAATGCGGGCTAAAATTGCCATTGCCATCACCGACAGTGCCAATTTGCCAGCCTTTTTGCACATAAGTCTGCTGTTTTGTCAGCTGGCTTTGGCTGATTGTCTGACCATCAGGCTTAATCACTTTGATCTCATTCAAATGGCCGTAAAGCACATGGATTTCAGTCACTCCAGAACCATCACTTAACGTGAAATCTTGTCCGAGTTTGGCCTGAATGCACAAAATCAGGTAATTGCCCCAGCCGCTAGTCCAGCCAAAATCCCAGATTAAAGCATTGGCAATCGCGTAAACTGGCGCGCCCAGATCATTAACTCCTTTAAGATTCAAATCAGCGCCTTGATGGATCTTGCTGCTAAAAGCAAACAAAGAACCAAAAGGCTGATAATCATAGCAGGCGCCAACTGGAATTTTGCTGTCAGTTTCCAGCCGGTAAATCTTGTCGCAGTTTAGCGGATAAGTAAAACTGTCAGCATAATGCGGATCTGAAACTGGCGGATCAATAGTCAGACAAGCTTCAACCACGCTACTGTTTAAACTGCCCTTAAAAGAGTTCAGCCGGTAACAATACTGACTAGGGTTTAAGCCTGAATCAGTGTAATTGCTGGCATTAGCTGGCAAAGTCGCCAAGTAAGTCCAGTTGCGATAAAGCAAGAAACCATCTTCATTGCTGCTGTTATCTTGCCAAGTCAAAACAATGTTTTGACCATTTTGCGTCAGGACTAAATTTGACGGTGCTGCTGGCACAACTGGCTGCGGATCAGGCGGCGGATTTGGCTGCAGGTTAACTGTCACCATAATTGGCCCGCCTGGTTCATAAGCAATGTTGCCAGCTTTGTCCTTGACCCAGAGCGTGAAAGTGTAAGTGCCAGCTGCCGGAGCCGTAAAACTGTAATTGGCTGAAATGCCGGCAAACTCTTTGTAGTACTGGTTAGGCAGGCCAGAAGGAATCCAGTCTGACAGATTATAGCCAGACGGGATAACTGCGTAAATGCGCAAAGCTTCCACGCCGCTCAGATTATCACTGCTGGAGACCTGGATGGTAAACTGACTTTGCGTAAAAACTTGCCCGCTGTAAATGTTGGTAAATGCTGCAGTTGGCAAAATCTGGTCAGAAACAACTGTCACTTGCGGACCATAATCCCACGTGCCATCACTTCTAAAAACCCAGTAAGTAATGACAAATTCCTGGTTGGCAATACCATCCAAACGCCACATCACCCGCTGGGTAACATAGCTTAAGTCATAGTACCACCAGCCATTGCCAGAATCATGCCAGCCCGTATTTTGCCCCTGGCTGTTATTGCTGACTCCGCGCACATATGCGCGCCAGCGCACAAAGTTGCTGGCATTGTCCACGCCAAACTCGATACCGCCTTCATTGGTTGGATTTTTCTTGATGTAAATCTGGTGCGCCCAAGCTGCCTGCGTCCAGAAAATCATCACCACCATTGCCGCAAAAACAAACCTTTTCATTCCCTTTTCTCCTTTTTTATCCTTTCTGCGCCCCTCCTTCGCTCCTGCAGAGCTTCGGAGGGGCGCACTTTGTAGTTTTGTTGTTGGTTAACTTTTTAACGCGCCTTAGCCACTTTTTTTCTCATTACCTCCTTTCTTGAATATATTTCAAATCTTAACTATTCGTATATTAGTATTCAAAAGCAACTAGATTTTCAAAGAACTTTTTTAAAAAAATAAAACACTTTCAAACCTGAAAGTGTTGCTCAACTTCTTTATTTTTTTTTGTTTTTTGTTTTTGTCCCCCATTTTTTTATTTTTTAAAAAACTTTTACTACTTTAAAAATAACATTACTAAATTTTCAGTCAATCAAAATTTTTAATCAATTAAATTAATTAACAATAAAAAAATATCCACAGCCAGACATATTTTAAACACAAAAAAACTGTTAATGTAAATTAACAGCCGCAATTTTTTTGTGGATATATGACAAAACCCCTGCGCCGATTCATCGGTGCAGGGGGTTATTTAAGAATGCTAGACAATCAATTTAGCTTATTTTGTAAGTCAGAATTGTCATTTTCTCGGGCCGTGGGCCAGAACATAAGGGACACCAAGACAGCTTGACCGAAAGGCCTTTTAAACTTTCCAGCTTAGGGAACTCTGGCAATTTGACCAAGAATTCCCAGATTTTGCTGTCTGCCTTGTCCTGCTCAGTCAAATACGTGCGGTTGCCACAACTGCTGCAGTAAACCACCAGCAGCTCCGGGTCAGCACACTTGTCACACAAAAAATCCCTGCTGCCCTGGCCTTCTATCCCGCACAAACTGCAATGGCCCTGCTTGGCCTGAATTTCTGTCTGATTTGTCTGACCTGCCATTGTCTACCTCCTTTTGTAAACTAATCTTTTTTATTAAAACAACAATAATGCTAGTTTTTTATTCTAACAAACAAACAAAAAATTGTCAAATCAATGTTGAGTCAATTGGCGAACTGTTCTTTTGGATAAATGGCTAATAACCTCTTTGGCAATTCCTTCAACAAAATCATAATAAGCTTTAACCTCTTCTTCACTGCTATTAGGCTGAGGCAAATCTATTTCTGGCACTACAATGGCTCGGTCATTACGTTTTTTTCTATCTAAAGTAACATCCAGTAAGACAAGATCTCCTATTTTTTCTTCATCACCGCCTATTTCAATAAAACAGTCCGTGCCATGATAATAATCCAAAGGTGTCAGATCAGCAGCTACTTCTCTGTCATCAGCATGGCGGTAATAGACTGGTGACTTTTTCTCCCGGCTGGCGGCCACAAAAAACCTGACTTGTTCTGCCTGCTCTGGTGCCAGGTCTAATTCCTCAACAATCGCTGTACGTAAATCATGGCCAAAACGCGATTTATCAGAATCTGGTTCTGTCGGATCTTGCCAGGGCTGATGTTTTTTGACTAATTTTACAGCGGCCGGGAAATCCAAATATACCAAACCTCTTTCTTTAAAATTTTTTTGTGCCTCTGCCCTGGCTTGTTCTGTTGACCAGCCTTTTCTCTTAGCCATTTCCAAAAAAAGATTTTCAAAATCACTAAGATATGCTTCTGTATTAATTTCAATGCCATGCAATAAATCCCGTTCATACTCATGACCGTAATATTTTTCTCTGTTCAGAGTGCTTGGCTGAGGTCTAACAACTTCAGAAATCCCGGGCTGTTTTAAGTCAGGTTTTTGAACAATGCCTTTTTTCCTTGTAATCACAGAACCCTTTCTCGTCTCTTTGGCTGCCTGAGCTTTTTTAATTGCAGCTATTTTTTCCTCTGTTAATTCCCCCATTTTTTTTATTTGCGGCACTTGATAAGGCATTTTTTCTGGCATATTTCATTATTAATAATTAAAAATAAACATTTTAAAAAATTACATTTCATCCAAAACAGGCAAACCTAATAATTCCATGCCATTAACCAAAATTTGCCTTACAGCTTTGGCCAATTCCAAGCGCGCAGCCCTAATCTTAGGTTCAGCTTTAACCACTGGCAATTCATGGTAAAAAGTATTAAAGTCCTGAGCCAAATTAAATAAGTATTGAGTTAGCGCAGAAGGATCATTTAAATTTAAGCTTTCTAAAATTATTTCCGGATAATCAATTAAATCTTTAATTAATTTTTTTTCAATATTGCTGGCCAAAGCCTGATAATCAATTTTGCCTTTAGGCACTTTGACTTGTTTGCTTTTTTGAAAAAGAGAATATAACCTGGCCGTGGTGTATTGCAAATAAGGACCAGTAAACCCATTAATATCCAAGGCTTCATCAACATCAAAAGTAATAATTTTATCATCATTAACCTTGAGCATGCCGAATTTCAAGGCTGCAATTACAATTTTCAAAGCTGCGGCTGCAACATCCTTAGCCAGCCAGTCAGCATGCCTTTGTTTTGTTTCATTAATAACTTTATTTAAAGCGGTTTCTCTAACTTCATCATAAGTCACGACATTGCCAGTGCGTGAAGACATTATCCCACTTTTAAGCTGGACAAATTCATAAGGCACATGGATCATCTCTTTTTTAAAACCCATCAATTCCAAAATTTTAAAAATTTGTTTTATATACTGGCTTTGACGATTATCAATTACATATAAAGATTTCTGAATTTTATACTTTTTAAATTTTTTAACTGCCAAAGGAATATCTTTCAAGCCGTACAAAACTGTGCCGTCTTTGCGCAATAAGACTAAAACTCCCAAATCATACTTATTCAAATCAGCAATAACCGCGCCTTCGCTTTTTTTAATAAAATTATATTTTAAAAGCTGAGGCAGCATTCTTTTGCCGTCCTTTTCTTCCTCGCTTTCAAAAAAATAAAGATCAAATTTTATACCCAGCTCTTTATAAATATTTTTAAACTGCTCCAGACTCCATTGCCTAGTTTCCTTCCATAAAACAGTCAGCTCTTTATCACCATCTTCTAGTTTTTTTAAAACGTCTGCTACTTGAAATTTATAATCATCATTTTCCTTAACTTTAGCTGCAGAAGTTGAATAAACGTTACCCAGAAATTCGCCACGGGCTTCGGGCAAAGATGGAATATCAGTCTGATTAACAAAGTTTTGCAAATACCAAAGTGTTTTGGCCACATGAGCGCCAGTATCGCCTATATAATTGGCGGCAATAACTTTATAACCGCAACTTTTATAAATATTAACTAAAGCTGAACCAATACAGGCATTGCGCAAATGGCCGACATGAAATTCTTTATGCGTATTAGGCTGAGAATATTCAATCATCACTTTTTCTTTTTTGCCTTCGTTGTTTTGCCCGTATTTCTTTTTCTTTTTTAAAATTTCCGGCAAAACAGTACCAGCTACTTTTTCAAAATTAAAAATAAAATTCAAATACGGCCCAAAATTCTGATAATTGATGATAAACTTTGTCGGCTTTAAATTCTTGGCAAAATCAGCGGCGATTTCTTCTGGTTTTCTTTTAAACTGTTTGGCTAATTTAAAACAAGGCAAAGCCAAATCACCCATTTCTGCTGATGGTGGCACAGTCAAATCTTCGGCTTTAATATTAATCTTTTGTTTTTTCAAAAGATTAACGATTTCTTTTTTAATTTTTTGGTTAATAGTCATAATAATGTCTTATAAATAAATGGTTCTAATTCTTCTCTAATTAAAAGTCTTGATAATGTTGCATTCTTCTGCATTGCGATAGAAGGCTGATAAGAAAAACCGATATATTCAACTTTCTTCTTTAAATGCTTCACTTTTTTTATCGCTGGGATTAAATCAGTATCAGAAGAAATTAATATGGCAGTATCATACATATTTTCATATGCTCCAATTAGTAAATCAACGGCTAAATGAACATCAACACCCTTTTCATGATAAACTCCGTCATTTTTCATTATGTAGCCCCTCTTAATAATAAAATTTTGTTGGGGTGATGTTAAATGAGAAAATAATTTTTGTTGCTCTTTTCTTAATTCTTGGCCTTTTACATTACTCTCTTCTGCCTTTACAACTCCAACATAATATCGGCAAGATACTATTTCTCTCTGCAAAGATAACCACTCTGCCAATCCTCTGTAATTAAATTTTGTTAAATTATTAAAATTTAAAGGAGCAGATCTTAATTTGAAATAGAAATTACTGCCATCTATATAAATAGCTACTTTTTCTTTTTTACCAAACATAATGCTTAAATATAAAAACCCGCCGTATGACCGAAGGCCATAGGGCGGGCGTTTTTAGCTAATTTAATAATATGACATTTATTGAGACTTGTCAATATCAAGCTGTGCATAATATTTTTACACCAAATCATACGATATTTTTATTAAATTACCACTTTAACAAAATGTCTTTTGCCTTTTTGAATCAAGTGTTCGCCAGTGCTTAATTTATAATTTATATCTTCAATAACTTGATCATCAATTTTAATGCCTTTTTGTTCAATTAAGCGTTTCGCCTCAGAATTAGAAGTAGCTAAACCCGTTTCCACGAGAATATTAATCACTCCACCTTTTAGAGTATATTCACCTAATTCAGCAGATAATTTATAAGTTTTAATTCCTTCAGGTTTTTCTTTTTGCTGAAAAATTTTAATAAAGTTTTCTTTAGCTGCTAAAGCTGCTTTTTCTCCTTTGTAAATTTTTACAATATCATTGGCTAGTTTCATTTTAAAATCGCGGGGATTAGCGCCTTCTTTCATCTGTTTGGTCATGGCTTCAATTGCACTCATAGGTTCATCAGTGCAAATTTCAAAGCCTAAGGCAATCATCTGATCTGACCAAGACATGACTTTGCCAAACATATCTTCGGCTGTGTCGCCTAAAGTAATCATATTGCCTTCGGTCTTACCCATTTTTTTACCAGTCGGATCTGTTAATAATTTTAAAGTCAAAACAAGTTTTTCCTTGTTTTTTAATTCTTTGAGCAAATCCCGACCAGCCAGCATATTAAAAGTCTGGTCAGAACCACCTAGTTCCAAATCAACGTTCATGGCCACAGAATCATAACCCTGCATCAAGGGATACATAAATTCATGGATATAAATCGGCTTGCCTTCTTCAATCCTTTTTTCAAACATATCGCGCTCTAACATTTGCTGAACAGTAAATTTAGAAGCCAAATTTAAAACATCTTCAAATTTCAGCTTACCCAGCCATTTGGAATTAAACATGACTTTGGCAGCATTTTTGCCACTAAAATCTAAAATTGAACTGGCTTGTTTTTTATAATTTTTTAAATTAGCTAAAACTTCTTTGCGGGGAAGCTGTTTACGAGCAGCCACCTTGTCAGTCGGATCACCAATCATGGCTGTAAAATCGCCAATTAAAAAAATGACTTCATGACCCAGTTTTTGAAATTCTGCTAATTTACGAATTTGATTGCCGTGGCCAATATGCAAAGTCGGACCAGTGGGATCAAAACCGCAATACAGTTTGATGCGTTCGCCAGACATTAATTTCTTTTTTAATGCTTCCTTGGTCGGATAAATCATTTCCACTCCGCGCCTTAACATTCTGTCAATTAATTTTTCATCTGTAATTACTTTAGGCATATTATTCGTTTTAATTAGTGATTATAAATTAGTATTAAAGCATTTCATTATATACCTAATTTAGCATAAAAATTTATCTTTTTCAAATTAAAAAAGCAGTCCGATATTTACCGGACCGCTTAGCAAACAATGATCTCCTGCGGAGGAACTTGAGAATCATCAGGATTAATAAGCTGCAATTTTCTGTAGCCTTCTTTTCTGGCTTTGAGGATAATATAAAAAATATGAATGGCTTGAATAATAATGGCTCTAGCCGTTGAATGGCTGGAAATCTGCTTTATTTCTTTTAGTTCTTCGGCTGTACTATTGCCCAAAAGCAAAGTCATTCTTTTATCCTGCACTGTTTTTCCCTCTTGATTTTTCAAATTTTTCCTCCTTTTATCCAGATTTAATACCTTACATTAAAAATATAATTTTGTCAATAAATCCAGCTGCTCGCGAGCAGCTGGATTAAAAAACGGCTCGTTTTCCTTGGCTTACGCCTTGGAAAACGAGCCGTTGAGACTCACTCGTAGTTTGGAAAACGAGCCAATGTTTGCTTAACTATTACTCCTCGTAAATTATCTCTAAGTAGGGTACATCCCCTGTTCCACCATGATTACCGCCATCTTCCCACCATGAATTATTCAAAGTTTCTTGACCTTGGCTATCATAGGTCCTTTGAATAAGTTCAAAAGTGAGCAATGAACCTTTGCGGCTGTTTAGAAAATCTGGCAAAACCGAAGCGTATGTTTTCCAATAGCCATTCAGCGCCGGATACAGGACAAAATGCTGATCAGAGGTCACATAATTGTGAGCCGGCATCAGGCACCCTTGAGGGAGCCAGAGTGAAAAACCTGTTCTATCTGTGTAATGAGCACAGGTTTCCCAGCCAGCATAATCCGCTTGAGGCACCAGTAACTCGCTTATAATAGGAATTACTGTTGGTGAATACGGGTAAGCAAAGGAATCAATTTGATAGATTCCTATTTCGGCTTCGGTAATCTTTTGTGAGTTCCCTAAGAAACCCAAGTCAAAAGTCACCAAACCATTAGTATTGGGATATCCGTCAGGGGACACATAGTTAGTGTAAATAAATTTATTGTTAGAGTCCCCCTCCCGGCCAAAGCCTATTGACATAATGACCCTATCATCCTCATATCCTCCCCACCAGCCATCATATTCATTGAGAGAAAAAATGGTCGTGGAGCAGATAAAATCCGGACCATTGCAATTATTGTCCAGACCGTCGCAGATTTCAGTGGCGCCGGGATGAACATCTGCATTACTGTCATCACAATCGCTGTTGTTCTGACTATAATCATCATCCTTTTGAAGCGCCCAAATCGGGATGTTCGGGTCGCCGTAACCATCGTGATCAGCGTCAAGGTAGAATAACCTATATTCTTTCGGCGGGAAACAATTCGAGTTGCATTCGCAATCGCGACAATCAATGTCACCGCAACTACTGATCAGGCCCGCAAACACGAGAATCAAGACAAACCAAAGTGCCTTTTTCATGACTTGTTCCTCCCTTTGGCTACGCCTTAATAGGCCTCTGTTCTCCTTTCTATATATTAAAATATCCTCTCTTATCAAAGAACTATATTTTTATAATCTAATATTTTAGCATTTAAAAAGCCTTTTGTCAATAAATCCAGCCGCTCGCGAGCGGCTGAATAAAAAACGGCCCATTTTAAGAGCCGTTTCTAAAAATCTAAAATGCTAAAATCTAATCCAAACTTTTCAATTGTTCTGCCAGTTTCTCTCTTTTCTCCTTTTGCTCATTTAATTTAAACTCTTCTTTTTCCACCACTTCTTTTGGCGCTTTTTTTACAAACTCTTTGTTTTTTAATTTTGTTTCCAGTTGTTTAATAAAACCTTTGACACTATCAATTTCATTTTCTAATCGTTCTTTTTCTTTTTTAAGATCAACCAACCCTTCCAAGTGCAAACAAATTTCTCCTACCCCGGCCAAAACATGAGAAACAGAATTATCAGGTTTTACTTTGCCAAGTTCCAAATCGCTTAAACGCGCCAAATGAATAATATTATCCATTTGTTCTTTAAATTTTATTTTTTCTGGTTCTGCACAAATAATTGTTACTGCCACTTTTTTGGCTGGCTCAATTTTAAAATCAGCGCGCAAATTTCTAATGGCCATGACAATTTCTTCAAATTTATAAAATGGATAAAGCACATCATCATATTCAATCAGCTTGTCAGTTTCTTCATAATATTCACGATCCTGCATATCAGTAAATAATTCTTTATCTGCCACAGTCGGCCAGTGTTGAATCATTAGCAAATCTTTTTCTTCCAAATTAGACCAGATTTCTTCGGTCACAAAAGGGATGAACGGATGCCAGAGGATTAAAAGTTTTTCCAAAACATATAATAAAATCTCTTCGGTATGCGCGCGTAATTCTTCCAATGGCTTATCAGAACTTTCCTGCATTTGCAGTTTAGATATTTCCAAATACCAGTCAGCCAAATCATCCCAGGTAAACGCCCGCAAAGTATCAGCTGCCGCAGAAAAATTAAAATTATTTAAATCAGCTGTCACCTGATTAATTGTTATCTCTAACCTGGCTAAAATCCACTCATCAGCCAAAGTTTCGCCATGCGGCCGTTCAACGGCCCTTCTGACATTATTAACTGAAGTTAAAATATAGCGGGAAATATTCCAAAGCTTATTAACGAAGTTGCGAAAACCTTCTACTTTTTCATCATACAAACGTGTATCAGCCCCGGCTGCTGTGCCGGATATCATGGCAATGCGCAAAGCGTCAGTGCCATATTTCTTAATTATATCCAAAGGATCAACCACATTGCCCAGAGACTTGGACATTTTCCTGCCCTGTTCATCTCGCACTAAGCCGTGAAGATAAACGGTTTTAAATGGTATTTCTCCCATTATAAATGTAGTCTGGATAATCATGCGTGCAATCCAGAAAAATAAAATATCATAACCAGTTTCCATGACTGAAGTGGGATGAAATTCCAGATCAGGAGAATTAGCCCGCCATTCTTCCCAGGTTTTAAATTTTTTATAATCTTTATTTAACAAAGTAGAAAAAGTCCAAAGCCCAGATGAAAACCAAGTATCCAGAGTATCAGGATCTTGTTCAAAACCTTTTTCTTTTGGTACTGTTAAGCCAACAAAAATTTCTTCATTATCCTTGCCTTTATTTTTGTACCAAACCGGGATCTGATGGCCAAACCAAATCTGGCGGGAGATACACCAGTCGCGCAAATTTTCCAGCCAGCGAAAATAATCTTTTTCAAAACGTTCGGGAATAATTTTAATATCCCGCTCTTTCACTACTTGCAAAGCCACTTCTTTAAGAGATTTATTTTGAAAATATTGATTATCTGCTAAAGTAATTTTTTTATTAACATCCACAAACCATTGCAAAGACGGCAAAGGTTCAACTGTAGTGCCACAGCGGTAGCAGACGGTCAAATTCATATCAATATCTTCTTCCTTTTCCATTAAGCCCTGGCCTTTCAACCAGTTAACTAGTTTTTCTCTGGCGTCCAAAACCGGCAACCCTTCATATTCTGGTCCCGCTGCTTGGGTCATATTGCCATCTTCACCAATCACTTTAATGACTGGCAATAAATTTTTTTGCGCCATTTCATAATCAATCATAGAATGCGCCGGAGTCACGCCCAAAGCGCCTGTGCCCAATTTCATATCCACTGAGTCATCAGCAATGATTTTTATTTTTTGCTTGCCAGCACCAATATCAACAGTAAAAGTCTGGCCAATGTATTTTTTATAGCGCTGATCTTTAGGATTAACAGCCACAGCAGTATCGCCCAGCTTTGTTTCTGGCCGAGTCGTGGAAATAGACAGAGGAAAATCTTTGGCATATTTAAAAGTATAAAATTTGCCTTTAGTTGCCTGGTATTCAACTTCATCATCAGACAAAGTTGAAAGGCAATGCGGACACCAATTAACAATACGCTGACCACGATAAATCAAACCTTCATTATACATTTTGACAAAAGCTTGCTTAACGACTTGCGACAATCCCGGGTCCAAAGTATAACGTTCACGCGACCAGTCGCAGGAAGATCCCATTTTACGCACTTGATTATTTATAATCTTCCCAGATTCTTCAGCAAATTCTTCAACTTTTTTCAAAAATTTTTCCTTGCCCAAATCATGGCGTGTTTTTTTCTCTTTTTCATATAAAAGCTTCTCCACTTTAGCTTGAGTGGCAATTGCCGCATGATCAGTGCCCGGCAGCCATAAAGTCTTTTTGCCCAGCAACCGATTAAAACGCACCATTAAATCCTGATAAGCCAGCATAATAGCATGGCCAGTATGCAAGGTGCCAGTACGGTTAGGTGGCGGCATGGCAATGGAAAAATTTTTCGCATTATCAGCCACTTTTAAATTATCAGGATTAAAATAGCCTGATTTCTCCCATTTATTATAAATTTTGTCTTCAACTTTTTGAGGCTGATACGCCTTTTCCATTTCCTTCATAAATTAATGATATAATCATTATAAAAAAATTTTACCAAAATTAGCCCTTCTTGACAAGAAACAAAATCCCAGCTTAAATATTTGACAGTTTTACTTAAAAATTATAAACTAAAAAATCACTTCTTTTAGTCATTAGTTATTGGTTATTAGTTATATGTTAATTTTATGGGTTTAAATACTAATCAACAAATCTTTGAGCTAGTTAAAAATAGCCAAAAAATTTTAGTTGTCTTCAAAAAGAATTTTTCCAGTGATGCTCTAGCCTCGAGTTTGGCTATTTTTTTACTTTTACAAAAACTAGAGAAGCAAGCCGATATTATTTGCCAGGATTTTGTAATTCCTCAAAATTATACTTTTTTGCCGGAAATAAATAAGGTAAAACCAGAAATCCAAGGGTTGAAAAGATTTATTATTTCTTTAGAAATAAAAGACAACCGGATTAAAGATTTTTCTTATGACATTAAAAAGGACAAATTGAATATTTACTTAACCCCGGAAAAAGGCACTATTGATGAAGAAAAAATCAATTTCAAATCAGGCAACTATAAATATGATTTGATTATTACGATTGATACTGATGACCTGGAATCATTAGGCCAGCTTTATGAACAAAACACTGATTTTTTTTACAATACACCGATTGTTAATATTGACCATAATCCGGAAAATGAACAGTATGGCCAGATTAACCTGGTGGAACTGACTAAAACATCTATTGCGGAAATAATCTTTGATCTAATTGAAGATTATGATATTAAACTGCTTGACTCTAAAATTGCCACCTGCCTTTTAACTGGCATGATTGCTAAAACTAAAAGTTTTCGTTCAACAAATGTTACGCCACGTGCTTTAAACATTGCCAGCCAATTAATTTTAAACGGAGCGGAACGGGATTTAATTATCCAGCATTTATACCGCACCAAATCAATTAATACTTTAAAACTTTGGGGCAAAGTTTTGGCTCGTTTAAAAAATGATCCCCAGTACAAAATGGCCTGGTCATATTTACAGCAAAAAGATTTTATAGAGTTAAGCCTGCAAAATCCGAATTTAACCGAAGTGATTGAAGAATTAATTACCACTGCGTCTGAAGCGGAAATTATACTTTTATTTTTTGAAAATCAGAAAAAGACTATTTCCGCCTTGCTTTATACTTCCAGAAATTATGATTCATTATATTTAGCCAAAAGTTTTAAGCCAGCTGGCAATAAACGTTTGGCGGAATTTGAACTTGATAAGACTGACATGGTTGGAGCTGGCAAAGAAGTCATTGAAAGCATTAAAAGCAATTTGCAAAAATAAAAAGGGAAAAAGGAGGGAGAGATGAAGATTGGAGACCAGGAAATCAAAATTGAAACAGATGAAGCCGTCGAATTAAAGGAAGGAGAACACATCCAACTACTCGTGCCCGCCAGCATGGGCAGAACAGCCGTTCATCTGTCCGTAATCAATGGCAGGCTCGAAATCACAGGAGGATCCTCAATCATTTGCGGGATCGTCGGCCCTGGCATGGCAGAAAAAGTAAGGGAATAATTTTAGTATGCTATTTTACAGTCAACTCGTTTGCCTTACAGTTCGCTTACCTTTCGTTCACTAAAAAGGCGAGGAAATATTTCCTCGCCTTTTAAAATTTTTGTGGGCAATAGTGGACTCGAACCACTGACCTTCTCGACGTCAACGAGACGCTCTAACCAACTGAGCTAATTGCCCGTATTTAATTTTAAATTCACGATTTCAATTTATCATTTTTTATGCAATTAGCGAAGTTGGTTAATCAAATTATTAAATTTCTCAAAACCAACTGCCTGCCCGCCGAAGTCCTGAGTTTGTCGAAGGACGAAGGCGGGAGCTAATTGCCCCCAGTCCGCTTGGGTGGATTCGAACCACCGACATCTACCTTATAAGGGTAGCGCTCTAACCACTGAGCTACAAGCGGTTAAATATGAAAAAATTTTAACAAAAAAATTAAAATTTTTCAATAGCTGTTGATATGATATCATTATAACATGATTGCCAAGAGAAAAAACTTAAAAACTTATAATTTTCACCTACTTAAAGAATTAATAGCACAAAAAACAGCCCAACCCGCTGATGCTTGTAAGCTTTTAATTTTGGACAAAAAAATAAAAAAAATCACTGATGATAAATTTTTAAATTTAATCAACTACCTACAAAAGGGTGATGTTTTAATTTTTAATAATTCCAAAGTCATTCCTGCACGTTTGATTGGCCAGAAACAAACCGGGGGCAAAGTGGAAATTTTATTATTAAAACAAATCAATTCCAATACTTGGGAATGTTTGGTCGGCAATTTGCCGATTAAAAAACAAGTCGGCACATTACTCACCTTCGGGGGGAGACAAGGCTTTCATGCCTTGGCTGGGCAAATTGCCGCACGCCAAAAAGACACTGCCCAGATTAAATTTAATTTATCTGGCCAAAAATTAATGGCTAAAATTTTTCAGCTAGGACAAATGCCGACTCCGCCATATATTAAAAGGATTGCCAAAGCCAATGAATACCAAACATTTTTTGCTGATCCTAAAAAACTTGGCTCAGTGGCTGCACCCACTGCCGGCCTGCATTTTACCAAAAGAATGTTTAAAAAATTAAAGGCTAAAGGCGTACAAATAGAATTTGTGACTTTGCATGTCGGACTGGGTACTTTTGCGCCCATTAAAGAACAAGATATTACTAAACATCAAATCCACGAAGAATATTTTGAACTGGATAAACAAACAGCCCAAAGATTAAACCAAGCTAAAAAAGAAAAACGCCGCATTATCGCAGTCGGCACAACTTCAGTTCGCGGAATTGAAACTTGCGTTGTTTCGTCCTCATTACTAAAGCCACAAAACTCACACACAAAAATTTACATCTACCCCGGCTACAAATTTAAATTTGTTGACGCTCTAATCACCAACTTTCATCTGCCTCAATCAAGTTTAATCCTGCTGGTCAGCGCTTTTGCCGGCACAAATTTTATAAAAAAAGCTTATCAGCATGCTATCAGAAAAAAATATCGTTTTTACTCATTTGGCGATGTGATGCTGATCAAATAAGCTTGATTTTTAAATCATGATAGACTAAGCTAAATTAAGTTGTTTAAATATATCAAGGAGGGGAAAAATGGGTGAAAAGCATCGAACAGTTCTTATATATATAGTTGACGATGCTATGCAAGCAACAAAGATAGATGGTGATGATGCCTGGGTTTATACGCAAATTGTGGCTGAAGCTTTAAAACTGCTTAAAGAGCAAGCTCCAGAAAAATTTGAAATTTTTACCCAGCTAAAAACCACTAGAGTACGTTTGCTTGTCCGCAAAGTTACAGGCCCAGAGTTTGATAAAATCACCAAGCAGCAAAAGGAGGATCAAGAATAAAAATGGTCCTCTTTTTTAATTTTAAAAAAGCTTACCTTATTCTTTTGGCAATGTCACGCTGATCACTTGACATAAGATAAAAAATTGTTTACATTAAAATATAACTCAAAGGAGGTGATGACCTGTGGCTAGGACTATCAAAATAATTTTTGTTAAGCCAAGTGGCGTTGGTTTGCTTCTCGAAGGCGAAGACTTAACCAAGTATAATAATCTACATAACCAAGCCATTGAAGCTTACAAAAGAGCTTCTCGCATGCTGGAAAAAATCAGAGGCGCTACTGCCAGGTTTGAATATGAAATAATTGATCCTGTAACTGTGGCCAACGAAGATTTGCAGGTTCCGGCAAATAAGATCATCATTGTTAAAGATGATGGCACAACTTTGCTGCTGGAGAAAGAAGCTTTTACCAGCTATCAGGAACATCATTTTCAGGGACTAAAATTGCTTAAAGAAAAACCGGAAAAAATCCAGGGTCAAACAGTCAGAGTGACCTTTTTATAAAACAGAGAGGCTGCAACAAGTCTCTCTTTTTATTTAAAATATATAATAAAGACGGCCCCGAGAAGGACCGCCTTAATAAAAAAATTATAAAGCCTTAAGTATAGTATTTTTAAGCTTTTCTCCAGAGCCCAAGACAGCCTGCAAATCCTGCTCCACCTGAATCAGAATTTCACCACCCAAAGCTTCCAGGTTTTTAGCTGAAAGTTCAGCTGCCTCGGCAATTTTAGGCCTTAAGGCAGATAAGTGACTAGCCAGCGCCCGGATCAGTAAAACATCGGGATTCATTTCCGGCGCTTTGCCTTTTTTGGGTTTAAGAGGTTTGGTAGTCCCCTGGGCTGCTCTAGCAACAACCAAAGAAATTTCTTCATGCCTCAATGCACTGCCCTTTTCCTCTTTGGCCGCTTTTAATTTTTCAACTATGGCAGGCTGTTTATCCTGCGGAAAACGAGAAGCTGCTAAGGCCATGGCCGGCGTAATTCGCCTTTCAAGTAAATCATCGGCCACTCCAGAATGCAATTTCAGATACTTAAGCATATTAGAAACCCACCCCGGAGTCTTGCCTACCAAAGCAGCGACCTCTCCCTGATTCAAATCATACAAGTTCATCAATCGCTGCAAGGCTCTAGCAGTTTCGATCTCGGTCATGTCTTCCCGGCAAAAATTGGAAATGACTGATTCCCGAAAAAGAGCCTTTTCATCAGCATGTCGACAAGAACTTAAAATAACCGGCACATGCGGCAGATTCAATTCTGTTGCTGCCCGGAAACGACGTTCACCGTCAACCAGACTGGCATTGCCAGCTACATCAAGAGGCATAATCCGCAATGGTGTTAATATGCCGACTGCCTTGATCGATTTTTTAAGAGCATCCATCTTTTCCGGATCAAAATACTTACGTGGCTGTTTAGGATTCGGCTGAATCAACTTCCTATCCCATAAAAGATAACCATCCGGAGACCTTGTCGGCTGATAAGGCTCGACTGATTTACCCTTATTACGCTTTTTAGCCATGACTCCTCCTTTTTATTTTCAATTTTTGAGAACGATTTTTTTATTACTTTAACAAAATCAATTTTAAATGTCAAAATTTTTCGCTTGTTTTAAGCTTAAAAATCGGGTATTCTTTAAATAAGATTATGGATAAGAATAAAAACAAATTAATTGTTAACTTTTTAAAGGATTTTTCCAGCGATCCTAATTTTAGTTTTGTTAAAAAATTATTAAAAAATTTTAAGGAAGCGGAAATTTATTTAGTAGGCGGTAAAATTAGGGATATTTTATTAGAGCGACAATCTTACGATTATGATTTTGTCGTCCGCCATGTGAAAACCAAAGATTTAGAAAAATTTTTAAGTAAACTAGGCTCAATTGACTTAGTCGGCAAATCTTTTGGCGTTTTTAAGTTTGTACCAAAAAAATATACTGGTTTTGAAGCTATTGATATTGCCTTGCCCAGAACAGAACACTCTTTTAACACTGGGGGTTATCGCGATTTTGATATTCAATCTGATCCGGAATTGCCCATGGAGAAAGACTTAGAAAGACGTGACTTTACTATTAACGCCATGGCGCTAAATTTAAGCACCGGCGAACTAATTGATCCTTTTTTCGGTCAAAAGGATTTAGCTGATAAATTAATTAAAACAGTTGGCAAACCGCAGGATCGCTTTCAAGAAGATTATACCAGGATGTTGCGCGCTATAAGATTTTCCGTGCAATTATATTTTAAAATTGATCAGCCGACTTATCTGACAATTCAAAAAATGGCAGCTAAAATAAAAACTATTCCGGCTGAACGCATTACAGAAGAATTAGATAAAATTATTATGTCGCCTAATGCGGAATTCGGTTTGCAGCTTTTGCAAAAATCAAATTTGTTAAAATATATTATTCCTGAATTGGAACAAGGCGTGGGTGTTTCCCAAAACAAAAGCCATATTTACAGCGTATTTACGCATAATGTCAAAGCTCTGGGATTTGCGGCTCAAAGGAATTACAATCTTAATGTCAGATTGGCAGCTTTGCTTCATGACATTGCCAAACCTCAGGTTAAAAAGGGCGAAGGACCTGGCAGTACTTTTTACAATCATGACATTGCCGGTGCCAAAATTTCCAGAAAAATTCTCCAGCGTTTAAAATATTCGAACGAAGTCATTGATAAAGTTTCCCATTTAGTCCGCCACCATATGTTTTTTTATTCTTTAGGCACAATTACTGACGCAGCGATAAGAAGACTTTTAGTCAGAATCGGACCTGATAATATTAATGAAGCAATTCAATTACGAATTTGCGACCGTTTAGGCATGGGCCGGCCCAAAGCCAAACCTTACAAGCTGATGGAACTGGAAAAACGTTTGCATGAAGTCCAGTTAGATCCGATTTCTGTAAAAATGTTAAAAGTTAATGGTGAAGATGTGATGAAAACCTTAAAACTCAAACCCAGCCCAAAAATTGGCTTGCTCTTAAACGCGCTTTTGGCTGAAGTTTTGGAAGATCCAAAAAAAAATAAAAAAGCTTACTTACAAAAAAGATTAAAGGAACTTAATAAGCTTTCTGATGCCAAATTAAAAGCTACAGCGCCTCAAATAGACAAATACGAACAAGAAAGGAAAAAGGAATATTTTAGTAAAATTAAATGGGTGGAATAAATCAATGATTATCAAAATAAAATCAGAAGATACCGATCAGCGTTTAGACAAATTTCTCAGAGATAAACTGCCTATCTCCCGCAGCCAGATTCAAAAATTAATTAAAGCAGGTGATATTTTAGTTAATGCAAAAAAAGTTACGCCCCATTATTTTTTACAGGCTAATGATAAAATTAACGTTCCGCAAAAAGAGGTCAAGGAATTAACTAAAGAAAAAAAACTAGAAGCAAATAAAAAAATAAAATTAAAAATAGTTTTTGAAGATGAAAATATTTTAGTCATTGATAAGCCGGCCGGTTTAATGGTGCATCCGACAGAAAAAATGGAACCAGACACCTTAGTTAACGGCCTATTAGCTTATAATCCGCAAATTAAAAATGTCGGCGATGATCCTTTGCGGCCGGGCATTGTTCATCGTTTGGATAAAGCAGTATCAGGTCTGATTTTAGTCTGCAAAAATCAAAAAGCTTTTGATTATTACAAACAGCAATTCCAAAATAGAAAAATAAAAAAAATCTATACTGCTTTAGTCCATGGACAGATGGAAAAGCTGGAAGGCGAAATTAATCTGCCCATTGAACGCGCCAAAGGCAAAGGCAAAATGGCAGTTAAGCCCATTTCCCAAGGTGGCAAAGAAGCAATTACCAAGTATGTAGTTATTAAGCAATTCAAAAACTTTGCTTTGCTGGAGGTGGAAATTCTAACCGGCCGCACTCACCAAATTCGTGCTCATTTGAATGCTATTCAGCATCCGGTTGTGGGCGATAAATTGTATAAACAAAAAAATGTCAAAGAATCATTAGCGCTGGATCGGCCTTTTTTGCATTCAACAATTCTAAGTTTCACTGATATGCAGGGTAAATGCCAGGAATTCAAATCAAAACTCCCTGCAAAGCTAGAAAAAATAATTAAAGAATTAAAATAGCCCTATGCCCAAGGCCCAAAGCTCAAAGCTTATTATTACCATTTCCGGCGACCCGGGCAGCGGCAAATCAACGATTGCCAAAGAACTGGCTAAGAAATTGAAGGCCAAGCGTATTTATGTCGGCGAAATTCGAAGAAAGCTTGCCAAACAAAAAGGCCTGACTTTAGAACAATTAAACCAATATGCGCAAACCCATCCGGAAACTGATGTTGATATTGATAAAAAAGTAGCGAAGGAAGCTAGGCATCTCGCCAAAAAATATCCAGTCATTGTAGAAGGCCGTACTCAATTTCATTTTATTCCCGAATCATTCAAGCTCTATATAAAAGTTAATCTTAATGAAGCCACGAAAAGGATCTGGAAGGAAATGCAATCTAAAACTGCCAAAGCTGCCCGCAATGAAGGCAATATTAATTCTTTAGCTCAGCTTAAAAAATCCATTAAAGCAAGGATTGCCAATGATAAAAAAAGATACAAAAAATATTACAATATAGACCATACTAAAAAATCTAATTATGACTTTGTCTTAGATACGACTAAACTGACAAAAAGACAGCAAATTAATAAAGTCTGGCAGAAAATAAAAGCCTTGACCCGCCGCTCAAGAGCGGCGCGGTCTTGACGAATAAAATAAAATAAGCTAAAATAGATGATATCTTAAACACTAAATAATAACCACGAAAAACTCACGAAAAATTTAGTGTTTTTTGTGTCCCGAAGGGATCCCTTTGGGATAAAATTTTCGTGGTTCAGCAACTATATGGCAAAATCTAAAAAGCAAGAAGAAAAAAAAATCATTGACAAGACAGAAGTTAAGCCAGGCATGATTATTCGTATACATCAAAAAATTAAGGATATCACCGCTAAGGGCGAAGAAAAAGAAAGGATTCAGGTTTATGAAGGTCTGGTCATTGCCAGAAAACATGGCAAAGAAACTGGTTCTACAATCACGGTCAGAAAAATCAGCGAAGGCATTGGCGTAGAAAAAATTTTCCCTTTAAATTCTCCTCTTATCGATAAAATAGAATTGGTTGATCAAAAAGCAGTCAGACGATCAAAACTTTATTACACTCGAACTTATAAAAAGAGATTAAAATCAGTTACTGAAAAAAAAGCCAGATAAAAAGAAAAACGAGGCCGAGGCCTCGTTTTTATAATCTTGAAATAAGGAACGATGTTTAAATGGAGATTTTGAAACGCAAGCCCAGGTAATTATCACCGGCCAAATTCGGCGTTTCATTGTAAAACAGCCAGAGCTTGAACCGGTCCATCTGGACGAACGGTCCGTAAGCGAATTCCTGCGGCGAACTTTCTTCGTAAAGGCCGTAAATTTCCAGGTCCGCGCCCAGCCTCATCTTGTCTTTCAGACTGTAGCTGTACTCACTCAGGCTGTAATAGGCATGGGGCGGCAGAGCCGCGTCTTCGTCATGCGATGTGGCCAAAAAAGGCACGTAATAGTCGTACTCGGTGAAAAGATAATTCTTGTTCCCGACGTACTCCAGCCAGAGTGATGGCCCGACGCTCCAGCCGGACGGATCGTTCATGGTCATGAGAAGCGGGTAGATATTGACTTTGCCTGCTTTGATGACTGGTCCGCCATAGCCGAAAAGGATGGGCCAGCCGCTGTTCAGATCGAACATGAAAATGCCGGCGGCATAGCCGCTGACCGTCTGCTGCTGATCGCCGAAGAAATGGTCCACGGAAATCTGCAGCTGCGAATCCGCGGCCAAATCATTGGCCCGAGCCTGGCCAGCCAGGCTGACCAGGAACAAACAAGCGATCATCAAGCTCATTACTTTCTTCATTTAAGTTTCCTCCTTATTTTTTTTCAAAAATCTTGCCGACTATTCGACCTCATAGTTTAGCAAATTTCCTCTATTTTGTCAATGTAACAAGCGGAGTTAATGACGTTTATCAACTAAATCCAGACAAAATTGTTTTTGCCAGGGATCTTTCACTTCCTCAACAAAACACTGAGCAATTTCCAAGTCTCCTTGCCACTGGTAACCGTATTCAGGAGCTAAAGGGCACAGCTCATTCATGTTGGAAATAGATATTGCTCTGACAGTCTGAGTTTGGCCAGCAATCAGAAAAGGCAGCTTAAAGTTTGAGGTAATACAGGCGCTGACCGCTGCCTGAAACTGCCTGGACTTGGTATCGGTACCAACAAGAAATTTTTTGACTGATCGTTTGTCTGCTGGCAAATAAAATTTGGCTTTGTACGCCACATTATTTACCAATCCGACCAAGGTGACTTTTTCGTAAAGAACAACATAGCGCTCACCAGGTCCCCACCAATCAGCCAACCATTCACCGAAACTCAGCTTAGGCCTAATTTCCTGTTTGGCATAATCAAAAGTTATGCCATCGGTAGTGTGCTCATAAGTAATAAGCAGCATCCCCAGGATCAAACCCATCAAAACTAGAACAAGGACTAACCCAGCCCTTTTCGGTTCACTCAAATGTTGCCACCAGTTTCTCATTTTCCCCTCCTTTTTTCAGATATTGCTATCCACTTATCCAATAGAATAAGGAAGCCGTTAAATAGCATTATCGTTAAAAAAATCTTACCAGCCAAGGATGAAAAATCCTCTGCATTTTCGATAATTAAAGGAACAGTACTGCCCCCAAAAGCCAGCAAAGAAAAAAATAACACTTTTTCCAAAAACCCTTGTAGCTTTTTGAATTTTTCTTTCATCAGATCCCCTCCTTATTTCGTCAAGTTTTCTAAAACTCACCATCGTCCGCCATAGCTCAAAGAGCGAAGGCAGACCAAGTCTTGATGGGCTTTAGAAAATAGGGATGATTACTCATCCCTGAAATTTGTTTTGTCTTCGGGCACAAAAAGCACTAGACTGAAAAATAAAACCGCCAAAAACGATATTACATAGACCACAAAGCCAATGACAAAGAGGGAATAATTACAAATGCCATACTGCATAAGTAATCTTCCACTAACCAGCCCTATGACAGAGAAAATCAACAGTATCTTAAGAACTTTTTTCATTTCTTTACCTTCTTTTTAAAGTTCAATTTACCTTTAAGCCATTTCAAAGTTCGGTTAAATTCGTCACTTAATAGGTAAGAAATCACATGAGCTGGAATTGCAACCATCAGTACAGGTATAAGACCATACACAAAAAAGATAAGAATCAAACATAAAAAACCAGCGATAAGTTCATTCATTTCAGGCCTCCTTCTTTTTACAGTTAATTTCTGCCAAATATCCCTGAAATTCCTGCCACTTCTTCTGTTCTGCGGAAGTTATGGAATCAAAATCAACCAGTGTCTGAATTAGCTCAATTGCGTCTAGCTTTTCAACAATCCTCAAGCACTCGTTGTAACCGTCCTCAATATAAAATTCAGGCGGTTCGGCTAAAACATAGCTGACAATTTTTTGCAGCAGTTTTATTTTATCCTTTTCGTCAGGGCAGGTAATTTCCAGGCAAAGGATCTGAATTGCTGTCAGATTGAGGATCTCGCGCTTGGTGAATTTTTCATCCTTTATTGCTTTGCCCAAAATATCACATGCTTCCCAATCAACAACAATGAGCGCGAATTGTTCCAAATAAGTCGCCCCAAAATCACGGTCATTGATTTCAAAATCCTTGAAAAAATTGGAAATCAGAAACTCGGCAAGTTCAGCCTGAATTTCCTGAGGGATTTCTACACGCCTAAGGCACATAAGAATATCCCAGAAACTTAGCCGAATCTCATCGTCCTTAAAAAACTTAAGCAACAATTCCATGAAAAGCCGATGCACCGAAATTTTCTCCAGTTTTTCTGCCATAACTTTCTCCTTTCAATGTACGAATAATAGCTTATACTATCATACATTTTAAATTATGTCAATATATTTATATCAAAAAAAAAGCCAAAGTAAGCATAATTAGCCAATTTTTAATATTTCTTATCAAAAATATTGACAAATCAAGATAGACATGATATACTTAAAATATTAATTTCTTTATAGCGGGTAGCCAAGAGCCCCTGCTCTTGGCACAAAATTCACGAATGGAGCAGGGGCTCCATTCTACCCGTTTTCAAAAACTATGGACGACAAACTATCACAATTACTTCAAAACATTGGCTTTACTGAAAAAGAAGCCCTGGTTTATCTTGCTTTAATGGCATTAGGCAGCGGCACCGTGACTGATATTGCTCAGAGAGCTAAACTTAAACGTTCTATTATTTACATACTTTTAGAAGGGCTCATTAAAAGAGGTTATGTTTCAGAATTACCTGAAACAAAAATTAACCGCTATATTGCGGCTGAACCCACAAAAATTCTAAATGATTTGAGAAATAAAACTACTGAGTTTAAAAACTTACTGCCCTCTTTATTAGCTGTTTACAATAAACCTACCTGGAAACCAAAAATAAATTATTTTGAAGGCAAAGATGCAATAATCAGCGTTTATAGACGAACAGAATTAGCCAAAGAAGCCTATTATATTACTAATATTGAGGCCCTCGCCCAATATATGCCTGAAGAAATTGAACGTTGGATAGATTATTTCCAAAATAAAATATCTCCCGCTACCAAATGTAAACAAATTCTTTCAGATACCCCTAAGGCTAGGGATTTTGCTAAAAAAGCCCAGAGTAAAAATGTCCAATTTGAATTTTTGCCAAAAAATTATGACATGAATGTAGACATCTCCTTATTTGACAATCAAGTTGCTTTAACATCATTAAAAGAACATCTTTTTATTGTTGTCATTGAGTCCAAAGCTCTTTATAATTCCATGAAAACAATTTTTGATTTACTGTGGCAACAAGGCATTAAATTAGAAGATTTAAAATAAATTGAAATAAAAAATCAGCGCATGTTTTTAACATGTAGGGACAGAGCAATGTTCTGTCCCTACAAAATAAATTTTGTGCTGATTTTTTATTTCAATAATTTTTTCAAAAATTGTCCAGTATAACTTGATTTAACTTTCACAATATCTTTGGGTGTCCCTTGGGCTACAATTTTGCCGCCTTTTTCACCGCCTTCTGGTCCCATATCAATCACCCAGTCAGCCTGTTTAATCACATCTAGATTATGTTCAATAATTAAAACCGTATTGCCTTTATCAACTAATTTATGCAAAACGCCTAATAAGCGGTTAATATCATCAAAATGCAAACCAGTTGTTGGCTCATCAAGAATATATAAAGTCTTGCCAGTCGCCCGGCGTGAAAGTTCAGTAGCCAATTTTACTCTTTGCGCTTCACCTCCAGATAAAGTAGTAGCTGGCTGGCCTAATTTAATATAGCCTAAACCTACGTCATATAAAGTTGCTAATTTCTCATGAATAATCGGCACATCAACAAAAAATCTTTTTGCCTCTTCTACTGGCATGTCCAAAATATTAGCAATATTTTTGTCTTTATAATGGATTTCTAAAGCTTCTTTAACATAACGCGTGCCGTGGCACTCTTCGCACTCCACATAAACATCGGGCAAAAACTGCATTTCAATTTTAACTAAACCTTCGCCAGCGCAAGTCTCGCAACGGCCGCCGACTACATTAAAACTAAATTTACCAGCATCAAATCCGCGCATTTTAGCCTCGGGAATTTGCGTAAACAAATCGCGTATATAGGTGAAAACGCCTGTATAGGTTGCGGGATTAGAACGCGGCGTGCGACCAATTGGCGACTGGTCAACTGTAATTACTTTATCAAGATTGCTAATGCCGACAATTTCTTTGTGAGCCGCTGGCTGTTCTTTTGCCCGATAAAAATGCTTGGCTAAAGCGCGAGAAAGGATATCAGTCACCAAAGTTGATTTGCCAGAGCCAGACACGCCAGAAACTGCAATAAATTTGCCTAAGGGAAATTTAACATCAATATCTTTCAAGTTATTAGCAGTCGCCCCTTTTACTACTAAAAATTTATTATTACCTCTACGATAATTTTCCCGCGTCTCAATTTTATATTTGCCAGAAAGATACAAACCAGTTAAAGATTCTTTATTTTTTTTAATTTTTTCAATTGGGCCAATATCAACAATTTTGCCGCCATATTCACCAGCACCCGGACCCATATCAATCACCACATCAGCTGCTTCCATAATTGCCTGATCATGCTCAACCACAATCACTGTATTGCCCATATCTCTTAATTTCTTCAAGGTTTCAATTAAGCGATGATTGTCTCGCTGATGCAAGCCAATTGAAGGTTCATCTAAAACATAAATAATTTCTGTTAAGGAAGAGGATATCTGTTTTGCCAAACGGATGCGTTGCGCTTCACCGCCAGCCAAGGTCGTAGCACTGCGATCTAAAGTTAAATAATCAAGAGAAACAGCAATCAAATATTCCAAGCGACGTTTAACTTCGCGGATTAATTGTTCAGCTATTTTATATTCCTTTTCTGTCAAGCCTAATTTTTTGCCATTTTTAGCATCTTTTTCTATAGCAGCAAAAAAATCAAAAATTGCTTGCAGATTCAAGTTAACCAAATCCGCAATATTTTTATCTAAAATAGTCACAGCCAAACTTTCCGGCTTTAATCTTTTGCCCTGGCAAGTCGGGCAAACAATTTCTTGCATATAATCTTCAATTTCTTTTTGCACATAATCAGAATCCGTTTCTCTGTATTTCTTTTCCAAAAAAGGAATAATGCCTTCAAACTGATATTTTTTGCCGCCAATTTCATATTCTTCTTCGCCTGTGCCATATAAAATCAAATTCAAATCCTCCTTTTTCATCTTATTAACTGCTTTATTCAATGGCACTTTATGCACTTTGGCTACAATTGTAATAATTTTATGCTGCAAGGGCTGATTAGAAGTTAAACGAGTCCAAACCTTAATCGCTCCCTGTTCAATAGTTAAACGCGGATTAAAAACTACTAATTCGGGATCAATTTCCAAACGCACTCCCAAGCCCATACATTTAGGGCAAGCCCCGACTGGTGAATTAAAAGAAAAACTGCGCAACTCAATCTCGGGTAAATTTACATCACATTTAGGGCAATGCAAATGTTGAGAATAAGTATATTCTTGCTGATTATCTTTGCGTAAAATTTTAACCATGCCATTGGCCAAATCCAAGGATTGTTTTATTGCTAAATATAACGGACTTTGCGCTAATTTTTCCGGCCTGACTCGCTCCACAAAAACATGATCAATCACTACATCCAAATCATGCTCTTTCTCTTCATTAATAAGCAAATCTTCTAATTCTTTAATGCTGTAAATTTTTTTGTCTAACCTCAGTTGATAAAAATTAGCTTTTTTCATTTTTTTAATCAAATGATCTAGCTTGCCTTTTTTACCAATCACAATCGGAGACAAAATAGTCACTCTCGTTTGCTTCGGCATTTCTAAAATTTTTTCAATAATCTGCTCTATGCCTAATTTTTTTATTTCCTGGCCGCAAACCGGACAATGGACATGACCAATTCTGGCAAATAAAAGACGAAGATAATCATAAATCTCCGTAATTGTACCTACTGTTGAGCGGGGATTATTTGAAGTTGATTTTTGATCAATGGCAATCACGGGCGAAAGTCCTTCAATTTGATCGACATCAGGTTTATCCATTACGCCAATAAACTGCCGGGCATAAGATGATAAACTTTCAACATACTGCCTCTGCCCTTCAGCAAAAATAGTATCAAAAGCCAAAGAAGATTTACCGCAACCAGAAAGACCCGTAATAACTACAAATTTATTTTTTGGAATTTCAACATTAATGTTTTTTAAATTATGAACTCTAGCGCCTTTGATAATGATTTTGTCTCTTTTAATCATAATGGAATAGTTAGAGTTTTAGAATTTTAGATTATAGAATTTTGGTACTAAAACGCTATAATGCCGAAACTCTAAAATGCTTAAATTAAAAAGCATGAATTAGTAACATTGTAGCACTGCCAGATAATCAGGTCAAGGGGGAAAGCCTAAATAGCGCATTAAATAAAAAAATGAAGCGAATTTAACTCCGCCTCATTTGTATTAATCAATGATTATTTTAAATTATATTTAGCAATATTATGATTGCAAATATCCTGCAAAACTTTTATTTCTTCTTTACCTTTTGGATCTTGAAACAAATGTTTAAACCTTACATGATGCTCTAAATATTCCTGAACCGGCGGCGTTTCTTGCGGCACTTTCATGGCATTTACTAATTCACCATTAACATATTCTAAAACTGGAAAAAATCCTGTCTTTTGCGCCAGCTTGCCTAAATCAATTGCCATATTATCATTAACGCCCCAGCCTGGAATGCAAGGTGTTAAAATATGAATAAATTTAGGACCTTCAAATTCCAATGCTTTTTTAACCTTACGTTTAATATCTTCGATATGCCCGCTAGTTGTTGTGGCCACATAAGGTAAACGATGAGCCAAAGCAATGGCTGCCATATTTTTTTTAAAATAAATATTGCCCATAGATTTTTTGCCTGGCCAGGAAGTACGGGTAAAAGCATCATGCGGCGTAGCGCCTGACGCCTGATAGCCAGTATTGGAATAAACTTCCGTATCATAGCAAACATATAAAATATTATCCTGCCGTTCCCACATGCCGGAAATCAAACCAAAGCCAATATCAAAAGTTGAGCCATCGCCTCCCTGCGCCAAAACATGAACTTTTTTATCTAACCCTTTAGTTTTTAGGGCCGATAAAATACCAGTGGCCACAGCTGAAGGATTTTCAAAAACAGAGTGAATCCAGGGCACTTTCCAAGAAGTAGTCGGATGCTTGGATGTTGTTACTTCCAAACAACCAGTAGCATTGGCAATAATGGTATTTTTGCCGCAGGCATCAATCACATGGCGAGCTGCAATAAGCTGCCCGCAGCCAGGACAAGCCGTATGGCCGGGATTAATCAGATGTTCAAATGGATTTTTATATTTCATAAACTAGATTATAGATTTTAGAATTTTAGTACTAAAACTCTAAAATGCTGAAACACTAAAATTCTTAATTTTATTGGCCAACAAAATGTAAGCCGTTTTTTTTATCTTTAACCTCTTTAATAATTTTTTCAATCATCTTTTTAGTTACGTCGCGTCCGCCTAACCCAACTATAAAACTTTTAATCGGCACTTTAATCTTGCCATAACAAGCGCGCTTAATGTCTGAAGCTAAAATTCCTTCAGTTCCCATAGAAATTGACTTATCAATTACTCCAATATATTTCGCCTTAGCTAAAGATTTAATTATTTCTTCATCAGGAAACGGCCGAAAAGAAATCACTTTCAAAAGCCCGGCTTTTATTTTTTTGGCTCTCAATTCGTCAATTACATCTTTAATTGTGCCGCAAACAGAACCCATGGCCACTAAAATAATATCAGCATCTTTAATTTTATATTCTTCAATCAATCCATTATCACCCAAACTGCGGCCAAAAACTTTTTTAAATTCTAAATTTAATTTCTTAATTTGGCTTAAAGCAGCTGCCGCATCATCAAATAATTCCTGCCTTATTTCCATGTAACGATCGGGAGCGGCAAAAGTGCCTAAAGATCGAGGATTATTAACATCTAAAATAATATCTTTAGGCGGAACATAATTAGGTAAATATTTTTTAATTAAAGTTTCTGCCGGAATTTCTACTGGTTCATAAGTATGGGTCATAACAAAACCATCCATATTAATCATAACCGGCAGCAGAATACTTTCTGCTAATTTATAAGCTAAAATATGCAAATCAACTACTTCCTGATTTGTTTCGCCGTAAAGCTGGAGCAGGCCAGAATCCCTGACAGTAACTGAATCCTGCTGGTCATTCCAAATATTGATTGGCGAAGAGACTGCCCTGTTTGCGCAAGTAATCACTACTGGCAAGCGCAGACCGGCAATATTAAATAAAACTTCAGTCATTAATAAAAGGCCTTGAGAACAAGTCGCGCAATAAGTACGCACGCCAGTAGCACTGGCACCCAAAACAATTGAAGCAGCGGCAAATTCTGATTCAGCTCTAATATACTCAAAATCAGCCTCGCCTTCAGCTTTTATTCTTTCCAGATCTTCCACAATATGAGTCTGTGGCGTAATCGGATAAGCTGAAATGACAGCTGGCTTAATTTGCTTGATCACTTCAGCCACTGCATGCGAACCCTCTAAAATTTGCTTATTATTTTTTTTCATATCACTAGTAACCAATGACTAATAACCAATTGCTTAAAATTTATTATTTATAATCTTCCACTAATCTAATTGCTTTTACCGGACAATGCTTAACGCAAAGCCCGCAGCCTTTGCAATAATCTAAATCGCGATCATAATAAACTCGGCCTTTGCTATTTTTTAAACCCGTGGAAAAACAAACGCCTTCAGGACAAACCTTATTGCACATATCACAGCCAATACAGATTTCATGATCAACTACTGGCTTATATGTGCGCCAGCCGCCAGTTAAATTTTCTGCAGTCGTACCTGGTTTGGCTGTTAAAATATTTTTTAACTTTTTCATAATTATTTTTTAGTTGCCTTATAAGCGGCTTCAAAAGCTAAATAATTCTTATCAATTATTTCTTTGCCATATTTTTCTTCTAATTTTTTCTGAATAGCTTTAATCGCTGATTTCAGTTTAATCAAACCGCTAATTTTTACAAAAGCTCCCAGCATGGCTGTATTAATAATTGGTTTGCCAATTGTTTTCAAAGCAATATCCAAAGCCGGCACGCAATAAGCTTTGCCAGTATAATTAGGACAAGCCTTAGCTGGCAGTTTGCTAGAATTTATTAAAACAACTGTATTTCTTTTAGCGCCTGCTAAAGGTTCAGCCGCTTTAAGCAAACCAGGATCTTGGATAATTATAAAATCAGGCCCATAAATTTGTTCCCGGCTGCGAATAAATTTATTATCAATTTTAACAAAAGCCACAACTGGCGCTCCTTTTCTTTCCACGCCAAACATAGGAAAAGTTTGAGAAGACTTGCCATCATAAAAAGCTGACATGGCAATCAATTCTGCCAAAGTAACATTGCCTTGTCCTCCCCGGCCATGGACTCTGAGTTCTATCATAAAATAATAATTTATTGAAGGCTTAAGCTCTTATCAATAATTAATTTAAAAGTATCATAAGGAATAACGCCAGGCACTTTTATGCCATTAATATAAAAAGTAGGTGTCCCATTCACTCCTAATTTTAAGCCAGCCTGCATATCATCCTGTATTTCTGTAATATATTTTTTATTATCTAAACAGTCATTAAACTGACTTAAGTTCAAGCCGATTTGAGCCGCTAATAATTTCAAATTTTCCAAGGAAAGATTATTTTGGTTATCAAAAATTTTATCCTGATAAGGCCAATACTGATTTTGCTCATAAGCACAATCTGCTGCTAGAGCTGCATTTATAGAATCCGGATGGGCAGCTATATTGGGAAAATCACGATAAATAAATTTTATCTGATTCTGATATTCTTCCTGCAATCTTTTTATAATAGGATAAGACTGCAAGCAGTAAGGACACTGAAAATCTCCAAATTCCACGATGACCAATTTAGCATCTTCAATGCCCCAATCGGGATCGTCCTGGCTTTCAATTAAATCTCTAGTATTAACTTTGGGATCTAAACTTTGAGCGAAATTAAGCTGCTGCAAGCTAGATTCCTTCTGGAGCTCGATCATAACAACTATTTGATAAATAAAGATAGCCAAATAAATCAATAGAATAACGATAATCAGCAAAAAAATAATGCCCCACCAGTGCTGGGACCATCTTTTTTTCTCCTTTGTTATATTTTTTGGCTTTGCCATTGTAATTTTCAAGATTAAAGTTTATAATTTTATTATAGCATATTAATAGAAATTATCAGATATAAAATCTCTTTTAAAAGCTTAATATAGTTGACAATTTGCCATAGATCTGATAACCTATATAAATAAATCTTGATTTGTTTCAATTTATGATATTGAATATTATCCAAATTATAATCTCTATTATCTTAATTACTGTTATTTTATTACAAAATAGAGGCACTGGTCTAGGTGCTGCTTTTGGGGGTGAAGGCAATATTTACAGGACAAAAAGAGGACTGGAAAAAGCGCTCCATATTGCAACCATTATTTTATCAGTTATTTTTTTCATTACAGCCTTTTTAAACATTCTCTATTAAACATTTACTCATTCAGATAATTTTTTAAATCGTGGCTTCTAAAATTAAATTTCTCTCCACTTTGAGTCAAAACTTAAAAGCTTTTATTGTTTTTCAATTTGTCAAAATAAAAAAGGTATTAAAAGTTGAAGAACAGAAAAAATTTGATAAAAAAATTATTAGTTCACTCAGCAAAAAAAAATTGCCCCAATGGCGGCAATTTAAACAGCTGCCCAAAATTTTAACTAAAAATGAGTTTTTAATAATCAAAATTTCAGCAGCTATAATCTTAATTATTGCCATTTCCTTGTTTTATATTGATTATTATCAAAAATTAACCACACTGCCCAAAGCAGGCGGCGAATTTTCTGAAGCCTTAATCGGCTCGCCCTTATATATTAATCCTATTTTAGCTCAAAGCCATATTGATGCTGATCAAGATCTTTCAACTTTGATTTTTTCGGGCCTTTTGAAATATGATAAAAATTTAGAACTTGTTCCAGACTTAGCTGAAAAATATGAAATTTCCGAAGACCAAAAAACTTATACTTTTTATTTAAAAGACAATGCTAAATGGCATGATGGGCAAAAATTAACAGCTAGTGATGTTGTTTTTACTATTTTAAGCATTCAAAATCCAGATTTTAAAAGTCCGCTTTTTAGAAGCTTTGAAGGCGTAAAAGTTGAAAAAGTCGATGATTATACTGTTAAATTTACTTTATCTGAACCTTATGCCGCCTTTTTAAATGTTTTAACCGTTGGCATTCTTCCCCAGCATCTCTGGTATGACATTCCACCGCTCAGCGCCAAATTAGCGGTCTATAACCAAAAACCCATTGGCAGCGGACCTTATAAATTCAAATCCTTAATTAAAGAAAAAAGCGGTGTTATCAAGGCTTATACCCTGGAAAAAAATAAAAATTATTATGCCCAAGAACCTTATATTGATAAAATTGTTTTTAAATTTTATCCAGATTATGATACAGCCATTAATGCTCTTAATAATAAGGAAGTCCAAAATTTAAGTTATTTGCCTAAAGAATATTTGGAAAAAAATAAAAATAAAAGGGAAATAAATTTATATAATATAAATTTATCTCAGTATACCGCGATTTTCTTCAATCAAAAAAACAATGAATTTCTAAAAGATAAGGATATTCGAGAAGCTTTAAGTTATGCAATTGATAAAAACAAAATCATTGAAGATGTGCTGCAAAATCAAGGCCAAATTATTGACGGCCCCATTTTGCCGGGTTTTTTAGGTTACAATACGGACATAAAAAAATATGAGTATAATCCTGAAAAAGCCGTTGAATTGCTAGCTAATAACGGCTGGGCGTTAACAGATGAAATTTTTCATAAGAAAGATCAGGAACTAAAAATAACGCTGACTACTGTTGATCAGGCAGTCAATGTAAAAACAGCTAATTTAATCAAAGAATTTTGGAATAATATTGGCGTTAATGTCGAATTGCAAATAGTTTCCAAAGATGATATTGAGAATCAGGTCATTAATCCCCGCAATTACCAAGCATTACTTTATGGTGAAATAATTGGCTATGACCCTGATCTCTTTCCCTTCTGGCATTCTTCTCAGCGAGATTACCCAGGCGTTAATTTAGCCAATTATGTCAATCGTAAAGCTGATCAGCTTTTAGAAGAAGCCCGTTTGACGAATGATCCCAAGATCAGAGACGGAAAATACCGTGAATTTCAAGATTTAATGATTGATGATCTCCCGGCTATTTTCCTCTTTAATCCTACTTATACTTATCCTGTGACAACAAAAATAAAAGGCATTGAGCTCAAAAGAATAGCTCAGCCTTTTGACCGTTTTATTGATATTGAAAATTGGTACATCAAAACTAAGAAAAAATTTTTACAATAAAATTGGGCTCTTTTTTCTTAATGGACAATGTATAATTTACAATAAATAATTAATTATCCATTATCCATTATCCATTATTCATTAATTTAAAATTATGGTTTATCAAAGAACTAGAAGCCTTAAAAAACAAGGCAAATTTTCACGTGAACAAAAATTAAGAATTATTGTTTTGGGCGGACTTGAAGAAGTCGGACGCAATATGACTTTGCTTGAATATGGCCGTGATATTATTATTATTGACATGGGTTTGCAATTTCCTGAAGAGGACATGCCTGGCATTGATTATATTATTCCCAATATTTCTTATTTAAAAGGTAAAGAAAAAAATATTAGGGGCGTAATAATAACTCACAGTCATTATGATCATATCGGAGGTATTCCTCATATCATGCCCAAAATAGGCAATCCTATCATTTATACTGCCAAACTTTCAGCTGGCATTATTGAAAAAAGACAGGAAGAATACAGAAATTCTCCCAAGCTTAAATTTTATATTATTGATGAAAACAGCAAATTAAAATTAGGAATTTTTAATATTGAATTCTTTCGCGTTAATCACAATGTGCCGGATAGTTTTGGCGTTGTGGTTCATACCCAGGTCGGCACAGTTGTACATACGGGTGATTTTAAAATAGATTACAGCCCGATCAATGACAAGCCGGCTGACTTAAATCGGATTGCCAAATTTGGTGCTCAAGGCGTTTTAGCTTTAATGGCTGACAGCACTAATGCTGAGGAAGAGGGTTATCAAATTTCTGAAACTAGAGTCAGTGATGAATTGGAAAAAATTTTTGAAGATGCTAAAGGCAGAATAATTATTGGCACTTTTGCTTCACTTTTAAATCGTGTCCAGCAAGTCATTACTATGGCGGAAAAATTTGACCGCAAAGTTATGATTGAAGGCCGTAGCATGAAAACTAATGTAGAAATAGCTCATCGGCTTGGTTATTTAAAAATAAAACCTGGCACCTTAGTTGAATCAGAGCATTATAATGAAAAAAAATTCCCGAATAATAAAATAGTCATTATAGGTTCTGGCGCTCAAGGCGAACAAAATGCATTTTTGGTCAGATTTGCTGAAGGCGAACATAAATTTCTGCATGTCAAAGAAGGCGATACGGTTATTTTCTCTTCTTCAGTTATTCCTGGTAATGAAAGAACGATTCAAAACCTTAAAGATACGTTTTATCGCAAAGGCGCTAAAGTTATTCATTATAAGCTTATGGATGTCCATGCTGGCGGCCATGCCAAAAAAGAAGATTTGAAACTTTTAATTAGGTTGCTACAGCCAAAATATTATATTCCTATTGAAGCTAATCATTATATGTTGAAAATAAATGGTGAAATAGCTGAAAGCATTGGCATTCCTAAAAGTAATATTTTTATTGCTGACAACGGTCAAGTCATAGAATTTACTGCCAAAGGCGGCCATTTAACCAGAGAATATGTGCCTTCTGATTATGTTATGGTTGATGGTTTAGGCGTCGGTGATGTCTCTAATATTGTTTTACGCGATCGCCGCGTCATGTCTGCTGACGGTATGCTGGTTGTCATTGCCACTATTGAAAATAAAACAGGCCGGCTGATTGGCAATCCTGATATTATTTCCCGCGGTTTTGTTTATATGAAAGAAAATAAAAAGCTAATTGAAGCCACGCGCATGAAAGTCAAAAAACTCTGTGAAGATACAGATACTAAATCTCCGGCTTTTGATGATTTTCTAAAAAACAAAATTCGCGATCAAATCGGCCAGTTTTTATATCAGCAGACCAAAAGACGGCCCATGATTTTGCCCGTAGTTATTAAGGTTTAAAATTAAATACAATAAAAAAGTCTCGCTTAGCGAGATTTTTTTATTTAAAAGTAAAAAAACTATTAAGTCCGATCACTAATGACTAATGACCAATAACCGATTACTAATAGCTATTATATTGACAAATTTACAAATTGTGCTAAAATAATTTAATGTTCAAAAACTTGTCCTTCGACAACAAAAAGGAGGTTATATCATGGCCAGTTCCCATCCGCCGAGCCTTTTCGGCACAATACTCAGTAATCTGTTCAAGCTTATTTTTAACAAAAAAGTACTCATTATTATAGTAGCTCCGATTGTCTTGACTCTCTGTTATTATTTCCTCATCCCATTTCTGGCCGACATTAATTGGGACTTCGTATCTTCTAAATTGTTCCGGACTATCCTTGCCAGCATCATTGTATTGTTGGCGCTAGGCGCGCTTATCTGGCATTATGGCCTGGAAACAATGTACGAATTCCTGACAGACAAACTGCTTAAAAAAATCTTCAGCAAGAAAGGCCTTCTAGTTTTAGGCTTGTTGGCAGCCACAGGCTTATTCTACTTTTTCCTGCTGCCGATACTGTCTTCCATAAACTGGAAAGCCATTTTTTCCGAAAAGATTTCAGTTATCATTGCTGGCATTCTCTTCTTAAGCGCGGTCATTGTGATCATGTGGGCAGGCGGTTTTCAATTGCTCTATAATTTATTTTCCTGGAAAAAAATCCTGGTGTTTTCTGCAATTATTATTTTAATATTGACTTCTGTCTTCATTTTCAGGCACAGCAATTACCTGCAATCAAAAGCCAAGATAAGCTGGGCTGAGAGTACGGAGACATTCAATCAGGAAAATGCCAGACATGCTCAAGAAGTTGATGAACTCGCCAATCAGGTCAAATCACTGGAAAAAAAAGTCCGGGATTTGAAAGCTGATATTGCAGAGCTGAAAAACCCTCCAGTGCCAACTGGCTCACCAGTCAAAACAACCGCTGCACCGGCTTCAACAGAGGAAGTTACGCAACTCAAAACAAAAGTGGAAAATCTGGAAAATGATTTACAGAGATTAAAAGCAAAACGAAATGAGCCACGGCGAATTTTTAAGGTTAATCCGCCATCAAACAGCACTGCCATAATTGGTGCACCAACTTCAGGCTCACAAACCGATCAAATCATTCCCGGACCCAAAGCTCCACCAAGTGAGCAAATAGGACAAATTATTCCTGGACCAAAAGCGCCAGGCGGACAAGCCAATCAAATCATACTAGGGCCAAAAGCGCCTTAGTTTCAAAAACATCTTACAAGCAGGCAATTGCAAAATTGTCTGCTTTTTTGTAAGCTAAAATGATTCATGGGTTGACAAAAATTTAAAAATATGCTAAAATGACTTATTGAATTAATTCTCTTAGGCTCCTGAAAAGTTGAATATAAATCTATTTTAAAAAAATTTGTGTATTTGTAGAATATTCGTGGATTTGTAACGATTTTTTAGTAGCTTAGGCTACTTGGAAATATTAAGGAAATTAAAAATCTATTTGGTCTTTAAAATCAAGGAACAAAGCCAATCAAGGAGGTTTTTTCATGAAAAAAGCGATGATCGTAATGGTGCTCATGGCCCTGGCATTTTTGCCGGCCATGGCGCAAGTGTCCAATGAGGGCCGGGTGTTTTACACCATGCCCAAGATGGAAAAACAGCACACCGAGGACGGCCGCATTTACTTCGAGGTCCAGGCTGACGGCAAAACCTGGCACATCTACGACCAGTTCGGAGCACCGTTCCCTCCGGGAACCGAAGCCGGCCGCAGCCAACGGCTGGATGGCAAATGGGAGATCCGCATCATATACCCGACTGGGGCTACCACCTTGGTCATGGCCAACATGGTGCGCGATGCCCAGACTGGCAGCGTCAACGCAAACGCGCAGATTCAGGAATTCGATTTCGTGGGCTGGGAACGCGACCGGGCCGAAATCCCGGCCAGCACCATGCCCAAAATCGATGAACTCATCCAGAACATTCAGATCTCGGTCATTAAAATCAAGGTCTATGTCCTGGGCGGCGTGTCCGATGAGAACATCAGGCATGCCGAATGTTATCGGGGAGAAACGTCCCCGTACTACCTGCCCAAAGACGGAGCCGAAAACTTTCAAAAAGTGACCGGCGAGATCAACAGCGAAGGCGACAACGTTGCCTGTCAGGCGTTGCTGGCCGATGGCCGCGAAAAAACTTTTCGCGACTATCTGGTCAACCATGGCATTAACCCGGACATGATTCAGCTCTCCAGATGGGGCGGCATCATAGACATTGACAACACGCATTTCAATAACCGCGGGGTCAGGGTCCTTTTGATACCGATCACCATCTATGAACAGCTGAAAAAGGACCCACCGCCTCCGGCACCAGTCATTGACATCTACCAGATAAACACTGAACCCGGACCGCAATCCTATACCGCGCCCCCTCCTCCGGCATCCAGCGAAAGCGACGAATGCTGGAAATGGGCGCTGGGTGGCGGGCTGGGCGGCGCCGGACTGGGCTGGGGAGTTTCCCAAATCCAGGTGGATGGCGGCAAAGGCGCTAATAACGCCGGGGATGGCGGTAGCGTCTCCGTTTGTGGCGACAACCCTGCGGCCTGCATTGGCGGCGGCGTCCTTTTGGGAGCCGGTGGCGCCTACGTGGGCTGCAGAATCTACAAAAGCCGCCACTAGATCTCCTAGACCTTAATATTTTCAGACCCGGAAGTTTCAACTTCTGGGTCTTTTCTTTATTTTTAAAAAACTTACAAGCAAAACAAAAACATTAAAATACTTGACAAAAAAACAAAAAAATGCTAAAATGCTTTATTAAACATTATGTTTAAGCTTTCAAAAAGAATTAATTAAAATTATAAATTAATTATTTTTGGTAGCTTAGGCTACTTTTAGATATTAAGGGAACTAGAGATCAGTTTGATCTTTAAAATCAGGAAAAAACAAATCAAAGGAGGTTTTGAAATGAGAAAAATGTTGGTCTTTTTGGCAATCTTTTGTCTCTTGGGTGCGCCGGTAACTCCGGCATTGCCCCAGACAGCGGACACGCCGCTGGTTCTCGACAGCATGCCCACCTTGTCGTGGCAGAAAATCGACGGCGGCTCCATGCTCGTTGTCCAGGCCGGCGACAAAACGTATTACATCTTGAATGGTCAGCAGACCGCTTTTCCGCCCGACACTCAGTCCGGCCGAAAACAAAGAAGCGACGGCAAGTGGGAAGTGTACTTCCTCCTGCCCGGCGCTGATCCCCAAACCGGCTGGAAAGTTGTCAACACGAACATGGTCGGCAACAACTCCACGCCCGGCCCCGGGGTTCGGCAAGCCAAGCAGGACCTGCCGCCGGGCGTAATTCCCGAAGGCATGAGTCAGAAAGCTTCGCCTCACACGATCTTGACCGGGTTTCCGACCGGCTATGCCACGGTAACCGCGGCCATCGAACAGCAGATGGCGCACTTGGTCAAAGTCTGCAAGGACAATGATGTCCTTTGCATTCTTGAAGGCCAGGCCTCGCGCCTGAGTTACAGCGCTTGCTACGTTGACATGGACGAGGGTTATATTGCCCCACCCAGCGGCCACAACCCCAGCGAGCATCCCAATGCTCAGCTGGTCAAAGGTGACCGCAACTGCAACGAAGAGCTGGCTCAGATCCGTGCCATGAATGCGGCCAAAAAACTCGTGGAAATGGGCGTGCCCAAAGAGCGGGTTTTCTGGCTCACGCACGCCAGCTGGGGCATCAGGCCAGGCACCAACTACGAAAACCAAGCGGTCGTGGCCTTTGTCATCAGCAGAAGCTCAGTCAACATCGAAACAAACGGTCCGGTCATCAGCAACAATGCTCCGCCGGCCGCCGAATGCCCGACCTGCAACCAGGCCGAGCCTCCCATCATTAACATTCATGGCGACTGCTTTGTCGCCAGCCGGCAAAACGACAACGGCCGCTGGACAGTGACCGTTATCTGTTTCCTCAACAGCACTACTCCGCCAGCCCCAGCCTCAACAAAAAACGATGAAGGTGATGATTGCTGGAAATGGGCATTGGCCGGCGGCCTGGGTGGTGGAGGACTGGGCTGGGGCGTTTCCCAGATCCAGGTCGAAGGTGGCCAAGGCGCCGGCAGTGCGGGTAATGGCGGGGATGTCTCCATTTGCGGAGACAATCCCACTGGCTGCATTGTGGGCGGAGCTCTCTTGGGTGCGGGCACCAGCTACCTGAGTTGCAAAATCTCCAAGCACCACAAGGAGTACAAAGAACACAAAAAATAATCCTTAGTATCTCAACATTTTCAGACCCAGGAATCACAGTTTCTGGGTCTTTTCTTTTTAAGAAAAACAATACTATTGACAAAATGTCAAAAATATGCTAAACTTCTCAATTAAACTTAACTCCTGAAAAAAGGCGATTTACATTCAAAAATAACTTTTTTTCAGTAGCTAAAAAGCTACTTTAAATTATAGAAATGGTTAAAATTTAGGCCAGCCAGCCGAACTTTGAAAAAAAACTTCGCAACCAATCAATAAGGAGGAAGGTCATGAAAAAAATGTTTTGGATCTTGTTGGTAGTTATAAGCCTCCTTGCCGGCTGTGCTGGCAAAGGCGGTGACGACAACTCTTCAAGCAAAACCACCAATGGCGGCGGCGGTAACGGAGGCGACGGGAATACCCCTCCCTCCGTAACCATAACTGCGCCGGCTAACGGCGCTATCTTCAACACACCGGCTAACATCATGATCAGCGCCAACGCTTCGGACGATGGCCAAGTGGTCAGCGTGGAATTTTTCTGGGGAAGCAATTCCCTGGGCATTGCCACGCAAACGCCCTATTCTGTTCTCTGGTCCGACGTCACTCAGGGGCAATACACCCTGACTGCCGTAGCCACGGACAACCTAGGCGCCAAAACCACTTCAGCGGCCGTGACCATCACGGTCAATCAGCCACAGCCGAACAACCAACCCCCGACCGTCAGCATCACCGCGCCGACCAATGGCGCCACTTTCACGGCGCCGGCCAATATCACGGTCAACGCCAACGCCACCGATCTGGATGGCAACGTCACCCAGGTCGAGTTTTACCGCGACGGCGTACTGATCGGCATAGATTTGGTGGCGTCCTCTGGGTCCTACTCCGTTGTCTGGAACAATGTGCCTGCCGGAACTTATGTGCTGACAGCCATCGCCTATGACGACGACGGGGCCAGCACCACGTCCAACAGTGTGACCATCACAGTCACCCAGCCGAACCAGGCACCGACGGTCACTCTGACCGCACCGGCCAATGGTGCCACTTTCACGGCACCAGCCAACATCACGCCCACCGCCACTGCCAGCGACCCGGATGGCAACATCACCGAGGTCGACATTAACGGCAATGGCATCCTGATCGGCACGGACTTGGTCGCTCCCTACTCCATTGTCTGGAGCAATGTGCCCGCCGGGACTTATGTCCTGACCGCCATCGCCTATGACAACAGCGGGGCCAGCACCACTTCCAACAGCGTGACCATCACAGTCAACACCGGCGATACGGATGGTGATGGCGTCCCCGACGACGTGGATTGTGATCCTTTGGATCCCGATACCTGGACCAAAATGCCGTTCCGACCGGACAATGACCAGGATTATCTGCCTGACAGCAGCACTCCAAACAATTACTGCGTCGGCGATCCGGACACTTATCCGCAAAGAACCACCACCTGGACCTCTCCTCTTGATCCCTGCCTGGACGACAAGTATAACGCTTGCGTCACTGGTCATTTCGGAGTGGAGTGGGCCTATGGCGACACGGCAGGAACCTGGGAATCCACGGTCTATTGGGACTGCGGTTTTCCCGACACATTCGCCCAGCAATGGCAGGCCGCAGGTACGGTCACTGGCAATGCACCGCCGCAAAACCGCGTTATGGATAGCCCTAACCCGGCTGTTCTGCGCTACGGCACATGCATCGCCAACATTCATGTTCCCGATTCGGGACTGAATCAGTGCAATGGCTGGAATGACGACTGGTTCCCGGCCGGAACCCCGACCTATGGGTTTTGTTCCAGCCTGCCCAGCGGCTACCCTCACTTTGTCTACTCCAAAACCGGAGACTCGGACATTTGGGGCTCCAGCGATCAGCTCACACTGGACTGGGAGATCGATGTCAACACATCCGGCAACGGAGCGAACTACCTAGTCTATTTGGATCAGGGCACGAATTCCTCCGGCGCCACCGTGGCCATTGACCTGACCGATGCAGACAATGACGGCTATCCGAACGTCTGCGCAGTCGGAGCCACTGGTTGTCACCGGGACAACTGCCGACTGTTCTACAATCCGGGTGAGGGTGGTTATCCCGCAATCCAACCGGACACGGATGGTGATGGAGTGGGAGATATCTGTGAAGGCGTCGACGATGATAACGATGGCTGGCCCAACGCCGACGACCTTTTCCCGAATGACCCCACCCGTCACGAGTAACCATTTCTAACCCTAACCGGGCTAAGCTTTTCACCAAGAAAAGCTAGCCCGGTTTTTTTATTAAATTTAAGCTTCTATTGACAAAAATTTTGCTATATGCTAAGCTTTTATATTAACATTATTATAGACTCTTATAAGCTATTAAGATAAGCTAAGTGCTATATATTTAGTATATAAAAATTAGTTTTTCTTAGTGGCTTAAAGCTACTTATAAATAAAAGTTGAGGTCATTGACCTTTGAAAAAAAATCAAATCAAAAAAGGAGGCTTACCATGAAGATAAGATGGCTAATTATGGTGATTTTCGTATCGTTTTCCTTGATTTTCTGGAATGGCTGCGCTGGCGGCGGCGGCGACGACAATCGCAAAACAGTGAATAATGGCAACACTGCCAACGACACTGACGGCGATGGCGTGGCCGATCCTTATGACTGCGCGCCCAATGACAGCACACGTTACAACAACGTTTCTTTCTGGCCTGACGCCGACGGCGACGGACTCCCCGATTCCGGGAACAGCCAGCTTTTCTGCGTAGGCGCTCCCAGCACTTACCCGAATGGCTACACGCCGAATGCGCCACCTCCCCTGGATCCTTGTCCCGGGGATCATGACAACACTTGCGGCGTTCCGAGCGTACCCTACCTGCAGATCGATTTCGCCTTTGCCACGGGAACTCCGGAATGGACAGTCTATGGGACTTGCTTCCCTGACCCAGCCCCTCCGGATAATTTCCCGGAAATGTGCGAAGGCCAGTCTCATGAAGGCAGCTGCCTTGGCGCGGTTAATCCCGAAGCCATAGCAACCGGCTATTGCATCTTTGCCATAAACTTCACTCCGCCGGTTTCCAACCATTGCGGGGACGAAGTCAACTGGTTTCCCTGCCAGAGCGGCGATCAGGCCCTTTTCTCGGGTCTGGATGGCGATGGACTGGGTGGACTCCAAGTCTATCTCAGTCCCTCTGGTTTGGGCAATGACATTTTAGTCCTTGACTGGGATGTCATTGACAATGGCCAGGGCGGCGCCAACTTCATTGTCTACCTTAATTCAGGAACTGATGATGATGGCAATGACATCACAGTCATCGTCGGTATCCTTCAGGACACTGACAATGACGGGATTCTTAATCCCGACGACAACTGCATCCGGGTCGCTAATCCTTTACAGGAAGACCTGGACAGCAATGGCGTCGGCGATGTCTGCGTCGGCATTGATACCGACAACGATGGCTGGCTCGATGTGTCGGATGCGGATCCCAATGATCCCAACGTCCATTGACCAGTTCAATGACCTTACTACAAACCGGACAAGTTGAAAAACTTTGTCCGGTTTTTTTAT
>CAYNWH010000001.1:46347-57785 GCA_964400885.1 uncultured Gammaproteobacteria bacterium
TACTATCGGGAATACAACCCAGCGGCGAACTGCACATTGGCAATTATTTAGGTTCATTAAAAAATTTTGTAGAATTGCAAAATGAGTATAAGTGCTATTTTTTCTTAGCTACTTACCATTCCATCACCGAAGATTATAATCCTAAGACTAAAAAACAAGATATTTTTAATTTAACTCTGGATTTCTTAGCTGCTGGCCTGGATCCTGAAAAATGCATAATTTTCAACCAAAGCGCTGTACCTGAATGTACTGAGCTAGCCTGGATTTTTAATACTATTACACCTTTAGCCGAATTAGAAAGAATGACCCAATTTAAAGACAAAGCAGCCAAACAAGCAAAGAATATTAATGTCGGACTTTTAGATTATCCTGTTTTGCAGGCCGCGGATATTTTGATTTATCATCCTAATTTTGTGCCAGTAGGCCAGGACCAAATCCAGCATTTAGAATTAACTAATACCATTGTCCGCTTATTTAATAATAAATTTGGCGACTATTTCCAGCCAATTAAACCATTACTCACCAAAGTGCCGAAAGTTATGTCTTTAATTGAGCCGGAAAAAAAGATGTCCAAAAGCGCAGGCTCTAAACATTATATTGCGATCAATGACGAGCCAGCAATTATCAAAGAAAAAATAATGAGAGCTGTGACCGGTACCGGCACAGAAACAATTCTACCACCAGGCGGAAAAAATTTAATAATTTTATTAGAAGAATTTGGCTCAATAAAAGATATTAATAAATTTAAAAATCAAATTAAAAATAAAAATGTTAAATATGGAGAATTAAAACAAACTTTAGCCCAAGCTATTTTAGAATATTTTGCTGATTTTAGGGCTAAAAGAAAAGAGCTGGCTAAAAAGCCGCAGTATATTGAAAAAGTCCTTAAAGATGGCGCACAAAAAGCTCAAAAAGTTGCGCAAAAAACGCTTAAAGAAGTCAAAAAGTTAATCGGAGTTGCTTAGCTATTAGTATTGACAAAAAGTTAAAAATATAGTAAAATATAGATATCCCCTAAAATATGGGATATTAGCGAATTATTTAATTCGCAGCTGTTCTAGATATCTAAATAAACAGAGGTCGCCCCGCGTAGCGCGGGGAGGAAAGTCCGGACACCCTTTATGGTAATGGGTAACGCCCACCAACTAGCCAGCAATGTCTAGTTAGGACTAGTGCCACAGAAACTATACTAGCCCTCCGTAGCCTTTGTGCGAAGGAGGACCAAAGATGAAAAGTGTCTTGGTGTTATTTGTTCTCGAGACAAATGGCTACAAGACTCAACCCTTGGCAACAAGGCGTTGTGGTAAACTCTACCTGGTGCAAGGATAAACTCACCTTTTTGGTGAAGACAAGTAATCCGCTCGAGCCTTGGCAGTAATGCCAGGCCTAGATAGATGATCTCTATCCCTAGCTTTAAGCAAAGGAGAGACAAAATCCGGCTTACTTATTTAGATATCTTGATTAGACTTTTAGGGCCCGCCTTGGGCCTTTTTATAAATATATGAAAAAAATCGATCTATTATTTGCAATAATTTTAATTCCCATTGATTTCTTAATGCTAATCTTGGCTGCTTTAAGCGCTTATTATCTTAGAGTCGGCAGTTTTGTCACGGAAATAAGACCAGTTATTTATGCCTTATCATTTGGTGAATATTTCAGCTATACGCTTTTAATGGCATTAGCCATGCTTGTTATTTTTGCCATTGCCGGACTTTATGCTATCCAAACCGGCCGTAAATTTTCCCAAGAATTTGCCAAAATATTTCTAGCCTGTTCTACAGGCGTTTTAGCAATAATTGTTGCCATCTTTTTAAAACGTGAACTTTTTTCTTCTCGCTTTATTATTTTAGCTGCCTGGGGCTTTGCTGTTTTATATGTCACTATCGGCCGCGTTATTATTTATCAAATCCAAAAATCATTATTAAAAAGGGGTCTGGGCAGTAAAAGAATTATTATTATTGGCAATGATAAAAATACTAATGCTCTGATTAAAACTTTAAAAAACAAACCGACTTTAGGCTATCAGATAGTGAAAAATTATCCTACCTTCAATGAAGAAATTAAAAATGAAATTTTAAATTTACACAGACAAGAAAGAATTGATGAGATTATCCAGGCTGATCCTAATTTGGCCAAAGAAATCACTTTAAGTTTAATAGATTTTACAGAAGCCAACAATATTACATTCAAATTCTCAGCTGATATTTTTAAAACTAAAACCAGCCATTTAGGCATTGATACGCTGGCTGGTATTCCTATTTTTGAAATTAAAAAAACAAAATTAGAGGGCTGGGGCAGAATTTACAAAAGAATTTTTGATACTATTATTTCTTTAATTTTTATAATTCTGATTTCGCCTATTATGTTAATAACTGCGATTGCCATCAAGCTTGATTCAAAAGGCCCTGTATTTTTTAGCCGTTTAGATGACGGTTCGCCAGTTAAAAGAATGGGCCAATATGGCAAACCTTTTCGCTACTTTAAATTCAGATCAATGATTGATAAATCTGATTCTTTAAGGTATTCCCAGGCACTGCAAGAATTAAATTTAAGAGAAGGCCCTTTAGTTAAAATTAAGAATGATCCCAGGATTACTCGGGTTGGCAAATTTATCCGCAAATATAGCATTGATGAACTGCCAGAATTATTATTGGTTTTGACAGGCAAAATGAGTCTGGTCGGTCCCAGACCACATTTACCAGAAGAAGTTGCTAAATATAAGGATTATCAAAAAAAGGTTCTTGATATTAAGCCGGGTATTACTGGCTTGGCCCAGGTTTCTGGCCGCTCTGATTTGGATTTTGATGAAGAAGTTAAATTAGATACTTACTATATTGAAAACTGGTCACTTGGCCTGGACATCCAAATTCTCTTAAAAACGCCGAAAGTAGTCCTATTCCCGAAACGAGAAGCACTATAAAAACAATAATAATCTCAGCGCAAAAAAACAGCTTAATAAGCTGTTTTTTTGCGCTTGATTTTTCCTCTCAAATAAGCTAAAATACGAATATATAATTTTTCATATAATTAATATGAATATAGAAAAATTAGAAGAAATCACACAGAAAATAGTACAAGAAGCGAAAGAATTAAAAAATAAACATACAAAAGAAAAAAATGCCCCTGTAAATTATGCCTGTATTTTCTCTCAAAGCCAAGAAGAATACGAGGAATTACTGAAAGTTATACAAAAAATAGGCAAGGCCATAAAAGAAACGCCATCTGGGTTTCTTTTCCATATTAAACCGATACAAACAGTTTCAGGCAATTTGAAATTATTAAAAATTCGTATTCCTGACCCTACTAGGCCAGAACGTGGTGATGCTGATTTCACAATTTCTAATTTCCCTGAGTTTGAAAAAAAATATTTATCGAAAAAAGGCTTTAAATTAATGCCAAAAGAAAATTTTTACATGATTGAGTTAATGGATCCAGAATTTAATATACGTGCATATTTTTCAAATCCACCATTAGATCAGCAACTAAATATATCCTAAAATATTAACATTCTTATATTCGTATTTCATTAGTAGATTCGTATCAATATGAAAGTCGCATTACTTCATGATTATTTAAATCAAGCCGGAGGCGCTGAACGAGTTCTGTTAGCTTTAGCAGAACTTTTTCCTGATGCACCAATTTATACCTTAATTCATGACAAGAAACGCTTAACCGGCTTTGAAGATAAAAACATTAAAACTTCATATTTGCAAAAAATGCCTTTTTCCAGTTCTCACATCCGCTGGTATTTACCTTTAATGCCCTCAGCAGTAGAACAAATTGATTTAAACGAATATGACGTAGTTATTTCCTCAACTTCAGCTTTAATTAAAGGGGTAATCACTCATCCCAAGACTCTGCATCTTTGCTATTGCCATACCCCTACTCGCTATCTTTGGAGTGAAGCCCATCAATATCACAAAGAAATTAAAGAGGGTAAAATTGTTAGAAACTTTTTACCTTACATTTTAAATAAACTTCGGCTTTGGGATCAAATTGCCGCACAAAGAGTTAATTATTTTATTGCCAATTCAAACTTCATTGCTCAAAGAATTAAGAATTATTATAATCGGGAAAGCACTGTCATTTACCCGCCAGTTGATACGGAAAATTTTTATATTGCTGATCAATTGGGCGATTACTATCTAATAATTTCCCGCCTTAAGCCTTATAAAAAAGTGGATTTAACCATTAAAGCTTTTAACAAGCTTAATATCCCTCTAAAAATTATTGGCATTGGCGAGGAGGAAAACAGATTAAAGAAAATGGCCAAATCTAATATTGAATTTTTAGGCGCTGTCTCTGAAGAAGAAAAAAGAAAATATTTATCTAAATGCATAGCTTTAATTCATCCCCAAATAGAAGATTTCGGCATTACAGCGATTGAAGCCATGGCTGCTGGCCGGCCTGTCATTGCTTATGCAGATGGCGGCGCTTTAGAAACAGTCATTGACGGCCAAACTGGAAAATTTTTTAATGAACAAAGCTGGGAAGCTTTAATTGATACTGTAATTAAATTTAAACCTCAAGAATTTGATTCTCAAAACATAAAAAATTATGCGGAAAGATTTAATTCCCGTAATTTTTACCAGCAAATGAAAAATTTTGTCGAAACCTCTTATCAAAACTTCAAAAAAGCATAATACTTAATACTTACTACTTAATTCTTACTACTTAATATGCGAATCGGCATTGATATACGCTGCTTAATGCAGCCAAATTATTCTGGCGTAGCTGAATATACTTCTAATTTATTAAAAAATTTATTTAACCTAGATAAAAATAATCAATATCTGCTCTTTTATAATGCCCGACAAAATGTAGAATATAATCTGCCGAAATTTAATTATCCTAATGTAAAATTTAAAGGCTTCAAATATCCTAATAAATTATTCAATCTAAGTTTGAAAGTTTTAAGATATCCAAAAATTGATAATTTATTAGAGCATACTGATATTTTTTTTATACCTAATCTAAACTTCATTGCCCTTTCTAAAAAATGCCAAAAAATTATAACAATTCATGATTTATCTTATGAAATTTCTCCTCATTTTTTTTCACATAAAAGGCAATGGTGGCACAAAATCATAAATCCCCGCCAACTAATTGCTAATTGCGATAAAATCATTGCTGTTTCCCAAAATACAAAAAATGACTTGATCAATTTATACAAAATACCAGATACTAAAATTAAAGTTATTAATTCGGGAATAGATCAGCAGCTTTATAAAAAAATAGAAAAAGATGATTATCACTTTGCTGAAATAACAAAAAGATATCAATTGCCAAAGCAATTTATTTTTTTTCTGGGCACCTTAGAACCTCGTAAAAACGTGGAAAGTCTTATTGAAGCTTTTAATCAGCTTAAAAAACGACCGGAATTTAAAAATTTAGAATTAGTTTTGGCAGGAGAAAAAGGCTGGCATTACCAAAATATTTTTAAACTAATTGAAAAATCGCCATATAAGAAGCAAATTAAATATCTTGGTTATATTCCTAAAGCAGAAAAACCTTATTTGTATAATTTGGCAGAATTATTTATTTTTCCTTCTTATTATGAAGGTTTTGGTTTGCCAGCTTTAGAAGCTCAAGCCTGCGGCACTCCTATTATTGCCAGCCTAAATTCTAGTTTTCCCGAAATTTTAGCTGATTCTGCTTTTTTAGTCGCGTCAGATAATTTAACTGAATTAAGTCAGGCTATTTCTCAGGTTTTAAGCCAGCCAGAACTAAAACAAAATTTAATCCATAAAGGTTTTGAAAATGCTAAACGTTTTTCCTGGGCTAAAACCGCTGAGCAAACTTTAAAACTTTTTACTTTATAATTATGTCCAAAATCGGCATTGATGCTCGCATGTACGGCAAAGCTCAATCAGGGATTGGCACCTATATAAAAAAAATCACTGATTATATTTTTGAATTGGATAAAGAAAATGATTATTACCTTTTTTTATTAGAGCCCAATTATTCTCAATATCAGCCGCCTCATTCAAAAATTCACAAAATCAAAGTTAGTTCACCTTGGTATAGTTACCAAGAACAAACTAAATTTCTAGCTAAAATCAATCAATACAATTTAGATTTAATGCATTTCCCTCATTTTAATGCGCCCATTTTTTATCAAAGAAAAAGAATCCACACTATTCATGATATTACGCCAAAATTCTTTCCTGGCCACAAACAAAAATCTTGGTGGCGCAAATTTGCCTATAATCTGACTATCAAAACTAGTTTAGCTCAAGCAGCTAAAATCATCACCATTTCTAACTGGACAAAGAATGATTTGATAAAGCATTTTAAAATAAATCCTGATAAAATAGAGGCCTTTTATTTGGGAATTGAACCGCAATTCAAAATTATTGAAAATTATGCTAAAATAAAAGAGTTAAAAGATAAATACGGGATAACCAAACCTTATCTCTTTTTTGTCAGTGTTTGGCGCAATCATAAAAATTTTGAAGGTCTGATTAAGGCTTTTACTCTCTTGAAAAAGAAATACAATTTGGATTACCAGCTAGTTTTAGCTGGCCAAGAAGATCCTTATTATCCGCAAATCAGGCAAGCAATCGAAAAATCAGAATATAGCAGTGAGATAATCAGCCCTGGTTTTGTGAGTAATAAGGAATTAGTCTTCCTTTATAATGGCGCGGAATTATTTGTTATCCCTTCTTTTTATGAAGGTTTTGGCTTAATCGGCCTGGAAGCTATGGCTTGCGGCATTCCAGTTATCTCTTCAAATGCTACCAGCCTGCCAGAAATCCTTGGACCAGCCGCACTTTACTTTGATCCTCATAATACAATAGAAATGACTGAAACAATTTACAAAGTGCTGACTAACAAAGGATTAACAAACCAATTGGTTGCCAAAGGATTTGAGCAAATTAAAAAATATTCCTGGCCGGAATGCGCTAAAAAAACCTTAAATCTATACCAAGAAATCTTAACTACTAATTTATAACCACTAATTGCTCAGCGTAATCTGCAAGACAAAATCAGTGGTTCAGTCCTCCCATGCCAGCAAAAGCAAAAACAAAGAAAAAGAAACCGCAGAAAAAATCGATTAAAAGGCGACGAAACACACCATCAAAACCTAAGGCTAAAAAAAATCTTCGCCCTAAAAAAGCTGCTAAAAAAACAGCCAAAATTTCAATTGGCAAAAACAAGAAGAAAAATCAAACAACTTCCAAGAAAAAAACAAGTTCTAAAAGGACTAAAAAAACTATAACATCTTTAATATTTTATAGCGCTGCACTTAAAAATGCTGCTTTAATAAAAAAACAAAACGCTAAAATATCTCCGCATCTTCTAGATCTGAAAAAAATTGAGGCCGAGAAAAAGATGGCTAAAACGAAAGACAAAGAATGTTCTAATATTATTAGCCAGGAAATCTTCAATAAATTCAATAAAAAGAAAATCAATTTAAATAAAAATTTGCAAAATTTTACCGAAAAATTAGAATCTTCTTGGCAAGCAAGACCGAAATTTAAAATTAATCTGCCGCAAATTAATTTACCCAGAATTAAACTGCCGAAAATCTCTTGGCCGAAATTAAAATTGCCAAAATTTAAAGCTAAAGAGATAAAGCTGGGCAGTCTGATTATACCGCCTTATTGGCAAAAAACTATTTTAAGTTTTGCTGTTTTTTCATTGATTTTAATCTTACCTTTTGGCTTATATGATTATTATCAAAAATTAGAGGGTAAAAAAAATGACATTTTAGAAAAAACTGCTCAAGCTCTTTGGCATTTAACCATCTCCCAAAAAGCCGCTTCAGCCGCTGATTTTTATTATACCCAATTTGAACTTCAACAGGCTGCGCAGAATTTCAATCAAGCTAAGACCGAACTGGAAGATATTAATTTGTTAGTTAAAGGGGCAATAAACCTAATTCCCGATTATAAAAAACAATTTATTACAGCCCAAAAACTAGTTGAAATTGGTGAAAAACTTTCTAAAAGTGCAGCTATTTTAACATCAACGTTTGATCAGATTAATCAAAAAGTCAGCCTGGAAAATTTAAATTTAACCGACAAATTAATTACTATAAAGGATAATTTAAATTTAATCCTGCCTGATTTAGAAACTGCTAATGCTGACTTACAAAAAATCTATCCGGAAGAAATACCAATAGAATATCAAGATAAAATTAAACAATTGCAAATTGCCCTGCCCATTTTAGAAAAAAATGTCAGTAATTTTATTTCTTCCTCAGATATTATACTTTCTTTGCTGGGTAATGAAAGTAAAAAAAGATATTTGGTGCTTTTTCAAAATAATAATGAATTAAGGCCGACTGGAGGTTTTATTGGCAGTTTTGCTTTGGTTGATATTGATAAAGGCAATATCAAAAAAATAAGCATCCCAGGTGGCGGGCCCTATGACCTTAAAGCCGGTTTAAAAGTCAGCATTGAATCGCCAGAACCTCTTCACATTATTAATCCCCGCTGGGAATTCCAAGATGCGAACTGGTTTGCTGATTTGCCGACTTCTGCTGACAAGCTAATCTGGTTTTATGGGAAAAGCGGCGGTCCAACCGTTGATGGCCTAATTTTGGTCAATGCTTCCTTTTTGGAAGATATCTTAAAAATCACAGGGCCGATTGAATTGCCAGAATATAATAAAGTAATCAGTTCTGAAAATTTTTTTCAAGAAGTGCAAAATAATGTAGAGTTAGAATATGATAAATCAGAAAATAAACCAAAACAAATTATTGCTGATCTAACGCCGAAACTTATTAACACGCTCCTGCACTCTGATAAAAAGCAGTTTTCTGAAATTTTAGATTTAGTTATGAATTCCTTAAATGAAAAAGAGCTCCAGCTTTATTTTACTAATTTCACGCTGGAAAAAATGGTTTTGCAAAATAATTGGGGCGGACAATTAAAAAAGACCGATAAAGATTATCTTGATATTGTCAGTACAAATATTGCCGGAGAAAAAACTGATGCCAAAATAAAAGAAGATGCCCATCTGGATGTAGAGATTCAGGATGATGGCTCTATTATTAATACTCTTTCTATAACCAAAACTCATCAAGGACAAGCAGGTGAAAAATTTTATGGCGTACCAAATTTGGATTATTTAAGAATTTATGTGCCTAAAGGCAGCCAATTTTTAGATGCTCAAAATTTTGAACCAATGCCTAAAGAACTGTTCAATGTTTTAGACCCGGAAATCTACCAGAAAGATCCTCAAATTGCCATGATGGAGATGACAAAACAGGTTGATAGCCAAAGCCAGACTGAAATTTTTAATGAAAATGACAAAACAGTCTTTGCTAACTGGGTTAAAGTTGAGCCAGGCGAAACTAAAACAGTCACTATAAAATATAAATTACCTTTTCAGCTTAATCTTAAAAAAGAGAATAAAGATTTAAGTTATTTTGATCTTTTACGAAAGAGTTTTAATTTAACGGCCAACGATGACGAGGGTTTAGAAAAATATTCATTACTCTGGCAAAAACAATCAGGCAAAAATGATTTTCAAATACACCTAAAAATAAAATTTCCCCTAAGCTTAAATTATCAGTTTATTTATCCAGAAACTCTTAATAAAAACAATAATATTTTCAGCATTGATAATGATTTAAATACTGATCAATTATTTGCTGTTATTTTTAGTCAATTTTAATATATGGTTAAGAAAATAAAAAACAACAAGACCAAAAAAAACCTGGCAAAAACTAGTATGAATTTTAAAACTAATCAAAAAACAAAAACTGCCAGTATAGATAAAGAATTGAGAAAAATTTATCAGGATGAGAAAGGCAAAATACCGAAGATGACAGATTTTGAATTTAAAGAAAAAAACAGGGCATTGAGGTTTATCATCTATGCCATAATTGCCTTAGCAGTATTATTTATTGTCTCTGTTTTGGGTTTTTTATTTTTTCAGCCAGCTCCTAAATTCACCGATAATAAAGTCAATCTTGAAATTAAAGCGCCCTTTACAGCTAATTCCGGCGAAAATATAACTTATCAACTCAAATATACAAACTCGGAAGAAATTACCTTAACTCAAACCCAACTAAATGTTTACCTGCCTAATGGTTTTATTTTAGAAGATGAAAGCCAACCTTCATTAATAAAAAATGGCGATCAAGACCAGAAATCAAATGTTAAAACATGGGTGATTAATGACCTGGCAGCAAATCAATCCGGAACCTTAGAATTAAAAGGCAGGTTAGTTGGCTCGCTAAATTCCAAACAAACCATTTCAGCGATCTTAAGCTACATACCAGCTAATTTCAGTTCAGAATTTCAAAAAAATGTTTCCTTCACCACAGAGATCAATGGCAGCTTGCTTAGTTTTGAGACTGAATATCCTAATCAAGTAGCTAACCAGGAAGAAAATGAATTTAATTTAAAAATTACTAATAATTCAAAAGACGTTAGTTTAGAAAATTTGCAATTAGAATTAAATTATCCGCCAAACTTTACCTTAACTGCCAGTCAAATCATTGAACCAGGCCAGGAAAAAGGCCCATTTTCGCCAGAAGAGACAGAAGAAGATGTTACTCAAAAAATCTGGTCAATAGATAGTTTAGCTAATCAATCTACAATTCTGCTTAATTTTAAAGGTAAATTTGATGTTTCAGAAACATCCACAGAGCAGCTCAATCTTAAATTAAAATTAAAAGGGCCGACTGATGAATATTTCAGTCAGCAAGAAAAAGATTTAGGAATTGAAGTAGTTAAAGGCGAACTTTTATCAAATTTAATAATTCAGGGGTCTAACCAAAACAAACCAGTCAATTTCGGAGACCAGCTAACTTATACTTTGAATATTCAAAACAAAAGCAAAAATACACTGGGTGACCTTAAAGTTAGAGCTGTACTTGATTCAATTTTTCTTGACTGGTCAACTTTAAAAGATGATAATAATGGTTTGAAAGATAGCAATCAAATTTTATGGACCAAAGATCAAATCCCTGATTTAGCATTAATGCTACCTGAGGAAGAAGTGACAATAAATTTTCAAATCACTCTAAAAGACTTTTCTGATTCTAAAAAATATAAAGAAGAAGATTATCAGGTCAAAAGTTTTTTTGAAACTCAAATAAATAAAATTGATAATAAAGGGACAGAGCTAGTCAATGAAAGTAATACTTTAATTAACTTAATTAATACAAATTTAACACTCGATGCGGAAGGACGTTATTTTGATGATAATAACCAAACCGTGGGTTCTGGTCCTTTGCCGCCGATAGTCGGACAGAAAACAACTTACAAAATTTATTGGATTATCAATAATTCTCTACATGAAATAAAAGATATTGAAGTTAGAGCGAAATTGCCAGACTATATTAATTATGAAGACCAGGAAAATATTTCTACGGGCAATCTTTTTAAAAATCGAGATAATGAAATAGTCTGGCAAATTAGCCGCATTCCTACATCAATTACTGAAGCAAAAGCTGAATTTTCAATATCTTTAACGCC
>CAYNWH010000001.1:57885-64310 GCA_964400885.1 uncultured Gammaproteobacteria bacterium
CCGCCATAATTCACTTCAAAGCCGCCAAAACCTTTTTTAAATCTAGTCACTCCAGGCCATTTGGTTTCATCAATGCCCCAAAAATCATAATATTTATAGCCAAGCTCTTTGGCTTTTTTTATTGTTTCCCATTGCAATAAATGCGGCGCCATTATATTTTTATTTTCGTCGCTAGAGCCACCATGCAGATAAGTTACAGTATCGCCATAAAATAAAACCATATTAGCACATAAAATCCTGCCAGCATATTCAGCTAAATAAAGCTTGGCATATGGCAATGTTGACATCATCTTTTGATAATAATCTTTGTTAAAAAGTTTTTTGCCTTTACGTTCAAAGGTATTAACCATTAACTCGTAAAAAACTCCTAAATCATTGAAATTACCTTCTTTTATCTTAACGCCTTTTTTTTCAGCTAAACGGATATTATATCGGGTTTTAGGATGCATTTCTGCTAATAATTCGTCTTCACTTTTAATCAAATCCAAAAGCAATGTCTGGCCTGGCTGGACATTATTTGTTTTTTTAAAGCCGAATAAATCCAAATCTTGCTCTAGCACTAATTCTAGCCGCAAAAAACTGTTTTTTTCAACCTGGGCTAATTCCTTCAAGCGATTAAAAATATCTTTATCTAATAAAAAATTAAGACGAGGCGCATATAAATAACTTTGTTCTAGGGGTAAATCCATTTTTATAACCAAAACATAATAACCACCCAGAGCAAGGCGCCAAATTTTCCGGCCTAAACCTTTTTGAAATTCACCCCAACCCCAAGATTGTAAGAATTGAGCCTGTTTCTGCAGACTAATTTCATTTTCCCACTCTTCTTTATTTGTGATCTCTTTAAATTCCATTTTTATTTACTTAAAATTTTTAAACAAGCTTTAATTTTTTCTTCACTGCCTTTAATCTTGCTATCAATCTGGCGCAAAGCCAAACGCGCCTGATCAATAGTATAACCTAAACCGACTAAAGCGTCCAGCACATCAGCATCCTCTGATTGCTCGGATTTCTCCCCGACTAATTCAGTGTGTCCTTTAAACTTATTTTTTAATTCCAAAACAATTCTTTCTGCTGTTTTCTTGCCAATGCCAGAAACCTTAGTCAAAATTGAAGCATCGCCGCGAATAATAGCTGATTCAATTTCTTCAACCGTTGCCAAAGCTAAAACACCTAAGCCAGTTTTGGGCCCAATACCAGACACGCCAATTAATTTTTCAAATAAATTTAATTTTTCTCGGGAATCAAAGCCAAAAAGGTCTAAAGCATCTTCTCTGACATGCTGGTGAGTATAAAGTTCCAGTTCCTTGCCGATTTTAACTTTACTTAAAATTTCACCAGCCACAAAAACTTTATAGCCAATGTCATTAACTATAACTTCAATATTACTTTCGCCGATATATGAAATTTTACCTTTTAAATATGAGATCATAATGGTAATTAGTAATTGAGTGATTGAGTAATTAGTGAATTGTTAGTTTTATCTAATTAATCTAATAGAAACAATTTCTTATCACCAATCACCAATAACTAATGACTAATAGCTTTACGAAGTATAGTCATTAAGGGTATTTCTTTATTTAAATTTAGCAAAATTGTCTTATCATGTCCATCCTTCGACTCAGCACAGCGCTGTCATACTGAGCCTGTCGAATGTATAAGGTGCTGGGATTCGCTCAAGACAAGCCATTATTTTTTCTTTCTTAAAATACTCATCACTGGAATTTCTTTATTTAAGTTGATTAAGACAGTTTTATCTTGACCGCCATGAACTTCGGCTACGTACTCCTTTTTATCTAAATCATAAATCGTCGGAATCGACAATTTAAAATTATCTTTTTGGGGCGGGATAAATTCAATCTGATCGCCGACTTTAATGACATTATGGACTTTAACCTTATACTGCCATGCCCCTTTAACCATTTCTTTGCGTTCTAAAATTTCACCGCAAAATTCTAGATCCGGCCGCACATAAGGCGCATCATATTTCTGCATTTTCATCTTTTCAGTGCCGAAGTAAAATCCTGTTGTAAATTCCCTATTAGAAATTTTGTGTAGTTCCTTAAACAATTGAGTTGTTTTATTTTTTCGTAAATTTGTAGTTAAATTTGTAGATTTGTAACAATCAATTGCCTGACGATAAATCTTCACCACATTAGCCAAATAAGAAATGCTTTTTGTCCGACCTTCGATTTTAAAATGCTTGACTCCGGCCTTTTCCATTTCAGCTAAATATTTTATCATGCAAAGATCCTTAGAACTTAAAATATAAGTGCCTAATTTATTTTCTTCAATTGGTATCAATTGTCCAGGCCGAGTTATCTCTTCTAGAAAAACACGATAGGCCCAGCGGCAAGGGTGAGCGCAATCGCCTAAATTAGCACTGCGCTTCATAAAATATGAGGATAAAAGACAGCGGCCAGAATAAGCCATGCACATAGCACCATGAATAAAGCATTCTAATTCTAGTTGTGGCACTTTCTTATGTATTTCCGCGATTTCTTTTAAACTTAATTCTCGGGCTAAAATTATCCTTTTAATTCCTTGGCTTTGCCAAAATTTAGCTGACTGCCAATTAGTACAATTAGCTTGTGTGGAAAGATGCAAATCAATATTTTTTAAATATTTTTTAGCTAAACTTAAAATACCAGGATCAGAAATGATTACGGCATCAGGCCTAATTTGATTTAAAAATTTTAAAACCTTTTCTACTTTTACCAAATGGCGATTATGAGCATAAATATTAACCGTGACATAAACTTTTTTGCCACGCAAATGCGCGTATTTAATTGCTTGTTTAAGTCTGATAGGCGTAAAATCATTGACTCGGGCGCGCAAACTAAAATCGGGCAGACCCAAATAAACTGCATCTGCCCCGAATTCTAAAGCATATTTTAATTTATTAAAATTGCCAACAGGCGCTAATAATTCCATATTATTTAGATATTTGACAAATAATTATTATTTCTCTAAAATAGGGGTAAGTTCCAAGGAGGTTAAAAAATGGCTAAGAAAACAACAAGAGGAGATGTAGTTCCTAAAAATTCTCAAAATTCAACAGGAAAGAAAAAATGCATCGTCTTAGGTTTTTTCTTTGACCAGGCAACAGATAAAATTTTACTAGTTAAAACGCCTCAAGGGAAAATCTACTTGCCAGGCGGTTTGTCCAAATGCAACTCACAGCAAAGAAAAGAAAAATTGACAAGATACGTTTATAAAAAAACGGGTCTGTGGGTCAAAACAACAGGCATCAGAGGTTCACGACTCCTGAAAAGCGGGAAAAAAATTATAATTTACGATTTGAGTCCGGCCTTGCCACCCCAAAAAACATGCTGGCAAAGGACCCCTGGTTATAAAGCTCTCTGGCTTTCGCCTCAAGAAATCCAGACTCATAGCCAGGTTACGCCGCGCATTAAAGAAATGATTATGGACTTTCTGTCCGATGATAACGTTGCCTCAATCAAAGGCATCGCTTAAGGAATCTTTTTATCACGCCTTTTACCAAAGGCGTGATTTTATTTTTTAATACTTATAAAAATCTTTTCACCATTAATACTCAATTCCTCCCGAGCATTACCTTCACTTAATTTCTTCGTTAATGTTGCAACTTTTAATTCCGCACTGAACTTAGCCATAGTTACTTTCATCTCATCAGATTTAGTTTTATAAACTACTTCCACCATATCACCGATAGATAGACCCATTTCTTTACGCTTGGCATTAATCTGTCTGATCAGTTCCCTGGCATTACCTTCTAATTTCAAATTTTCATCTATGGTTATATCTAAACAAACTTTATAATTTTCATCTGTGCCTATTTTAAAATTATCACCTTTAGGAAATTCATCAGCAACTGCAATTTCCTTAACATTCACCTCATCTTTTATCAAAAAATACAAATCTTCTGGCAAAGATTTTTTAGTTATATATAATTTAGCTAAAGGCTGCCTGATTTTTATGCCAGCTTCTGCTCTCAAAGCTAAAGATTGTTCAATGATTTTTCTAACTACATCCATTTGTTCCAGCAACTGCAGGTCAATCAATTCAACTGCTGGCTCTGGCCAGTCTTCCAAATGTACGCTTTCTTTTACTCCTTTTAATTTCTGATAAATTTCATCACTGACAAAAGGCATAAAAGGCGCACAAACTTTACATAAATTTAATAAAACATAATGCATAGCAGCCAAAGCTTGCTGTTTATCTTTCAAGTTATCGCCTTTAAAACGTTCCCGGCTTCTCCTTAAATACCACGTAGAAAGTTCATTAATAAATTCAGCAATTGGCCGACTGGCTCTAGTCAAGTCAAAATCATCCATTTGTTTGGTTGTTTCTTTGATTAATAAATTCAATTTGGCCACGATCCAGCGATCTAAAATATTAACTAAATCTTTGGCTTTAAACTTCTTATCAAATTTAGCTGTATTTTCATAAAGAGCATAAAAACTATAAATATTATTTAAGAGCATGACTGTTTTGCGCAAAGTTTCTTCAACTAAACGGTCAGAAAAACGATAATCCTCGCCAATCGGCGTAGAAGTTAACAAAAAATAACGTACCGCATCAACGCCCAGTTTATCAAACAAAATAGTGGGTTCAGTATAATTTTTTAATCTTTTAGAAAGTTTTTTCCCATCTTCAGCTAAAATCAAACCATTAACCACTACATTTTTAAAAGCTGGCTCATCAAATAAAGCTGTGCCCAAGACATGCAAAGTATAAAACCAGCCGCGAGTCTGATCAAGCCCTTCAGCAATAAAATCAGCGGGAAAGCCAGATTCAAATTTAGCCTTATTCTCAAATGGGTAATGATATTGGGCATAAGGCATTGAGCCTGATTCAAACCAGCAGTCAAAAACCTCTTCAACTCTGTTCATTTCGCCGCCGCAATTACATTTAAATTTAATCTCATCAATATAAGGCCGATGCAAATCTTTTATTGCTTCGTTTTCTAATTCTGCTCGGCTGCCTATAACTTTAACCTCTCCGCATTTTTCACATGTCCACACGGGTAAGGGAGCGCCCCAAAATCTGTTTCTGGAAATATTCCAATCCTTAACGCCTTCCAGCCAATTCCCAAAACGGCCTGTTTTTAAATGACCTGGCACCCAGCGAATGCCTTCATGCTTATTGCCATTAGGATCTTTTAATTTAACTGCCGAATTATTTCTAATTAATTTATCTTGAATAGCTGTGACTGCTACATACCAAGCATCAAGAGCATAATAGATCAAAGGACTGTCACAACGCCAGCAAAACGGATAATCATGCTCTATTTTTTCTTCCACGCCTGAAATTAAAATATTATTGTTTTTTAAATATTCAATAATACCATCGTCAGCTTTTTTGACAAACTGGCCTGCCCAATCTTTAACTTCTGGCTTAAACTTGCCTTCTAAATCAACTGACATAATAATGGGCAAATTATTTTCCTCTCCGACTTTCATGTCATCTTCGCCAAAAGCTGGCGCAATATGCACGATACCAGTACCATCTTCAACTGAAACAAAATCAGCGCTGATCACATACCAAGCTTTTTTATCAATCTTATCAACATAATAATTAAATATTGGCTCATATTCCCAGCCGACTAATTCACTGCCTTTATAAACTTCAACAATATCATAATTTTTGAAATATTTTTCTATAACATCTAAACGCGCTTTGGCTAAAATTAAAAATTGATTATCAACTTTAATTTTCACATAATCAATGCCTTTACCGACTGCCAAAGCAACATTAGCCGGCAAGGTCCAAGGCGTAGTAGTCCAGACCAAAAAATAAGTATCAGCTTCATCTTTTATTTTTACTTTTACATAAATAGAGGGGTCGCTGGCTTTAGCATAACCAAGATTAACTTCAAAATTAGAAAGTGGCGTGCCGCAACGCGGACAATAAGGCGAAACGCGATAACCTTTGTAAATTAAACCCCTAGCAAATAATTCTTTAAAAGCCCACCAGACTGTTTCAATATATTCATTATCCATGGTCGCATACTGGTTTTCATAATTAGCCCAACGTCCAATTCTCTTAAAAGTCTCCTTCCATTCATCAACGCAGCGAAAAACAGAAGCAGCGCAAGCTTCATTAAAAATTTTAATAGAATCATATTCAGTCCTGGCCAATTCAAGAATTTCTCTTTTTGATTTTATCTTCTTTTCTTTCTCAATTAAATTTTCAACTGGCAAACCATGACAATCCCAGCCCACTGTACGTTCAACTTTATAGCCGCGCATTGTCCAGTAGCGAGTAACAGTATCTTTTAAAGCTGAAGCTAGAATATGGCCATAATGAGGCGAACCAGAAGCAAAAGGCGGCCCGTCATAAAATGAAAAAATAGGCGCTGATTCGCGCTGTTTAATAGATTTCTCAAAAATTTTTTCTTTTTCCCAAAACTTGATTAATTCTTCTTCTTTTTGTGCAAATTG
>CAYNWH010000001.1:64410-86900 GCA_964400885.1 uncultured Gammaproteobacteria bacterium
CTCTTTTTATCTGCCATATTTTCTAAAACTTAATACTTAATTCTTAGTGCTTATTTCTAAATCATATTAAATATTTTAGCGAAATTAAGGGAAAAAGTCAAAATAAAAATACCCTTATGCTTTATAATTTGTTATAATAAAACCAGCCAAATTTAGCTTAATTATTAAAATAAACCTTATGGATTTACAAAAATTTAACACCAAAATCATTAGCATTCTTAAAAAAAATGTCTTGGCTATAGTTTTAGCCATAGCAGTTATTGTGGTTGTAATTATTATTTTCAGCATCAATAGTAGTAAAAAAACTTCCAACCCAACAATTGGATATATAGGCGGCGAAACAATGGGCTTAGCGCCAAGTGTTCCTTCTATTCAAGACAACTCAATGCCTGTACGCGAAATTGCTCCGGCGCCAAGTATTTTGCCAACTGCCAGTAATGGCGGCGCTATCCAGCCCAAAGTCATTAAAACTGCCAACTTATCCATTACAGTTGGGGATGTCGATAAAACAGTTGGCCAAATTACTAACGAAGCTGTTTTAGTTAATGGTTTTGTCCAAAATTCTAGCGTGACTGAAAATGAAAAAGGACAAAAATACGCCAATATAATTTTGCGCGTGCCAGTTGACAGCTTTGAAAAAGTTATCAACGAAATTAAATCTTTAGCCAAATTGGTAGAACGCGAAGATGTTAATGGCCAGGAAGTCACCCAAGAATATATTGATTTGCAGGCTAATTTAACCCATGACCAAGCTGTAGAAGCGCAATATTTAGAATTATTAAAACGGGCTCAAAAAGTTGATGAGATTATTGCTGTACGCAATAAGCTTGATCAGGTGCAAGGCGAGATTGAAATGCTGAAAGGCAGGCTAAGGTATTTAGATAATCAAACTGAAATGGCCACCATCGCTGTTAGCATTTCCAGCGAAGCTAAAGTAACTTTACCGGCTGAAAAATGGCAGCCATGGGAAGTAATAAAAGAATCTACCAAGAATTTAATTGTCAGCTTGCAAAATTTTGTTAATTTCATTGTTGCCGTTATCTTCTTCCTGATTAGTTTGATTCCCTATTTAATTTTATTGCTTCTAATCTATTTAATTGTTAAATGGCTATATAAAAAATTCAAGAAAAAATGACCATCTAAATTAATTTAGATAAAAAAAGACGTTCCAGTAAATGGGGCGTTTTTTTATTTAAAAAATATTTTAATTATAACAAAAAGTATCGTTCTTCATATAAAGGCTCAAACGGCACTCTACATAAATATTAAAGTAGCTCGCCACTCGTAGTTTGCCAAAGGCAAGAGAAACGTAGACCCGCCACCGTACTATGTTTTGCAAATGCGGAGCAGGATGAGGCATTGATAATATTTTTTCTAAACTAAAACGTTCCACTTTCATGGAACGTTTGGGTGTGTGGACCCGACAGGACTCGAACCTGCCACCTCCTCGGTGCAAACGAGGCGCTCTACCAGATGAGCTACGGGCCCAGATTTAACTTATAACCAATAACTTTTAACTTGCGACAAAATAAAATAAAATTAATAAAATAAAAATAGTTCTTTCGAACTAAATCCAGTATAGCAAGAATTTTAATTATTGTCAAACACTGAAATCACAAAAATATCTTTAAAAACTTTTTATTTTTTACTTTTAACTTTTTACTCAAATAAAAGTTATCCACAATTTTTATAAAAAAAACTAAAATTTATTGACAAAAAATGCTATAATAAAACAAAGAAATATTTTTTCTTAAAATTAAAAATTAACTTGCACAACAATGGCAAAGAAAAAAAGAAAAGCAGCAAAAAAGAAAGCAGCTCCAAAAAAGAAAAAGAAAGCAACTAAAAAGAAAAAAGCTGCAAAAAAAAGAAAAAGATAAACAATAAGACCCTCCTGCAAAAGTAAGAGGGTCTTGTTATTTATATTAAATTTTTCAGATTAAATTTTTTTGCACTGCGCCACGTTCTTCATCATTTTTATAAATCTGCACTTTGCCATAAATACCGTCATAGCCTGGCACAATGTGCAATTTCCCTTCGCGCACTCTTTTTATTGCTTCAACAATTTCAGATACTGTAATCTTTTTTAATTCTTCTAAACTCTTATCTAATAAAATTGAAAATTCACTGCCGCCTTTTTTTATCATATTAAAATATTCTTTCTGCACTCTCTTAGAACTTTTACCGACATTAAAACTTTCCGCAATTATTTCCTGCAAAGGCACTAAACTTTTATAAGGGACGTGATTGTCCAGTTTACCTTTATTTCGGTCAGCTAATTCAGCTACTCTATTTAGCACGCCTACCACTAATGGCTTTTTGCAAACTGGACATATACCTTTATGTTTTTTAGTTTCTGTCGGGTCCATTGATATGTCGCACTTAGCATGGCCATCATAATGATACTTACCTTCTTCTGGATAAAATTCAATTGTATATAAAAATTTCTTTTTATCTCTGTTTTTTAAAGTTTTATAAAATTCATCATAGCTCGGCTCCTGCCAATTAAACACATTAGCTTCCCGACCCAAGTTTGGCAAAGAATGGGCATCGGAATTGGAGACTAACATAATATTATCCAAAGCTGACAAGCGCCAATTCATGGCTGGATCAGAAGAAAGACCTGTTTCAATAGCAAAAATGTTTTTACTAAATTTGCTAAAACACTCTTCAATAGAATCAAAACCAGATTTTGAACCAAAAATAGAAAACCAGGGAGTCCAGGCATGAGCCGGAATAATCATTGCCTGATCATTAATATTAAAAACAATTTCAGCGAGTTGAATTGCCGATAAACCAATAATCGGCCGGCCATCTGATTTTAAATTACAGCCCATTTTTTCCAAAATTGAATTAAACTCTTCAACATTTTTAATTTCTGGAAAAAAAACATTCAGATGTATTCTGCGGCATTTGTCACCTTGTTTATAGATACAAGAAATTTCCGTGCCTAAAATAAATTTAACGGCCGAGGTTGTCATGGTGAGCCCTTCGGCTTTGCTCAGGGCAGGATTAGTCGAACCATCAACCGAGGCGGCTTCTTTCAATTTATATAACCCATTCCCTTCCGGCTCCAATTTTTCTTGAATATCCTTAAACCAAGCCGGATGCGTAAAATCAGAAGTCACCACCAAATCAATACCTTTATAATGGCACCACAAATCAATATTCGCCAAAGTTAATTCCTGCGAGCAAGCTCTAGAATATTTGGAATGGATATGTAAGTCAGCGATTATGCGCATACTATAATTAATTAATTTCTTTATTCATTTATATTTTTCCTATCACTAATTACCAATTACTAATGACTAATTACTAAAAAATATATTTAAATTTTAACATTTTTCTTCAAATAAAAGAAGCCCCGCATTAACGAGACTTCTTTTATATATAAACGAATTCTTAAAAAGCTTTTTGCATGACAACGACAAAAGGTTTAAAGCCCCATTTTTTATAAACATCCATGGCTTTGGTATTTTTAGCTAAAACGCAAATATCTATATATTTAACTTTTTTAGTTTTAAACCAACGGTTAATTCTTTCCAACAATAGGGAAGAAACACCTTTGCCTCTAAATTTTCTAATCACATACAGCCTGGCAATTGTGCCTTCTACGACTTTAGTTTCCTGATATTTTTTACGACTAATCTCGGCAATGGAAAAACCCACGATTTCTCCAGCGCAAAGCGCAACTAAATAAAGCTTATTTCTATCTTTCAAAATCTTTTTAAAGGTTTCAGATAAATAGGGGGCTTCAAAAATCCTGAATTTTTTGCTAATCTTATCTATAATTTTAAAATGAAAACGCCGAAAATCTCGGTGTAATTTGGCTAAAGTTAGCTAATCTTTATTTTGAGCTTTTCGAATGGTGATTTTCATAATCAATATAATACAGCCTTAGCTCTAAAATGTCAATAAGTAAATAAAAATAAAAAACGACCGCTTACGGTCGTTTTTTATTTAAACTGGCAATGGCCTACTTTCGCCCCGAAGGACTATCATCGGTGCTGAAGGGCTTAACTTCTGTGTTCGGAATGGGAACAGGTGTTTCCCCTTCGCTAAAATCACCAGACAAAGTTACAAAATTGAAAAACAATTTTGTAACCGAAGTCTAATGACTTGATATGTTATAACTTTGTTTCAAATTTTCCAAATATATTCACCACAATTCTTGTGATTAAACAAACGGAATATTAGTACGCCTCGGCTAAAACCATTACTGGTCTTATACCTAGCGCCTATCAACCTGGTCATCTTCCAGGATCCTAAGAAACCTAATCTTAAGGACGGCTTCACGCTTAGATGCTTTCAGCGTTTATCCAAACCGAACGTAGCTACCCAGCAGTGCTCTTGGCAGAACAACTGGTACACTAGAGGTTCGTGCTTCCCGGTCCTCTCGTACTAGGGAAGCGCCCTTTCAAGTTTCAACGCCCGTGGCGGATAGGAGACCGAACTGTCTCACGACGTTCTGAACCCAGCTCGCGTGCCGCTTTAATTGGCGAACAGCCAAACCCTTGGAACCTTCTACAGCTCCAGGATGCGACGAGCCGACATCGAGGTGCCGAACCTGGTCGTCGCTGTGGACGCTTGGACCAGACTAGCCTGTTATCCCCGGAGTAGCTTTTATCCGTTGAGCTTCCGCCGTCCTATATCGTACGGTCGGATCACTTAGTCCTGCTTTCGCAACTGCTCTTCTTGTAGGAATTGCAGTAAAGCCAGCTTTTGCCTATACACTATCAGTTCCGTTTCCATCGGAACCTAGCTGACCTTTGTGAACGCCTCCGTTACTGTTTGGGAGGCAACCGCCCCAGTTAAACTACCCACCAGATACTGTCTCCTGCCCCTGCAAGGAGTACGAATTGGTAGCTCAGTTAAAATTACTGAGCTACCGCTAATATTTTTTTTGATTGAAGTAATGTTATTGCTTCTTGAACTTTTTCTTTGCACTTTTTAACATCATCGCAATTTTCCCAAAAATCAAATTCTGCTTGACCATCTTTTGTTAAACCATTTTGAGCAATCATAATAGTCTTTGCAATTCGAGCTAAACCGCGATAAAAATCAGGGTACTTATCCCAAGTTTCTGGTTTAAATGGATTTAAATGATTTCCTTTAATTGCTCCGATAATCATCAATTCATTAAAAGTTAAAGTTCTATCTGACAAGTTCATCACCTCCTTTTGGTTATTTCGTAACCCTTGAAGGGGCAAGATTAGAATTAAAATTAAGCAAGGGTGGTATCTCACTGTTGCCAAGGCTCCCACCTATTCTGAACATGCTTAACCTTAATCCAATATCAAGTTGTAGTAAAGCTTCACGGGGTCTTTTCGTCCAGCCACGGGTAAAGAGCATCTTTACTCTTCTTGCAATTTCACCGAGTTCCTCGTTGAGACAGTCGCCAAGTCGTTATGCCATTCGTGCAGGTCGGAACTCACCCGACAAGGAATTTCGCTACCTTAGGACCGTTATAGTTACGGCCGGCGTTCATCCGCGCTTCGGTTTAGAGCTTGCACCCCACCCCTTAACGTTCGGACACTGGCCAGGCATCAGCCCCTATACATCAGCTTGCGCTTTCGCAGGGACCTGTGTTTTTGGTAAACAGTCGCTTGGCGTCTTTTGTTGCAGCCCAGTCAAATAACTGGGCAGGCCTTATCCCAAAGTTACGGCCGCTGTATTGCCGAGTTCCTAAACGAGGATTCTCTCGTACACCTTGGCACACTTATGCCCGTCTACCTGTGTCGGTTTACGGTACGGTTACTACTGGTTTAGCTCTAGAGGTTTTTCTAGGTAACCTAATTGATTAAATTGGTTCGGCTAATGCTTCACCTTTTGCCAGATCTTGAGCTGATGATAACTGCATTTGACAATTATCACTCAATCACTAGCAACGCCTATAGCCAAAAAACGCTCAATCTCATAAGCTACGTCACCCCATCGAAAACCAATAGTAGTGCTGGAATATTAACCAGCTCGTCCATCGACTACGCCTTTCGGCCTCGCCTTAGGACCGACTAACCCTGGGTCGATTTGCGTTGCCCAGGAACCCTTAGACTTACGGTGTACAGGGTTTTCACCTGTATTTTTGTTACTCATGCCAACATTCTCTCTTCTATAACCTCCACAATTTCTCGCAAAACTGCTTCAGCGGTTATAGAATGCTCCCCTACCCAAAGTCGTCCGAAAACGACTATGCCGCATTTTCGGTACCAGATTTAGCCCCGGTACATTTTCGGCGCAAGACAACTTGACCAGTGAGCTATTACGCTTTCTTTAAAGGATGGCTGCTTCTAAGCCAACCTCCTGGTTGTAAAAGTCATCCCACCACCTTTTACACTTAATCTGGATTTAGGGACCTTAAATGGCGGTCTGGGCTGTTTCCCTTTAGACTGATGGAGCTTAGCCCCCATAGTCTGACTCCCTTCGCGTTGTTTCTTGGTATTCGGAGTTTGATTAGAGACAGTAGGTTACCCCCTGTCCCCATTCAGTGCTCTACCCCCAAGAAAATTCGAAGAGGCTAGCCCTAAAGCTATTTCGGGGAGAACCAGCTATCGCCGAGTTCGATTGGAATTTCACCTCTAACCACAACTCTTCCCTGTGTTTTGCACGGCACTAGGGTTCGGGCCTCCACCAGCTGTTACACTGGTTTCACCCTGGCCATGGTTAGCTCACCCGGCTTCGGGTCTATTGTATGCTGTTAAAAGTTAATTAGTCACCAGCCAAAAAAATAGCTAGTAACTAATTAACTTAAACGGGCTATTAACCCTCGCTTTCACTATGCCTTCGTCCTTTTGGGACTTAAACGCACAACATACAATAACTCGTTGGCTCATTCTTCAATAGGCACGCCGTCACCCCCTAAAGAGGCTCCGGCTCTTTGTAAGCATATGGTTTCAGATACTATTTCATCTCCCTCACCGGGATACTTTTCACCTTTCCCTCACGGTACTTGTTCACTATCGATCATGGAAGAGTATTTAGCCTTTCCACATAGTCATGGATGATTCACACAGGATTTCTCGAGTCCAGTGCTACTTAAGGATAGTAACCACAAAGTTATAACCCATTTCGCGGTACGGGGCTATCACCCTCTTTGGCTCCTTTTTCCAAAGGATTCTACTATGGAAGTTATAATAATTGGCTTTGTCTAGATTCTGTAAGAAATCTAATGTTACTACCTTACTACACTCTACCAGCAACGGCTTACACCTTTAAGTGCTCAAATCCACAAGTAAAACAAGTTTCATTAAGCACAACACTAATAGAGTTTGGGCTTTTCCCTTTTCGTTCGCCACTACTCAGGGAATGTGTCCCGCAAAGCGGGACGATTTTTTCTTTTCCTCTGGGTACTAAGATGTTTCAGTTCCCCAGGTTGGCTTCATATACCTATGAATTCAGTATATGATACTCCGCAAAACGGAGTGGGTTTCCCCATTCGGAAATCCCCGGGTCAAAGGTTGCTTGCCACCTATCCGAGGCTTTTCGCAGGCTGCTACGTCCTTCATCGGCTTTCCATGTCGAGGCATCCACCATATGCACTTGCTTGTTTAATCACAAGAATTATAGGAACATATTCTTGGTTTAATGTATAATGATCAATTGATAATGACCAATATACAATTATTTTTTGCAACTTATAATTATCAATTATTCATTGACAATTAAAAATTTTTTATAGATGCTCATTACACGTATAATTAACGTTGTAATGTCTTATTTAATTGTTAAGGTCCGTGGTCTTTTAGACCTTAATCCCTTATACAGATTTAAGATCATTATTGTATAGGAAATTAAAGCCTCAAAGAACTAAAAAAACCGCTTAGCCAAGCGGTCTTGAACGACTAAAAAAGACAAAGTCTTATCCGCTTGGTTTTTTTAGGATTAATTTTTTGTTAGCCATAATTACTAAAATATGGTTGTGGATAAATTCTTCAGGTAATAACATTATATACATATTAAAAAATAGTGTCAAGTAGGGTAAAATTATTTAATTATTGATGCTTTTATTATATCATATTTATTTTCAAAAGTCAAGAAAAATTGCCTAGATTAGCTACTATTTGCTGCCTTATTTTAAAAGAACTGCAATGGCTTAATACTCCTAAATAAGAATGTCTGGCTTGCTCAAAAGTTCCCCTTGAAATTTCACCCAAGCAAAGCTGGCCTTGCCTTACTTTAAATTTTTTAAACATTCTTCTTTTTGTTTTTGTCCGCAATACCCTATAGTGCGGTAAAATTACATAGCCTAAAAAATCAATGCCTTGGCTTAATTTTCTGATTGTTATTTTTTCAGGGTGCAAATCTAATTTTAAATTTCGCCTTAAAAATTCACCTATTTTAGGAATTAACTCATTTAGATAATTTTTATCCTGATGGACTATCATAAAATCATCAGTATAACGCAGATAAAATTTGATTTTTAAGCGATGTTTAATAAATTTGTCCAGTTCATCTAAATAAATATTAGCAAAAAGCTGGGAAGTCAAATTGCCCAAAGGCAAACCCTTCTCCGTATCTTTACTAAAATTTTTTACAATTTCCTCAAGCAATAAGAGTGCATCCTTATCTATGATTTTCTTCTTAGTTAAATCCAACAATATCTGCTGATCAATTGAATTAAAAAATTTCTTAATATCACATTTTAAACAATAACAAGTTTTAGTAAAATTTTTACTCGCTTTTTTGACAAAACTTTCTAATCTCACGACCGCCCCATGAGTACCTTTCCCCTCTCGGCAGGAATAAGAATCATAGACAAATCCCTTGTCAAAAATCGGATATAAAATACGATATACCGCGTGATGAACGACCCTATCTCGTACTTCGGCTTTATGAATATGCCGCAATTTTGGATCTTTAATGTAAAAACCAGTATAATCTGAATGCCTGTAAATTTTTTGCTGCAACTCCCGATGAAGTTTAAATAAATTATTCTCTAAAAACATCTCAAATTTTTGCACGTCAGACTTTCTAGTCTTGCCGCGTTTAAATTCTTTCCAGGAAATATAAAGATTTTCTAATGAAATAATATTTTCAAAATTATGATCACTAACAAAACTTTTTCTCCTCCCGCTATTATTCATAGCCTTGCTGAGTTATACAAAAATATTTATAAACTTAACAGAAAATTACCCAAGCAAGACAGATTTGGCATTGCTAAAAAAACTGAAGACACTTGTCTTGATTGTTTAAATTTAGCTATTGAATCCGCTCTCTCAAATAGAGGAACTAAAATTATGATTGTTTCAAAATTAAGAGTTAAAATAGAAACTTTAAAACAATTAGTTCGCCTACAAAATGAACTGACAATAATTTCAGACAAAACTTATTTAGCTTTACAAAACCAATTACAGGAAATTTCTAAAATGGCCACTGGCTGGCAGAAATATTTAACAAACAAGAAGCCTTAAAAAAGACTTCTTGCCCGAGAAACTTCGGAACGGGCGCGCAGGTTTTCATTAGACTTGTCAGGGTTGTAGTAGTTGACGTTGACCTTGTCATCGTTGAAGTTGACGTTAGGCACATTGCCATTAGAATTGCACGAACCCGAAATATTATCTGATCCCGTCATTATCACCAGCATCTTATTGCTAAAATGCCTGAGTTAACCTCTCCGTGGAGGCTAAGTTTTGAGCCAATATCCTGGAAAAGATCCGCCCCACAGGACCAGACAAGCAGTTTCTATTTTCAAGGCAAACCGCTATCCAGAACCTAAGCGCAAGCGCATGGTTCTGGACCGGTTGTATTAGCCAATTTCATTATATAAATTATTTTACAAAAAGAAAACCCCGCCTCGGCTAATAGCCGGGCGGGGTAAGGGTACAAGAATACAAGTTACAAGCTTACGAAACTACGGAACGGGCGCGCAGGCCTCCACCAGACCCGCCAGGGCTGAAGCAGTAGACGCGGACCCCGCCACCGCGGAAGCCGACGCGAGGCACATCGCCATCAGAATAGCACGAACCCGAACAAAGTGTGACGTTATTGATGTCCAGATGCTTGCAAGTTCGCCAGTGATAGAAAAGCTCCAGGAGCAGTCTTTCCTCCAGAGTGCTGCCCTTAAGCCCTTCTTTTTCGCAGTCATTGGCTGACTTGTTTTTGTTTTCTTCGTCGGCCTCAATGCGGTCGCGCACCCAGACAGCATAGGTCTTGTCCGCAGTACGCACTGACTTGATGGTGTTCAAGTCTTCGGTGTAGCGCCAAGAAACGAAACTCTCCTTACACTTGTCAAAAAGCTTGTTTGGGGTCAGGCCTTCCAGCATGATGATCAGCCAGTTGAAGCCTTCTGCCTTTGCCGGGAGGTCAAGCTGTGAAAAATCGACTTTGGTTCCCCACACTTCCAGGTAAAAACGCTCCCATTCCCTGCACGGATCCGGGATGCCCAGAGCCGTAGCCAATGTCTCCTGCAGTTTGCCCTGGTTTTTGATCCAGAACTGCATTGCTTCCGGAGTCAGATGCGGCGCCTGCTTGAGCAGGGCAGCTCCAAACTCCATTGCCTGTCTTGTCGTATCCTGTTTTTTCGGGACGGTACCATGTTTTTTCATGGACGGTTCCCTCCTTTCGCGTTGTTTAGCCCGCCGGCTTTATATCCGGTCGCATGACCGGATTATTTCCCCCAAGGAAGGATTTTATATACTTAAAAACTGCTTAAAGAATGGCATATTTTACGATAAAAGTCAAGGCCGAAAGCCAATTTCATAACATATTGGAGCTAAATTTAGCCATAAAATATACAAAAACAGAAATCTCCGTAATTTCTGTTTTTTTGCTTTTTTATTTCAATTCCCTTTTCAGCCATTTAACATATTTGTCGCTAATATGCTTTAATTCTATAGAAGCAACAAATGGAGTGTCATCGCTATGTAATTTACTAACAACTTTCTCTATCTGAGAAAAATATTTGGGCAAAGTGTCTAAAACTAAAAGACAGCCTTTAGCTGATTCAACCTTATTTTTCTTAGGCGGCCAATAATACCAGGCTCCTAAACGCGGCAAAATTTCAAAACAAGCAGTCAATCTTTGTTTTAGAATTTCTTGACCGATTTTTTTTGCCTCGGAATTGGTATTACAACCGATAATTACCCAAATAATTTTCATAGATTTTAATAATGCCGCGGGAGAGACTCGAACTCTCACGCCCGAAGGCACATGGTCCTAAGCCATGCGTGTATACCAGTTTCACCACCGCGGCTAATTATTTAATTTGAAATTACCCTGGCATTTTCTCAAATGCCGAGGGCGGGACTCGCCTGTCCGCCGTAGTGTAACGAAGGCGGGAACCCGCATGACCTTGCGATCGCTGGAACCTGAATCCAGTGCGTCTACCAACCTTCGTTGACCGTAGCCAACAAGTTAACGTGGGGACGGAGAGATTTGAACTCTCACAGTATTGCTACCACAGGCTCCTGAAGCCTGCGTGTCTACCAATTCCACCACGTCCCCAAAGATATTATCAGCCAACTATGGTTGGCGAAGGCCAATTTCGCCACCTCGGCCAATTTAAGTCGCCTGTAAAATTGAACTAACCACAAAATTAGCAAGCGAATAAGAAGTCAAAACAATCACCAAACCAATAATACCGGAAATCATAGTATCTTTAGCTTGTTTAACTTTCTCATCATTGCCACCGGAAATCATCCAGATAAAACCGCCATATAAAATAACTACAACAGCCATAATACCTAAAAGCCCCATGGCTTCGTGAATTAAGTCAGCGATGGTGAGCCTGAGATCTCTCGTGCCCAAACCCAATTCATCCTGAAAAACAGAAAAACCAGGATCAATAGTCGCAGCTAAAGCTAAATGGGGCAAGAGCATTAAACTTAGAACTAAAATGAAACATATTCTTTTTAAATATTTCCTCATAAATTTATATTCTTAATACCCCTTCCTAAAATTTACAATTTACAAATTATAAAAAAATTTTAACAGAAATGTGCTAAAAAGTCAAACCTCTGGTTTTCAAAATCAAGCAAGCATTATATAATATGATTAAGGCTTCTTAAAAATTAATCTAAAAAATATGAAAAAGTACTGGCGCTGTACTATCTGTGGTGATTTGCATTATGGTGCAAATCCGGCCGATCCTTGTCCGACCTGCGGCAATCCTAAATCCAAAGCAAAAGAAATCACTAAGGAAGAATTTCTAAAAGATTTAGAGGCTTAATTATTAATTTTAATCTTATGCAAGAATATCAAATGAAAAAATTTGATAATTTAGCCAAGCTAAAAGGCATAACGGCGGAACAAATAGAAATCCATCTTAAACTTTATGAAGGTTATGTTAAAAATACTAATAGTTTAAACGCTTCATTAAAAGATAAAATTAGCCGGCAAGATTTTGAAGGCGCGCCTTTTGCCGAACTGGTCAGGCGCTTAGGTTTTGAATATAATGGCATGAGACTGCATGAATTGTATTTTTCTGCATTGAATGGCAAGGCTGGTGATATAAATAAAGCACCAAAATTAAAAAGAGAAATTGATGAAAATTTCGGCAGTTTTGAAAATTTTCAAAGTTATTTTACAAAAATTGCCGCCATGCGCGGCATAGGCTGGGTTATTTTATACCAAGATCCGGAGACAAACAAACTTTCAGTACATTGGATAGAACAACATCACAATGGCCACCCGTCAGGTTTTAAACCAATTATTGTCATGGATATCTGGGAACATGCTTGGTCAGTTTATTTAAAACCAACTGAGCGAGCCCAATATATTGAAGATTATATGGCTAATCTAGACTGGCAAGCTTGTGAAAGCCGTTTAATATAATTTTAATTCTTAATATTTTAAGTAAATGATTGAGCAAAAATATGTCTGTCCGCTTTGCGGCTTTGAATCAAACGGAGCCGGCTTGTGCCCCATGTGCGATGAAACATTGGTTAAAGTCTGCCATTGCGGTTCCGGTAAATTTGCCGCAGATTGCTGTGGCGAAGAAAACCCAGAAGAAAATAAAAAAGAAGAGGAAATGATCAAAGCAGAGGTGACTGGCGAAGCTTTAACTGAAATGGCCAAAGAAGATGAAGCCAAACAAAAAGAAGAGGAAGAATTAGCCAAAGTTGAAGAAGTCAAAGAAGAATAAAATATTTGCAAAAAATCAGGGTTAAATTCAAAACCTTGATTTTTTTATTAGCCTATGATATCCTGTTTTAATAGTTATTTAAAAAAATAAAACCCTAAGAACAAGGAGGAACCATGGCGGAACAGGAAGCGGAACATAAATATGCTCCTCAAGAGGAAGGCGCTATTATGATCACTACCAAGCAAGGAGAAGAAGTGATAGTTTATCCGGACACTTTTCTTTTCAAAATGTTGGAACAAGATCCTAAACTTTCACAAGCAAGGGGGTGAAGCAATGGCCAAGAAAAAAACAATAACCAAAGGTCCGAATGGCGAAAAAGCCAAATTTCCTGGCACCAAACATGTCCAGATCCAGCGAGGTTTGGCATTGCAACTTATCAATGCCGGACTGACCGAAACCGAGCGAGTGGATGGCGAAGGGGTTAATTTCGCCTATCAGCTACATGACAAGATCGGCAGCCTGAAATACGATCCAAGCATGATGATCCCCCAAATGCTGAAATCAGGCTACCTGGTTCAGCGCAGCAATAATCCTGAATCCTATTACATTTTCACCAACATGAGAAAAGGTCAGGATTTCCGCCGCCAGCACAAAAACGCTGCCTAAGCAGCACCTGTCCAATCAAGACAGCACAAAACCCCGATTTTACACCGGGGTTTTTCATTTTAAAATTTTTTATAAATTAAAAAGCAGGCGTCCTTAAACGTCTGCTTAAAATCTCGAGAATAGATCAAAAATTATTTTTTAAGCGCATTTAGAAACATTTCGTGCTTCTAAATAATCCAGCAAAGTTTGGGAGTCAAGAAAATTCGCTAAAATCATTGTATCTTGGTTAAACCTGGGAAAAGACCTGGTTTTGATGACCACCATAGTCTGGCCTGGCAAAATAGGCTTCTTCGTAACATAGCATTTTTGTTTTTTAGCCCTTCTGCCCAAAATAGTAATTTCAGGCTTCAAAACGTCTTGCGCAACAGCCTCATCCAAGAAGGGCCAAGGACATTTCTTTTTTGCTTCAACTAATAATTGCTCGCATAGCTCTTGATAGGCTGCTGCCAAATGAAATGGTACAAATAATCTTTCATTGTGCGTTCTCCATTTTTTGGGCAATGTTTGCATCTTTCCTCCCTTTTAACTATTTCCAAGATCTTAAAAATTATCATATAAATTAATTATTGTCAAGAAAAAATAACAAGCAAAATAATCATTTTATTTTCCTTAACTGCCGATGATATTTAATGACGAACCTATGCACTTCATCTCTGCCTTTAATTAAAATCTTCATGCCTGGTAATTTATTATTCAAATTCAAAGGTTTAATTTTTTGAGGCAAATAAATTTCTTCTTCACGCTTAGCTAAGGAACAAATCGCTAAATCAAGTTTTAATTTACGCAAAGCTTTTAAAGCTGCATTTAACTGACCGCGGCCACCATCAATTACAATCAAATCCGGCGTGGTTTTCTTTTCCTTTTGCAAACGATAATAGCGACGCAAAACAATTTCATAAATCATGGCTGTATCATCTTGGGCTTGTTTCCAGCGGATTTTAAATTTACGGTATTCATTTTTATTAAATTGGCCATTTTTCATCTGAATCATGGCGCCAACATTATATTGACCCTGTAAAGTAGAAACATCAAAGAATTCAATTGTTTGAGGAATTTGTTTCAAACCTAAAACGTCCTTAAGTTCAACCAAACCTGGCTCTAAACCCAAATTTGTTTCCAGATTATTTTTTACCAGTTGCAAAAGTTTTAATTTTTCGCCTTTTTGGGGCACAGTAATATCCGCGCGTGGCATAATCGTAAAACCGAACTTTTTATTTTTAGTTTTTTGCAAATAGCTTTTAATTAAATTCTGTTCGCTAAGTTTCTGCGGAATAATAATTTCCCGCGGAATAAAATTAATGGAATAATATTGTTCAATAAAGTCTTCTATCACGCCCTCGTAATATTTAAAATCAAACTTATGGCGCGAAGTAATCACGCCTTTATCAATATTAAAAATCTGGAAATAAATTTTGTTGTTAATGACCAGCCAATTAATTACATCCTGATCAAAATTTTTCGGCACATCTATTTTTTGTTTTTCTTCAATTAATTTGATCGCTTGAATCTGGTCGCGATAAATTTTTGCCAGTTCGTATTCTTGTTTTTGGGAAGCAGTTTTCATGCGCGATTGCAAATCTTTAATAATCGCTCCTGTTTCGCCTTTTAACAATCTTTCAGCATTTTTCACATTAGCCTGATAACCCTCTGCTGTAATTAAGTCTTCACAAGGTCCCGTGCATTTATCAATATGGTACTGCAAGCAAACTTTTTTCGGCATTCTGGTGCAGTTGCGCAGCCGAAAAATATTGCGCAAGGTGGTTAAAATAATGCGGCGCGACGCACCTTCAGTATATGGGCCGTAATAACGGCCACCTTTTTCAATTTTACGGGCCGTAACCAAGCGCGGGAATTTTTCGTCTGTAATCTTGATATAAGCGTAGCGAATATCGCCGCGCAAATTAATATTATATTTGGGATTATACTGATGAATTAAACTTTGCTCCAATAACAAAGCTTCCACTTCATTGTCAGTGGTAATAAATTCCACGTCAGCAATTTTATTAACTAAAAGCTGTGTTTTAGGATCTAAATCTTTTTTTGTAAAATATTGACTGATCCTTTTTTGCAGATCTTTAGCTTTGCCTATATAAATCACCTGGCCATTTTTATCTTTATATAGGTAGCAACCAGGTTTGTGGGGGAGATTTTGTTTTGTAATTTTTGATTGCATAATTTTATTAGTTTAATTGTGCTGTGTCATCCTGAGCGTAGCGAAGGATCTGTAAATTCACAGATTCTTCACTTTGTTCAGAATGACAGTGCCAGGACACAGCACAATTAGCGAAATTCTTAACCTATTATATCATCGAACAAATCTCGAAATTTCGGATTTTTATTTTTAATTAATTCCATTTTCTTTTTTTTTAACCAACCTTTAATTTGTTTTTCTCTAAAAATTGCCTGATTAATATCCTCGTAAACTTCGAAATATACTAATTTCGTCAAATTATATTTATAAGTAAAACTTTTAGGTAATAGTTTGTTTTTATGTTCAAATATCCGACGGAACAAACTATTAGTCACGCCAATATATAAAACCTTATCATATTTATTAGTCATGATGTAAACATAATATGTTTTCATATTCTTATTATACACAATAAAATAAAAAAATCAGTATAGCTTGACAATTTACAAATTTTACTATAAGCTTAGAAATCGAACTTTAAAAAGAAAGGAGAATTGAAGCATGGCAAAACAAATACTCTTTATGAAACCGATTAATAATGAAACCATCGCTCATTTAATAGAAGAATGTAAAGGTCAAACCGAGGTTGAATTATTGCTCGATTGTAGCAGCGGTGGCGATCCATATAGTGCTATTGCTTTTAACTCATTCATAAAAAATTCTCAAATTAAACTAGAAGTCAATATAATCTCCCGATGTATCTCTGCAGGGATTTTCTTGCTCTGTACCGGGCAGGTTAGAAAAGCTACTAAAACGGCTGTATTCCTAATTCATCAAAACAATCGTACTTTTAATGAAACATTAACCATCAAAGATATGGAATGGCATCTCGAGTCAATGAAAAAATTAAAAGCCAATCTTTTAGGAATACTCTGTAAGACTACCGATAGATCATATGATGAATTAGAAAAAATTTATGATCAAGACTCTGAACTTTCATCTGAAGAAGCATTCGAACTGGGGCTTCTGACTGAAGAACCGTACTAAAACATATTACAAAACCCGCCGAGGCTAAAAGCCGAGGCGGGTCTTTTTATTTTTTCCCTTCAATTATTTTTTCTCTTTGTTTATCTTCGTATTTGGTTTTATAACCATAACTTTTAGCCCAACCCAACATACTGGCAACTACTGCTGTATAGATTGCTTTGCCAATGAACCTGACAATTTTTAAAATTATTTTAAAAATTTTTTTCATATTTTTATTCAATGATATCTTAATAAAGAATCCCGCTCTAGCATACACTTGAACGGGATTCACATTTACAAAAGCGCAGAGTTTTATTTTTTAGTTTGAATCTGCTTTTCTTTCAGTTGCCGGACTAATTCCAGTTTTTCTGCCTTGCTTAACCATTCTACTTTTTTTAATAATGACAGATTAAATACCAAAGGATCTTGCAGCATTAAACCCATGGCAGCAAGCTCATCATGGGTACAATTTTGAAATTCTATAGGCGGCTCTTCTCCGTAAAGTTGCAAAGGAAAAAGCTCTTCCAAACCAATTCCCAAAACTGCTGAAAGACGCCTGCATACAGACCTGTAATCGCTATTATTGCCCAACGGACACATCTGCAAATTAATTAATTTGCCAATCTGTGATGCATTAAAGTGAAATTGCTGGCAAAACTGGTTCACACTGGGCCAGATCTCCATAATTGCCTTATACAAGACTTCATTGCGCTTTTTTGTTTTCTTCATTGATTACCCTCCTTTTATCTTTTGTAATCATTTAAGCAACTTCTTCAAAAATTGTCCAGTATAGGATCCCGGCGTCTTGGCCACCTGTTCCGGCGTGCCTTCGGCAATATATATTATTTTAACGCTAGGATAAAAAATCTTCTTAAACTTTGATAAATATCCAAACATAGAACTCCGACAGAGAAAGCTTGGGCTGTCGCTATTCTTAAACTAGATAAATCCTTAAAATAAAAAAACAAACAGATAATGCCTATTGCCGTAAATAATATTGGCTTTATCAAATAAACATTTGCTTTTGGCGGCAGCAATATAAATGTCAGACTTACTTTATTGCCGAAAGTAAAAGCCCCGGCCAATAAAATAAATCTAATTAAAATTATTGATGAATACGCTAAAAAAAAGTAATTGGCTAAGGTTAGCTGGTGCAAAATTAATTTGAAAAATAAATCGTAAATATACAACAAGGTAATGTTTAAAATAAGTATCAAACCAATAACTTGGATAATAATTAATTCATTATTATTTTTATTTTTCTTTTTTAAAAATAAAATTTTAAAAGTCAAATATCCGGCATAGCCTGCGGCGATAACAAGAAAAGGTGAAAACAATGACGGAGCTTGTTCAAAAACAACATTTAACCAAAAAGTTATAACATACAACATCGATACTAAAAAAACTTCAGCCACAGCGTATTGGGGAATTAAAAAATTATAAATTTTTTTGGCTAATTCCATAAATTTATTATAGCAAATAAAAAATGGTTATTTAAGGATCTTCTTCAAAAATTGTCCAGTATATGACCCCTGTGTCTTGGCCACCTGTTCAGGCGTGCCTTCGGCAATTACTTGGCCGCCGGCGTCACCGCCTTCAGGTCCCAGGTCAATTATCCAGTCCGCGGTTTTAATGACATCCAGATTATGCTCAATCACCATCACAGAATTACCTTTATCAACTAAACGGTTTAAAACTTCCAGCATTTTTTTAATATCATCAAAATGCAAGCCAGTAGTCGGTTCATCTAAAAGATATAAAGTCTTGCCAGTTGCTCTTTTACCTAATTCGCTGGCAAGTTTAATTCTCTGCGCTTCACCGCCGGACAAAGTCGTAGCTGGCTGGCCCAATTTAATATAACCCAAGCCAACATCATATAGCAATTGCAATTTGTCTGCTATCAATGGTATATCCTTAAAAAAACCTAAGGCTTCTTCAACAGTCATAGCCAAAACATCAGCAATATTTTTATTTTTAAAATGCACTTCCAAGGTTTCCCGATTATAACGCTGGCCTTTGCATTTTTCACACTGCACATAAACATCTGGCAAAAAATGCATTTCAATTTTAATTAAACCATCACCTTCGCAATTTTCACAGCGGCCACCACGCACATTAAAACTAAACCGGCCGGGCTTGTAACCACGCACCTTGGCTTCGCCGGTTTGAGTAAATAAATCACGGATATCAGTAAACACTTTAGTATAAGTCGCGGGATTGGAACGTGGGGTACGGCCAATCGGCGACTGGTCAATAATAATCGCTTTATCAATATAACCGACATTAGTTAATTTTTCATGTACGCCTGACAATTCTTTAGAGCGATATAAACGTTTAGCAATTTCTTTATATAATGTTTCATTAATCAAAGTTGATTTACCAGAACCAGACACGCCGGTTATGCAAGTAAAAACGTGCAGAGGAAATTTAACTCTAACCTGTTTTAAATTATTGGCCTTAGCCCCAAAAATTTCTAAATAATCTGACCAGGGTCTGCGCTTTTTTGGCACTTCAATTCTTTTGGCGCCGTTCAAGTATTGGGCAGTTAAAGAGTTTTTAACTTTTTTAACTTCGGCTAATGTGCCGGCGGCTACAACTTTGCCGCCATGAATGCCAGCGCCTGGACCCATATCAACCAGATAATCAGCATTTTCCATGGTTTCTTTATCATGTTCTACTACAATCACTGTATTGCCCAAATCGCGCAAGAATTTTAAAGTTTCAATCAGCTTTTTATTATCACGCTGATGCAAACCAATTGACGGCTCATCTAAAATATATAAAACCCCGCGCAATTCAGAACCGATTTGCGTAGCCAAACGAATCCTTTGCGCCTCACCGCCGGATAAAGTGCTGGCCGAACGGCCTAAAGTTAAATAATCCAAGCCTACATTAATCATAAAAGACAAACGTGATTTAATTTCCTTTAAAATTTGCTTAGCAATCTGCGCCTGTTTTTCTTTTAACTTCAATTTTTCAAAAAAAGTAAAACAATCCTTAATTGATAATTCGGTCACTTCAAAAATATTAAAACCATCAATAGTCACTGCCAAACTGTCTGGTTTCAAACGCTGACCATGACAAAGCGGACATTCCTTAATTCTCATATAACGCGCCATGTCCTGACGGCGTTCTTCTGATTCGGTTTGTTTATATAAACGTTCCAATTGAGGAACTACGCCTTCAAAATAACCTTCCCAAGCATATTCAGCGCCAGAACTTCTGGACTTAAATTCAAAATCAATGCGTTCTTTAGAACCATGTAAAATAATATTTAAAATCTTGCGCGGTAATTTTTTAATTGGCAAATCGGGATCAAATTTATAATGTTTAGCCAAAGCTTCAATTTTCTGGCCGGCAAAGCCGAAAATTTGTTTTTTCCAGGGCGCAATCCCGCCTTCCATAATAGATAATTCCGGGTTAGGGATGATCAAATCCTCGGCAAATTCCTGAATGCCTCCCAATCCATGGCATTCCACACAAGCGCCATAAGGCGAATTAAAAGAAAACATGCGGGGCTGTAATTCTTCAAAATTAATACCGCAAGCGCCGCAGGCCAAACGTGTATTGAAAAGTAATTCCTGACTATTAACTTTCACTATGATAATACCTTCCTGACTAATATCAACTGCTGTTTCTAAAGAATCAAACAAACGAGATTTATTTTCAGAATTAACTTTTAAAGTATCAACCACGACTTCTATTTCATGTTTTTCATATTTAGCTAATTCAATTCTGGCCGGCAGTATATACTCATTATTATCAGCCCTGACTTTTGAATAGCCTTGCTTAAACAAATTCTCAAACATTTTTTCATAAGTACCTTTTCTACCGCGTACTAAAGAAGCCAAAATCTCAACTTGCTTGCCTGCAGCTTCTTTGCTTACTCTTTCAAAAATTGACTGCACATCCTGCGAAGAAATTTCCCGGCCGCATTTTGGACAATGCGGCTGGCCAATTCTGGCAAATAAAAGACGAAGATAATCATAAATTTCCGTCACTGTACCGACTGTAGAGCGCGGATTTCTGGAAGTTGATTTTTGTTCAATAGAAATCGCCGGTGATAAGCCTTTGATAGAATCAATATCTGGCTTATTCATTATACCCAAAAACTGCCTGGCATAAGCTGACAAGCTTTCAACATAACGGCGCTGTCCTTCAGCATACAGGGTATCAAAAGCCAAAGAAGATTTGCCTGACCCAGAAACGCCAGTGATGACCACAAAATCATTAATCGGTAAATTAAGATCAATGTTTTGTAGATTATGCTCACGCGCACCTTTAATCTGAATATACTCTCCCGCGAAGCGGGATCCCGCTTCGCGGGATTTATTATTTTTATTCATATCAAATGGAAAAAGACCGGGTTTTTCAGCCATAACCCTGTCTGGAAAAATTATTTAGTTATCTTCCATAATAACAAGAAAAATTAAGGATGTCAAAGGAGCTAAAGCTTGCCTATTGACATTTTGATGAAAATATGATAATATATTAAATTCAAGCCTTTCAAAATAATCCAGGAAAGTGAGGGAATTCAAATGAAAGAAAATCGTTCACAAGATCAGGTTTTTCATCTGGTTTACCAGGATATTTACTTCCAAAGTGACCATCATACCATTGTGGTAGCTGGTTCTGAAAAAGAAGCCGAGGATAAGGCGAAAAATCACCTTAACTTCAAGGGCGTCAACAAAGCCACCCTGGAAATCCTCACCGAAGAAGCCTATCAGGCAAAATACAAGAACAAGCCGCCTTTTTACATTTATTATCTGCTCCATGAGAGACGGCAATTCTGTCGCATTTTCGCCAGCAACAAGGAAGATGCCCGGCAAATCCTGCTGCACCGCTTTTCCTTCACCAGCATCGAAATCAGCCAGGCGCTGGATCAGGAGGAATTCAACAACAGGGGCAGAAGCAGACCCTATCTCCTGCCACCGATTTCCGCGCATCCGGTCGCCGTAGGCGCCGCCTAATAATTTTGCTCTATAAAGAGCTCCGAATCTTCGGAGCTCTTCTTCTTTTTATTTAAGCTTTTAATTTTCTTAATTCATCACGAATTTCAATCGCCTTTTCAAAATCAAGATTTTCAGCCGCGATTTTCATCTGGGTTTCCAGTTCAACAATCAAATCTTCCACGGAAGAAACCTTTTTCAATTTAAACTTTTTCACTTCTTCTTTAAGGGCTGAAGGAGTCTCTTTAATCTTCTTAATAATAGATTGGGGAGTAATTTTATGTTTTTTATTATAAGCTAATTGCAGCTTACGGCGACGATTAGTTTCTCTAATTGCTTCTTTCATGGAGCCTGTTGTTTTATCAGCATACATCAAAACTCGTGAATCAACATTGCGGCTAGCCCGGCCAATGGTCTGAATCAAAGAGCGCGCATCGCGTAAAAATGATTCTTTGTCAGCATCCAAAATGGCCACCAAACCGACTTCCGGAATATCTAAACCTTCACGCAATAAATTAATGCCCACTAAAACATCGTATTTGCCACGGCGCAAGTCACGGATAATTTCTGTGCGTTCTAACGTATCTATTTCCGAATGCAAATAAGTGACTTTAATTTTTTTCTTAAGCAAATAATCAGTTAAATCTTCCGCCATTTGTTTGGTTAAAGTTGTAAGCAAAGTGCGATTGCCTTGTTTAAT
>CAYNWH010000001.1:87000-88063 GCA_964400885.1 uncultured Gammaproteobacteria bacterium
AAAAAATCTAGCAAAGTGCTCGGTGGCGCACCAGGTTTTCTACCGTCAAAGTGACGGGAATAATTTTCAATGCCTTTGCAATAACCAAGTTCGCGAATCATTTCCAAGTCATATTTTGTACGCTTTTCCAAACGATGAGCTTCTAAAGCTGGTAACGTTGGCAAAACTTCTTTTAACTCTTTTTCAATTGATTTTAAAGCTCGCTCAATACTGGCCGGTGAAGTCATAAACGGCGAAGCCGGATAAATTGTCAGCTGGTCTCGGCCGGAAATTATTTTTAAATTCTGCGGTTCAATTTCTTTCATTGATTCTATTGTATTATTGAAAAAATTAATGCGGAAAATATTTTTGCCATAACCTTGGACTAGATCTATGGTATTACCCCGCACTCTAAACCGGCCAGAACGCAAATCCATGTCATTGCGTTCAAACTGAATATCCACCAAATCTTTAATCAATTTATCGCGACTAATTTCCTGGCCAATTCTGATTTCCAGCATGCCACGTTTATATTCTGACGGATCGCCTAAACCATAAATACAAGAAACCGAAGCTACAATAATTACGTCCTGGCGCGAAACCAAAGAACTGGTGGCTTCCAACCGATATTCTTCAATGCGCTCATTGATTTTTACATCTTTTTCAATATAAGTATCAGTTGAAGGCACATAAGATTCTGGCTGGTAATAATCATAATAAGAAATAAAGTAACAAACTTTATTTTCCGGAAAAAATTCGGTAAATTCTTCATAAAGCTGGCCCGCTAAAGTTTTATTATGGGCCAAAACTAAAGTCGGCTTTTGCACCTTATCAATAACATTAGCCATAGTAAAAGTTTTGCCTGAACCAGTGACGCCTAAAAGCGTTTGCTGGGGAAACTTAAAAAAGCCCTCCTCTAATTGTTTGATAGCTTTGGGCTGGTCACCGGTTGGTTTGTAGGTTGTTTTGAGTTTAAATTTCATTGTTAATTTTTCTTAAAAATTGCTGAATTTGGACGTCTGCTTCATCTAAGCATGAATATTCAATTGTTTCAACATGCGGATACTCTTGTTTATCCAGACCT
>CAYNWH010000002.1:0-24567 GCA_964400885.1 uncultured Gammaproteobacteria bacterium
GGATAAAAAAGATTAAGATTAGAAATCTGTTCTAATTTAGTTTTTAAACTTAAATTTTCATTTAAATCAGGTGTAATAATAATTTCAGAAGGCAAAATTCTGTTTAATTCATTTAATAAATCATCAAGTTTATTTAATTCTGTTAGTTTAAATTCGCCAGTTGTTAAATCTACAAAAGCAATCCCCCACTTATTAGTCTGATTAAAAATTGAGACTAGGAAATTATTTTGCTTATTTTCTAAAATGTTGGAATCTAAGGTAGTGCCAGGCGTAACAATGCGAATCACCTGCCTATCAACTATGCCAGGCAAATCAGGATCAGAAAGCTGTTCGCAAATAGCCACCTTTTTACCGGCTTTGGTTAATTTGGCGATATAACCTTCAGCCGCATGATAAGGAATGCCGCACATAGGCGTTTCATTGGCAGTGCCTTTGTTTCTGGCAGTTAAGGTAATATTTAAAATTTTTGAAGCTTCAAGTGCATCAGGCCCAAACATTTCATAAAAATCTCCCAAACGAAAAAAGAGGATACAGTCTTTATGCTTTTCCTTGATTTCACGATATTGCTTTAACATGGGTGTTAATTGGGACATAGTTTGAAAGTTAAAATGTTAAAAGTTTATAAAGTAATATTTGTTTTAACTTTTAACTTTATACTTTATAACATATCAATTAATTCCCGAACGATTACTTGATGCCGTTTTTCATCATTTTCAATTTTTTCTACGGCCTTATGATAGCCATTAACCTGGAGTTGTTCTAAAATAGCAATGCAATTTTCTTCTGCCATTTTTTCTTTTTTAAGCGCATCGCTTAAAATATCTTTAATTATTTCTACGTCTGCCATATATTTGTTGATTAGTGAATTGGTTTATTAGTTAATTAGTGATAGGAAAAATTTTATAAATCGGCAATTATGTTTTCCAGGGTTTTTTTGTGTTCTGTGCTTTCATCAATCAATGTTTGTAATGAAGCTTTGGCTTTTTCCTGATCTGGGAAATACTGCAGAAAACCTTCATCTTTTACCACGCCTAAATAAGTCTTAATAAAATCATCCTCATAGCCGACCCCTTTGTCTAATAAAGTTTTTAAATCTAACATAGATTAAATTGTTAATTATTAATTTATTAAATTGTTAATTGCTTTTGGGTGCGTAACTATAAACATTACGGGCATTCCAGATTAAGTAGCCATAGCCGCCATTTTCATTTGCAGCTTGTATTTGTAAATCAATCATACTAGGCGTATATTCAGCCCCTAAGTTAAAAGCTTGAAGCCAAGGCCTAATTTTAGCTCGTTTATTTTCAATCGGTTCAAGGCTTTCAGTGCCCTTTTTTATGGCATGGCTGACGACTTCGTAAGGATGTGCAGCAGGATTAGAAAAATTCAAATAGCCGCTGGGATAATGTGAAGGATAAACCATAGGACAGACATAATCAAAATACAATGCAGCATCTTCAATCTGTTGGCCAATATTCATATCATCTTCCCTTTCAGTAGTAAAGCCAAATAAATCAGCAGAAAGATAAGCTGGTTCATCTTTTAAATTATCATATAAATAAGCAAAAAAATCTTTCATGACCTCAGCTTTTGTTCTGCCTGCTAGGTTGGCAAAACCCATTTGCTGCATTGGCCCGTCAGAAGGAAATCTTATATAATCAAAATTTATTTCATCAAAACCCAAAGAAATAGCTTCTTTAGCAATTTGCATATTATAATTCCAAACTTCTTCCTGCGTTGGATCGGCCCAGGCTAAACCTTTCCAATCGCGCCAAACACGGCCAGTGCTAGTGTTTCTAACTGCCCATTCGGGCTTTTTATCAGTTAGAGCAGGATCCTGGAATACAGTTTGCCTGGCAATGACATAGATACCATTATTATGTAATTTTTGAATCAGTTCCGGCAAATTTTTGATAGTATCATTGTCAGTCTGTAATTGATTCACTAAATCAATTTGGCTGTCATAAGCGATTTTGCCGGAAAAATCTTTAATATCAATGACTACAGCATTGAGTTCTGAATTTTTTATAAAGTTTAAAAACCAGTCTATTTTATCGGTTGAATTAGCCGAATAAGAAGTTAAATAAATGCCATGGATCTCTTTTTCAGCTGGTTTTTCTTTTTTTACTACTTTAACTTTCTCCTGAATTGAAACATTCAGAGTTTTATTAAGAGGATAATGATTGCTTAAAGCAAAAACAGATGTATGTTGGTTAATAAAATAAAAAACAGTGATAGTGATGACTGCTAGCAACGCAATATTAACTAAAATAAGAAAAATTTTTTTCATGCTTATTTAAAGCCTTTATCCTGATCAATTGTTAAATTATTAATTATGCTGGGAATGTCCCCTGCTTGATTAATAATGCCAGTATTTTCATATTGGGTAAAGTAAAAATTAGGGATGGTTATTATATAATCTTTATAATTAGTACCGTAGAGTTCAATCAATAAATCAAAGTTTTTAATGACTTTCATTGCGCTATCGCCAGTTATTAAATAAATGTCAAGGTTTGTTTCAGTCATCATTAAGCTGCCTGGCCTTAAAGTTACATTGCCACCTAAAGGAGTTTCATATAAAGTTTGCAAATCCTGTAATTCCAGTTTATTTATGTCATAATCGCCAAACCAGGATTTAAAAATATCTAAATTAGGAAAAACATACCTTTTGCCATCAGCTGCATAATAATAGATATCATTATTTTCTGATCTAGCTAGCTTTTTTAATTCACCAGGATTATATTGATAATTAAAGTAGTTAGCAATTTGTTCTTTTGCATAATTTAAATCATTATCATCTATTTGTTTAGGCATCTTGTTATTTTGGCAAGCAGTTATGATTATTAAGCTGCCTAAAATCAATAAAATAAGGGATTTTTTCATAATTTTAGATAAAGATTGAGCTTTTAATAGTTTAGCAGATATTTTTAAAATTTAAAAACCGCCCTGTCGAATGACTAGGCGGTTTTTATTATGCTATTTTTTAGATATGCCATTCCTCGAAGTTTCAATATCAATCCATTTTTCTAATTTGCGAATATCGCCCAGTAAATCAGAACGGGTTTTTGCAGTTAAAGTAAAGGCAACAACAAAAGTATGTCCATCCTTGGAAAGACCAGCAAAATCCCCTATCTTTTTGCCTTGTCTAAATTTAACTAATGATTTTAGTTCTTTTGCCTTTTTTAAGCCCTTAATGGCTTTTAATTTTCCGACTTTATAAGGCCAGAATTTCATAAAAACAGTCTGTTTATGTTTTGTTTTGGTTAATATAGGTTTTTTACCCAGATGTATTAATAGATCATTAAAATTGTGATTAATGCCAAAGGAATTGGCTAATAATTCTTCGCGAAAACCGCCAGTGCGAGGCGCTAATTCAATCACTTTCCAACCCTTGGTAGTTTTCATTAATTCACAATGGACAGTGCAAGACCTAAGGCCAATAGCATGGCTGGCTTTTTCCACGACCTGCTGAGCTTTAATTTCCTGCTCTTTGTCTAAAATAGAAGGCGTTATTTGCGTATACATAAACAAGTCATCATAGCCCGCATCTTTGCCGGTTTTAATTTCAATAACAGGGGTATAATAAATTTTACCTATTGAATTTATATAGGCATCAATAGAGTACATTTGCCCTTCCATTAATTCTTCAACAATAATTTTGGGTTCAGTTTCAGCAAAATCTTGTTTATATAATGATTTTATTTTACGAAAAACAGATTTTAAATTATTTTCCAATTCCTCCTTGTAATAGCAATTAATAACTAGTTTACTTTTAGATAGATTCGTTGGCTTGATAACGCACGGGAAATCTATTTCGTCTATTATCTTTTTAATAATCGCTTCACTGTACTTTTTTACACGAATAAATCTAGGGGTAATTTTTGGCGCATAGCGTTTAAATACTTTTCTCATTTCCAGCTTGTCATTAGCAATAATAATAGAACGTGAATTAGGATTCCTTAAATATGGAAAAAGCGGAACAATCCTCGCATACAATGGCATTGAAGATTCATATTTGCTAATAGTAATAACGATTTGATCATGATATGGCAAGAGTGCTTTTTCAACAAATTCAATTTCATTAATGTTACATCTAATGACATTATCCAGTCTTTTTTGCACCTCTTTGCTGATAATGCGCTTGGGGCTGGTCAAAAGCATAACTCTGAATTTTTGCTTTAAAGAGTCTTCCAGTTGAGAGACACTTTCTAACATAGCAATGGAAACATTGCCCAGGTATAAAATTATATTTTTTTCTTTATTATTTTTGGCTACCATAATGTTCATTTATAAATTTAAAAAGAGAAGCTCATACAAATTCTTCTCTTGTGTGATGTTTATCTTGAATTTTTAATAAACATATTAATTGTAAATTGTTGACCTTAGTATACCAATTTTAGTTGAACAAATCAATATATTTTTGTCAAGTGTTTTTCAGTCCATTAAACATTTTTACTCTCCCCCAGTTAATCTTGTTCCAAATCCTTTCATGAATAAAATACAAAATTGTGCTGGATAAATTAGAAAGACCGATAATGCCTAAAGTTATATATAATTTATGCGTTAAAGCATAAATTATGATCATATCAGAAATAATAATTAAAATTCTGAAAGTGACTGTTTTGACTAAAGATCTTTTATTTTTTTCAACAAAAGCCATATGATTATTTATTTTATTTTCCCCGCAAGGGCACTGGTAAAATTTCGTAAATTAAAATTGTAATATTATCTTTATTGCCCATATATTCTTTCCCGGGTACAGGAACCATGGCTTCCTTGGCCGTTGCAGCTAATTGTTTAATGGCGTTTTCAACTTTTAATCCCTTTAATTCCAGAACGGCTTGTTCAATATTAACATTATCAGATAAGCCGTCAGTAAAAGCATAAATACGATCATAATTCATTAAATTTAGAAATCCGGTATATTCAGGATTTCCGGCAGCAGCCTGCAAGCCGATAGCAGCTCTGTTTAAATCAGTGGATTCTGTCTCAAATTTGATTTTTCCCTTATCATCAACAACTAATAAGCTGCAGTCACCAGCGCACCATGTGCGTAATATCTTTTTTTCAATTTTCGCTGCTAAGTAGCAGGCTCCGCTGTTATATTCGATTTCCGGGTGTCTTCTTAAAAAAAATTCTGGTTTGCCAGCAATTTGATCAGGCAGAAACCCTTGTTTAATAGCATTAAGAAGGTTTTCGGCCACTAGTTGCGCCGCAATATCACCTTTAGGATGGCCGCCAATTCCGTCAACAACTCCAAAGAAATCAAGTTCAGTATTTAAAAAAGCTCTGTCTTCATTTCTGGTTCGCCCCCCGACTTCTGTGCCTAAAACAAGATTACCGCTTTTAGCTTTTATCCTCTGAATATTTTCAAAGCCTTCAGTCCAGACACGATCAATTTGGGCAAATTGGGGTTTGATTTCTGGCCTAGGAATTTGTGGTTTGAATTCTTTCATATCTTTATTAATGGTTAAATATACTTAATTATAGCATAATAATCCCTCTAAGGTTAGTAATAAATTTTGGTTGACTAGTTATAATATTTATGTTAATATAATGACAGCTGGAATTGAATTAATTGGTTCTTTTTTTATTTTATTAGTTTTTAGATTATTCCGGGGTAGCTCAGCGGTAGAGCAGCTGGCTGTTAACCAGTTGGTCGTGGGTTCGATCCCCACCCCCGGAGCCAAATAAAAAAAACGGATGAAATATCCGTTTTTTTTATTTAAAAGTCTTTTAATTTTTCAATACCTGCATGCTGCTTGATTCTTTCTAAGGCTTTAGCTTCAATCTGCCTAATTCTTTCGCGAGTGACATCAAATTCCTGACCTACTTCTTCCAAAGTGTGAGCCACCCCATCTTTTAAGCCAAACCGCATTTCTAATATTTTTTGTTCCCTAGGCGTTAATTCACTGATAATTTCTGTAACATAATCTCTAAGCAATTCTAAGGCTGCCACGCGATCAGGCGTCATGTTTTTTACATCTTCAATAAAATCTTCAAGGGTTGAATCTTCTTCATCTTCACCTACTGATGTTTCTAAAGAAATTGTCTCTTGAGAAATGTTAATGATGTGTCTGACTTTTTCTATATTTTCTCCCATTTCAGCTGCTATTTCTTCTGGCAATGGTTCCCTGCCTAAATCCTGAATTAAACGGCGCTGAACTTGTTGGAATTTATTAATAGTTTCCACCATATGAACAGGAATTCTAATGGTTCTTGATTGGTCTGCCAATGAACGTGTGATAGCTTGCCTAATCCACCAAGTCGCATAAGTTGAAAATTTATAGCCCTTTTTAGGGTCAAATTTTTCTACTGCTTTAAAAAGTCCTATATTGCCTTCTTGGATTAAATCAAGCAAAGACAGGCTCTTACCCACAAATTTTTTGGCAATAGAAACAACCAGACGCAAATTTGCTTCAATTATTTTCTTTTCTGCTTCTCTGTCGCCTTTTTCTTTGCGGCGGGCCAGACTCATTTCTTCTTCAGCTGAAAGCAAAGGCACCTTGCCAATTTCCCGCAAATACATTTGTATTGAATCTTCTGAAATATCAGAAAGATCCAGCCTCTTTTTATCTTTGGTAATGCCTATTTTTTGCAATAATTCCTCTTTTTCCTTGCCTGTCGCTAAAACCCCGCCTTTTAGTTCTATGATTTGAATGCCTTGCGCTTCCAGTTTGCTTAAAAAATCCTCATAAATATTAAGGTATTCCTCAACTTCAGGAAAAACTCGGAGAATTTCATGTTCTGTAATAAAACCTCGGCTACGGCCTTTTTGGATTAAGAGTTCTTGCTGCTCTTCAGTCGGTTTTTCAGCTTTTTTCCTAGCACTAACTTTTACTTTTTTAGATTTCCTTTGCTTCTTTATTGTTTTAGTCCGCTTCTGCCGTTTTATTTTTCTCCTTGGTTTTATTTTTCTTGCCTTAGAAGATTTTTTCTGTCTCTTTTTATTTTGTTTTTTAGGCATATTTAAGTGTTAGTGTTATTTAATTGTTCTGTCAAATGTGAAAAGTCTTTAGTTAATTCTTCAATCTGCTTTTGATCCTTATTTTTTTCAGCTTGCAGAATAAGATTTTGAACTTGCTTTATTTTTTGATTAACATGGCTTCTTTTTAATAACTGAATTAGATTGATGACTTCTTTTTTAATTTTTTCTTCTGTAAAATCAAAAAAATCCTTATCTGCTAGAAGTATTAAGGTTGATGTTGAATTAACGAGTTTTTCGTCTTTGTTTGATAATATTTTTTCGAATTCAGAATAATCAAAGGCTTTTTTATCATTATAATACAAAATAAGCTCTTTGTAAATTTGCTGCAGATCTTGGTCAGGAATTATTTCTGGTTCAAGATGGTCAATAATATAATTTAAATTTTGCGGATACCTTAAAATAATTGCCATAATTTGTTCAGCTAATAAGTGCTTTCTAGTTTTTAAATTAGTATTTTTAAAAATAATATTCTGTTCAGTATATTGCTGCTTTTCTAAGTATTGATTAAAACTTTCTCTTAAGATATTTTCCGAGGTATCAAGTTTTTGGGCCAGCTGGCTTAACCAATGATCTTGTTCAACCTTATCAGCTAACTTAGAAATTTGTTTTAAGATTTTAGCAGCAATCTCTCTTTTATCCTGAGGATTATTTTTATCATATTGTTTGAAAATTTTAGCAAAATAAAAATCCATAATAGAAACTGCTTCTTTGATTGCTTTCTGCCAATACTCAATTCCCTGCTTAAGGCAATCATCTGGATCTTTTATTTTTTGTCCATTTATCTCCTTGGGCAATTGAATAATTTTTATATTCATACCCAAAGAAAGAGCATTATCAATCCCCCTTTGGGCCGCTATTTGGCCGGCCAAATCAGCATCAAAAGCTAAAGCTAAATTATTTGTATATCTTTTTAAAATTTTTAATTGCTCTAATGTTAAAGCAGTGCCCGAGGAAGCAGTAACATTTTTTATGCCAGCTTGATGAGAAGCAATAACATCCATATTGCCTTCAACTATAATTACCTGGTCCTGTTTTTTGATTTCATTTTTAGCTTTATCTAAACCATAAATAACCAAGCTTTTATTATAAATTAAGGTTTGTGGCGTATTAACATATTTGCCCCCTTGATTTTCTTGGTCAATAGCTAAAATTCTGCCAGTAAAACCAATAATATTGCCATTGTGATCAAAAATAGGAAACATTAGCCTTTGACGGAAACGATCATAAAATTTGCTTTTTTCATTTTTAACCACTAAGCCAGAAAGAAAAATGTCATTTTGTTTATAGCCTTTTTTAATCAATAAATTTAATAATTTATCCCAGGAATTAGGCGCATAACCAAAATAAAAATGCTCTATAGTCTCAGGAGAAATTAATCTTTTAGCCAGATAATCCCTGGCTATTTTTCCTTCCTGAGACTCTAAAAGGGCTTTATGAAAAAATTGAGCGGCTAATTTGGTAATATCCAATAATTTACTTTTTTGTGAGACCATGGCAGGATCTGATTTTCTTAATTTTACGCCAGCTTTTTGGGCTAAAATTCGCAAAGCTTCTGGGAATTCAATATTCTCAATTTTTTGTATAAAACTAAAAATATCACCGCCTTCACCGCAGCCAAAACAGTGCCAGATTTGTTTATCTTTAGATGCCATAAAAGAAGGCGTTTTTTCATTATGAAAAGGACAACGCGCCTTCCAATTAGTTCCAGCCTGCTTAAGCTGAATATATTCGGAAATCAGGTCAACTATATCTACTTTTGATTTTATCTCCTCTGTTTGGGAATTTAACATATATCTAAGTTTAGCATAAATAATTTAGCATAAAAAGCTCAAGAAGACAATCAAAAACGATGCCCTGGCATCGTTTTACTAAAAATTTGTAAATTATAAATTATTTATCACTTCTAATCATTTTCTGTCTTTAATAATTTGACCAAATAAACACTGATTAAAACGACAATTAAAGTGACTAAAATAGCATAAATAAATTTTGCTAATAAAGTATTTTTACTAATAGGAAAGAAATAATCTATCAGCGCTTTAATGGCATCATTCCAGGCCAGGCCTGCTACAAAACCAAAAGCAGCACCTAAATAAGTGGCTATTTTACTCTTCACTTCTTTTTTTAATCTAAGACTCTGCTCTTTTAATCTATTTATTTCATCTTGCATATTTTCCATAAAATTTATGATTAAAAATTATTGACGGCTATAAAGGCTAATTAATTCTACTGAATCTAAAATATGGCCTTGCATGGCTTGTTCAAGATTATCTTTACCAGCATTGGGAGTTAAATCAAGTTTAATATCAAGTGCATAAAGCTTAAAAACATAATGATGCGTGCCGCTGGGTGGACAAGGAGGAACATAGCCTGTTCGTCTGGCACTATTAGTGCCGCTAATTGCTCCATTAGGCAGGCTGTTTTCCTCAATCTCGATTGGTTGCGGCTCTATATTCCAAACCAGCCAATGGACAAAAGTACCAGCTAGCGCATCAGGATCATCCATGATTAAAACCAAGCTTTGGGCATTAGTTGGTACATCTGAAATTCGCAAAGGCGGATTTGTCCCTGCACCATCGCAAGTATATTGCGCTGGCAGATTTGAATTATTGGTAAATGCAGATGAAGTTAATTTCATATTGATATTATTAATTGTTAAACTTGATTGTTTTACTGGCAAACAAGCTGGCAATAATAAAAAGATTATTAAAAATATGAATTTTTTCATTAATCTTGTTAATTGTAAATCGTTAAATGTTAATTGTTACCAAGAGCCGCCACCTCCGCCGCCAAAACCGCCGCCGGAAAATCCCCCACCGCTGGAAAAACCACTGGAGCCGCTGGCAGCTGAGGAAGGATGAGAAGATAAATTTGAATTAGCTTGAGTACTGAAATTATTCAAGCTGCTGACCAAGGCAAAAGAGGAAAAATTAGCAGTGCTAGGATCATTATACCAACTGGGCGATTGATCTTTATAAATATCAGCAAATTGTTTAGCCCATTGGTTCTCTACGCCTAGGACCATGGCATAAGGCAGTAACCTTTCAAATTCGTGAGGATTTTTTTCCGGCGCATTATGAAATTTAATTCTTTCCTTTTCAGCTACAGTTAAATATAGCTTTAAACCTAAGATATGTTCTTTTGCCAAGACTCCTTTTCTTGTTTTTTTCGGCATAACAAGACTAAAAAGCATGATTAATCCAGCTGAAATTAAAAGACTTAACCAACCAATAAATCCCATCAAGGGACCAATAAAAAATAGTAAAAACAAGACAACCAAGCCAAAACCCAAATATGCACCTCTTACAGCTTGTGGACTTTTGAGAAAATATTTAGCAGTTACTGTTGATTGGTAAACTTCTTTGGTTATTGTTGCCAAATCCTTGTAAAAATTATTAATCAATTCAGAAAGTTTAACTTTATCACCTGAATCAAACAAGTCAGCCATTAAAGTTTTCTGGAATGAATTTAAATTATCATCAGCCCCTTTTAATTTGTCAAAAGTATAATCATGGAGTTTGAAAATTTTGCCTGTTTCTTCACGCGTTATTTTTAAATAACCTTTAATCGCCAAATAAATTATTTCTGCTGAAATATCTTTATGCTGGGCTTTTTCATCATAAATAGTACCAACTTGAGCCGGACTTAGCTTATCAGGCGGATCAAATTCTGCAATAATCGTGCCCCGGCCAGCCGGATCCTTGCCGCGTGTATACCAAAGATAAAATAAAATAATAAAAACTAATATGGGCAAAAATACAATCCAGTTATCTCTGGCTATAGCCAACAAACTTTCTAAAATTGTGGGCTGATAAATTAGGCCTTTGGGCAAGCCGATTACTATACTTAAACCTTCATTGTAATCTAAATCCTCCTGATTAAAAGTAACATCTTCAACTAAATTTTTATTATTATAAGCATAAGTAATTTTATCGCAGGTCTGAGTACTGCCATAAGGACCAGCATAACAAGCTGTTTGTAAATTTTGCTGTTCAATCCCTTCTGGCAAAGAAACAATGGCTCGGGCCTGCTTGATTGGTGCTGGCCATTCATTGCCAGTTACATTCCAAAAAAGCTCATCATAATTATCAAAATAATTAATTGCTCTCTTAATCTTATAGCTGATAATATAAGTTTTTAAGCCAGTAACATAAGCATTGGCATCGCCTATTTTAATCTGGATATAATTTTGCGGATAAGATATGTCAAACTTATAAGGTAGGTTATTTTCATCAGTCACATAAATATCAGAAATCCTCAAATTATAATTGCCGCCGCGAGCTTGATATTTAATAGGAATTTGTCTAAAAATCCCATGTCTTAATTCTGTTCCAAAATTATAAACAATATTTTCTTCTACATTTAAACTGGCATCCTGATTAATTTGTAGAGAAACCTGATAATTATCAATATCTTCCGCAACACAAACAGCTGGCGTTATTAAAAATATCCCGATGAAAAATAAAAAGATAAGTAGTTTTTTCATATACTCTTATTTTACTAAAAATTGGCAAATAAAAAAAGCCCCGCAATGCGAGGCTAATAAGTAAGATTAAAGGCCAGTAGCCTTTTTCATAACATTTGCAACTTGTTCTTTGCTGATATTTTTAGCTTTTAGCTCTTTTTCATAAAGTAGCCAAAAAGCTTCCACTCCCTGATTAACCACCATAGGAATGCCGCCCAATGTGGCAAAACCAGCTTGCTGGGCAGAACGCATTAAAGGCGTAGTTTCTGTTGTTAAAACAATGTCGCTGATAATTGCTTGCTGAGAGATAGTTTGAAGAAGTTTTTCGGCCAGCTGAGCATTAGCTTGAATATTCTCAGGCGTAGCTGGCAGTTTGGCTGGAGCTAAGGCATTATACTTTTCCATTTCGCCAGCAGCGCCTTTAGTTGAAACATTGATGATCACATCAGCATTTTGAACTTCCTGTTCAACCAGCTCTTCGCCGTCAAAGCGAACTTGTGCTGGCGCTTCCAAACTTAGATGTTGGTTAATCCGCTGAGCCAAATTTTCAGCCTTGGCGATTGTGCGATTTAAGATTATTAGCTGAGCGCCTTTTTGGACTAAGGCAAAAGCAATAGCATTGCCAGTGCCGCCGGCGCCAAGCATAACAACTTTCTTGCCTTTAAGCTCTTGGCCTTGCTCCTGCAGTTTTTTTTCCAGACTAAGAGCATAACCAACGCCATCAGTATTAAAGCCTTTGAGATTACCTTCTGGAGTTTTAAGTATGAAGTTAATTGAACCAATAGCTTGAGCCAGAGGATCAAGTTCATCTAAATATTTAATAGCTTCGTCCTTAAACCCAACACCTGCTCCCCCGCCCTGGAATTTGGGGTCTTGTCGCAACACTTCCAGGATCTGCCCGCTTTGAGTCGGATCACCAACCAACATGATATTGCTAATTGGCATGCCAAATTCATGATAAGCTGTATTCCACATAATTGCTGTTTTGGCTGGATAATCATGTTCTATTAAAGGCACTGAGTAATGGTCAAAAGCAAAATTATCAGGATTATCAGGTGGCAGCTGGGCAAGCTTAAGAACTTTTGCCTGCACCAGATCTTCAGCTGTTTTAAGGTTTTCCCAATATTCAAAATGAATAAGCGTGACTGGTTCATCAGGCTTGATTTCTCGGCTGTAGAACTCACTCAATTTTTTGGCCAGCTCTGCTGGCGTTCTTTGTCCTTGGGAATTTCTAGCCAAATCTTCAGACGTAATCTGTCCTAACGGCTTAACTTGAATGTTGGTTATGACAATTTCTGTCTGCCAATCTTCAAATTCCTGCCTTTGCGGTTCTTTAAGAATTTTTACGGTGACAAAATATCCAGCAGGATAACAGCCTTTGGCTTCGCAATGGCCTTTTTCACGGTTGCCCAGTCTGACAGTGGTAAAAATATTTTTATTTTGCAAAGAGCTCATTTCCTCACGCCTAAACCAGAGTTCAGACGCTCTGTCTTCCACCTCTTGCCGAGGCTCCATTTTCTCACCTCCTTTGGAATTTTTAGTTTCAGGATTATGCATAGTATTAAAAATATTACTATAAACAAAACAACCTGTCAATTTATAATTTGACAAGTTTAGATTTTTGAGTTAAAATTTTTTATTAAAGAATAAGGAGGAGAAATGCCGAATAATAAACTAAAGCTGGATTATCCGGCAGATATTTGGAAAGTGCTCATTTTAATTCTGCTAATCTGCAAAAAAGAGTATGAAAAACTCTTAGCCAATGACCCAGGCTATATAAAAATGTGCCAAAAAAGCGGTTATATCTCTGATTATGAAAAAGTTTTGCCCAGCTTAATTGCGCAAATTGCTAAGAATATCAATGGTGATAACGGCATCTTAACCATTGAACTTTTACAGGCTGAGTGGGAAATAATTTATGAACTGCTAACCTTGGCTTTTGAAACCTTTGGCGAAGATGCTCTGGAGGTAGAATTTGAAACTGAGGAAACTATTTTAGTTGATCTGCCTGAAGAGATCGTAGTTCCTTTAGCTCAAATTCTGCTTGACATGGAGCCAAAAATCTTTGGCATAAGGAGTAACCATACTATAATACCAAATTGAATTATCTCAAAAAGACCCATAAGGGTCTTTTTATAATTGAATCACATAAAGGCCTTTATTTTTTATCTCCTTAGCCTGGCCAAAGTCATTAAGTTTAAAATTTAAAAGATAAGTGACTTTTTTCTTTAATTCCCGACCAGTATATTTTTTAGTCTTAGGATTCCATTCCTGCAAAATAAAAGTATCGCCCTTTTTAATTTTAAAATCAGCCAGGCGCAGTTCAAATTTTTTTTTGCCGGATTTAACTAAATTGAAATATTGAGGCCAGATTTTCTTTTTAATAATTGCCATAAATATTATTTTTTAGGTTTAAAAGCTAAACTGGCAGAATTAATGCAATATCTTTTACCGGTCGGCTGGGGCCCGTCGTCAAAAAGATGGCCTAAATGGCTGCCACAAGTGGCACAAACTGCTTCAATTCTTTTCATGCCATGACTTGTGTCTTTTTGTAGCTTAATTTTATTTTGATCAAATGCTTGCCAGAAACTAGGCCAGCCGCTGCCAGAATCATATTTGGTGTCTGAAGAAAATAAAGGAGTGCCGCAAGCCGCGCAAACATAAGCACCTTTTTCTTTGTTATGTAAAAGCTTGCCCGTAAAAGCCGGCTCTGTCCCCTTTTCGCGAAGGATATGATATTGTTCTGGAGTTAAAAAATTTTTCCATTCTTCTTCAGTTTGAGGCATTTTTTTCATATTGATTTAATTTTACCTTTTTCTAAATGGCAAATCAAGCAATATGAAAATCCGTCACACACTGCGGGACGGATTTTCATATACTGCTATTATAGATTATCTTTGACGATTTTCCATGGGTCGAGCTTCATTAACTACCAAGGCACGACCTTCTATTTCTTTACCATTAAGCGTTTCAATTGCTTTATCTGCATCTTCATCATTTGCCATTTCCACAAAAGCAAAACCACGAGGACGGCCAGTCATTCGGTCAGTAGGAATAGCGACAGACACTACCTCACCTGCTTCAGAAAATAAATTTTTCAAATCATTTTCAGAAACAGAATAAGACAGGTTGCCAACGAATAATTTCTTTGCCATATTTCAAATAATAAAATTAAACTAAATTTAGATTGATTTAAATTTATGGAGCGACCTAAATATTTTCTACTTTTTTTATTTTGACAAATTTAATTGTTTTTAAAAGTCGTAGAAATCACCATATTTTAAATAACATAATAAGTATAACATAGATTGCTTAATTAATCAAGAGGGTTAAAACTTGACTTTATTTCTCCTATTTATTATATTTTATTAATAAAATCTCAAGGAGGTTCAATTATGGCAGAAATTAGTTGCCAAGAAATGCAGATCAAAGATGAAAAATGTCAAATTTGCGGCCAGGCGGCAAAAATAAAAATAATTTACGGTGATTCTTCCATTAATACTTGTCTAAATTGCAAAAATAAGGCCTTAGAATTAATCTATATGGTGGAAGGCAATTTTCAGGAATAAGCAAGCCCCTTTTTAGGAGCTTGTTTTTGAATTATTAATGTAAAACGGAGAGGGCGAGATTCGAACTCGCGAAGGTTATTCACCTAACCTGTACTCCAAACAGGCGCCATAGGCCACTAGGCGACCTCTCCAGTATTTTTTAAAATTAATTCTATAATATGCTTAGCCACATCTTGACTCGAACCTTCAGAAGGAAAATGATGCATGTCAATATAAGGCAGGCTATTACATTCAATAATAGCACATTCCTGTTCCTGCCAAGATTTGGCAATATCCTGACAAATAAAGTCAATGCCCAAAATATCAATTTTTAATAATTCTTTAACCCGTAAAAACAATAATTTATTAGCAGGATGAATTTTTTCCGTCAATTCAATGATATCACAGCCCGAAGTTAGGTTAACCTTGTCTTTGATAAAAATTTTTTGGCCCATTTCTAAAATACTTACCAATGATAAATTTTGTTTAGCTAAAATTATTTCTGTATTTTCATCTATCTCAATAGTATGCAAAGTGGCATTTTTCTGAGCTATTCCCATTCTCTGACTTGTTTGATTTTTAATCCCAATTAATTCCCTAATGGTATTTATACCATTGCCAGTAACAGAAGCTGGCATTCTTTTAACAGCGAAAATCTTATCCCCTATTACGCTGATTCTATGAACGTCTCCGGGTATAAATTTTTCTACTATATAAAAATTTTTGTATTTTTTAACAATTTCAATTGCTTGTATTAATTCGTCTTCACTCTGAATTTTTATAGTAACATGATTGCTTAAAGAAGCATCCTGCGGTTTAACTACTAAAGGAAAATCTAATTCTAAACCATATTTATAGCCACCTTTCTTGGTAATAAAGAGCGCGCCGGCAGCTGTCGGCAAATTATTTTTTAAAAGGAATTTTTTTAATTTATATTTATTATCAATCAGATCAAAATCAATTATCTGATTATTCAAATTGACTGGCAGACCCTCAAAATAATAATCTTTATTATTCAACCTAAAATGAAAAAAATTTAAATATCTATTTTTAAATTTTCTTATGATGGGCCTGATTTTTAAGTTGTATTTTTCTGCGGCATCAATTAAAACTAAGCTTCTATTAAAAATTTCTTCACGGTCAAAATTCTCTTTTACTTCTAAGATTTTTAATAATCTTAAGAAATTATTCAATTTGGCAAATAGCCAATTTTCAATTTTTATGCTCCGTTTGTTGAAGGGAATAAGTGAAATAAGCCTATTAGAAAAAATTTGAACCACTTCGTCAATTTTGTCTATTTTGTGATTAACTGGGTTATTGGAACAATGGATGCAGTAATACTTTTTTATCATAGATTTTTATAAAAATAATCTAAAATCATCCAATCAGTCAAATGTTCTATGGGAGCTTTGTCATCCGTTAGATAACCGAAATTATTATCATAATCAACTTTTTGATTATTTTTAATTGTCCGGGTGATAACAAGATCTAAGGCTGGATCATGATTAATTGATTGTAACCATTCAAAATCAAGATCATGATCGCTGGCAATAACCATAAAATTCCAGCTTTCATTTTTACTTCTAACTAAATAAACATTATTAAAAACTAATTTCATGGTATTAGTAATGTTTTTTAACAGCGGTGAATCAGTTGAGGTGGCATTAACGTTCATAGCGACAACGCCTCTGGCTTTCAGATGTTTTTTTACTGATTCAAAGAATTCCTTGGTTGTCAGATGAAAAGAAATATAAAGCTGATTAGCATAAGTATCAATAATAATGCCATTATATTGTTTATCAGTATAATCTAGAAAATTACGGCCATCCAAATTATAAACAGTCAATGAATTATTTTGCAGATTAAAATATTTATTTGCTAAATCAATTAATTTTTTATCAATTTCTACGCCGTCAATATGCAAATCATAATCATTAGCAAAAAAATGATTTAATTGGGTACTAATAGTGCCGCCAGCCAGTCCTAAAATTAAAATATCCTGCTGCTTGGCATTGCCATCTAAATAAGGCAATAAATTATAATAATCATAATAATAATTAGTCAAAATATTATTCTTATTTAATACAGAAAAAATACCATAGCCTTCATTAATTTTTAAAACCCGATAATCATTTTCATCAACGACTTGCATATACTGATAAACAGATTCATCTTCAAAAACAGCGCCTTGCGCATCTTTAATTTTGGGCAAAGGCAAAGCAAAAACAGGCGAAATAAGAATAAAAAGAATAAGCCCCCATTTATTTTTTACAAAACCTAACAAGACAATAAATATTAAAATTAAACTAAAAATAATGATAGTTTTACGCGTGCCAAAATACGGGATAAAGACTAAGACTGGTAAAAAAGTGCCTAAAATACTGCCGACTGTTGAGATACTAAAGACTAAGCCAGCATCTTTGCCGACCTGAGGGTCAATTAAGGATAAAAGTTTAATAATAAAAGGGCTAACAATGCCCAGCAAAATAATTGGTACAATAAATAAAAGACTCACAGTCAATAAAGAGCCAGCAAAGATTAAAAAAGTAGCTGATTGCAAAATTAAAACAAATTGAGAAATAAATTCTACAAGCGGCTTGGTAATGAATGGGATTAATAATAAGATAAAGCAAGCGACTAAAATTATTTTCAATAAGAGTTTTAATTTTGGCTGAGAATCAGCTAATTTGCCGCCAATAAAATAGCCAATAGCCAAGGCTACCATTATAACGCCGATAATATTAGTCCAAACAAAAGTAGAAGTGCCAAAATAAGGCGCGATCAAACGGCTGGCAGAAATTTCCACGGCCATAATAGTAAGGCCGCTGGTGAATGACAGGATTAATAAATAAACTTTTTGCATTTTATGATTATTAAACATTTTTAACTAGTTATTGGTAATTGGTCATTAGTTATTTGTGTTAGGAATATACAATTTATATAAAAAAGATTACAATTCTCCAATTACTAATAACAAATAACTAATCACTAGTATTCATTCTACAATAAAAAATCGCCCTTCACAAAATTGTTAATTTTTTATTACGGGCAATTAATTTATATTATTTTTGTTTACTTAAATAACTATAAGCTGACAGCGCAGCTTTGGCACCCTCGCCAGCGGCAATTATAATCTGCCAATAGCCGACATCAGTGATATCACCAGCAGCAAAAATGCCAGGAATGTTTGTATGGCATTGTTTATCAACGATTATCTCATTATACTTGGTTTTCTTGGTGATTTTGTCAAAATCGATTGAAGGAATCCAGCCAATTTCTATAAATATGCCCTCAAGCTTAAGATCATTAATTTTGCCAGTTTTTAAATCTTTGTATTTTAAGCCTTTGACAAATTTATCGCCATAAAACTCTGTTGTCTGGGCGCTGGTTATAAACTTAACATTTTTTAATTTTTTAAGCTCATCCTGATAATATTTATCGCCAGCAATATTTTTCGTATATTCTATAACATAAACCTGGCTGGCAATTTTTGCCAAAGATAAAGCTGCTTCTAAGCCAGAATTGCCGCTGCCAATCACGGCTGTTTTTTTACCTTTAAATAAAGGGCCATCGCAAACCTCGCAATAGGAAATCCCTTTATTGCGATATTCTTTTTCACCAGGCAAATCCAGCATCCTCGGATTTCTGCCGGAAGCAATAATTAAAGATTGGGCTACATAGCTATCCCCTGTTCCAGATTTAACTGCAAAAATTTTACCTTGTTTTTTTATATCTTTAACTAAAACATTATGAAGATGCTCAATATTATTAAATTTTTTAACATGTTCCTGAAAAGCATTGACTAAATCAGTGCCAGTAGAAAAACCAAAACCCAAATAATTATCTATTTCCGCACTTTTAGAAACCTGGCCGCCGACCTCTTTGCCAATAATCAGAGTCTGAAGACCTTTGCGGGCACAATAAATAGCTGCTGTCATACCAGCTGGCCCTGAACCTATAATTATTACCTCATATTTTTTGGGCATAAATTTAATTATCTTCTTAATCTTGCGCCGCAGAATGTTAATCTGGATAAAACGCCTAAAAGTATAATTAAGCCTGCGATTAAAATTTTCAGAGTATTATTAGCAAGATTAAAAAATGAAATTTCTATTTTTTTTGTATTAATAAGAGTCAAATTATCTTTACCAGTAATCTTTAAAGCAACATTATATTCACCGGCCTGACTAAAGGTGTGTTCAACTATTTTTTGGTTAGCTTGAGTCCCATCGCCAAAATCCCATTGATAAACTAAATTTTCATCTATAACACCCCTAAGTTCTGGGCTAAAAATAAAAGTATTCCAGTCTTTAGGCTCACTTTTAATTAAAACGCTTGGGCTAAGCTGTTCTTCAGAATCACTAGGATTTATGTTTTGATTATTTTCATTATCATTATTATCTTCTGTTTGATTTCCTTCTTCTGCAGCGACTTCATCTTCTGAATTATCATCTTGAGACTGACTGCCTGGCTCTGGTGGCTTTTGCGTACAATTAGGATCACCAGGGCAATAATCCTGGCTGTCAATTACACCATCGCCATCAGTGTCTGGATTCAAAGGATCAGTGCCTATTTGATTTTCTCGATTATCAGATAAGCCATCATTATCATCATCCGTATCCTGATTATTACCTATGCCATCGCCGTCAGTATCAATGCATTCATTTGGATTCAAAGGAAAATCATCAGCCCCATCCAAACAACCGTCATCGTCAGTATCAGCATCAACAGGATCGGTGCCTAGAATTGGCTCATTTTGATCTTGAATGCCATCATTATCATCATCAGTATCATTGGTATCAGGAATGCCATCGCCATCAGTATCAGGCAAAACATTAAAAAGAGTGGTCAAGGCGACATCATTAGCAGGATTTTCATCACCAGGATTTTGGCCATTAATTTCAGCCCTGATATTAAAACTAGTATTTGGCACTGTAAAATCAACATAAACCTCATCTGTTAAGCCGCCTGCTTTAACTGAAATAGTTTGAGAATCTCCAATTAAACTATTACTTTGGTAAAATGTCACATAACCAGAAACATCTTGACTGCCATAATTATGAACTCCGGCATAAATTCTAACAGTTTGGCCAGCCACTAATTCATGGGAAAAGCTAATGTCACTAGCATTTATACCCAAATCATAAGTATAACTTGCAGCCTGCGAATTAAAAGGCAAAATTAATAAAATACCTAAGGTAAAAAATAATTTTTTCATATATTTAAAAAGATAGTTAACTTCTTTAATTATAGCAGGAATAAGGCAGGTTTTATAGTCCATAAATAAAAAAACGCCTTTGGGCGTTATTAACACGTGCTTAGTCTATGGTGTGTGGATACTGGTTAAGTGCCAGGTAATTAGTATTTAGTCTTTTTAAAACAATACACATTAAACTACTCACCTAACTAGCCTCCAGAGTCCATGCACCAGCCACCTATATTTCTTTTGACTTTTAATGCTTGCCGTATTGGATTGCTTTACGCCAACTAACAGCTGGGATAGTCGGATGAACCATGCCAGGCCCGTAAACCAGGGTATCCTTTATTTCATTAATTGTATAGCCGCCATAAATATAGGCATTAACAATAGTTGGCCAATCTTTAGCATTAACGCCTAAACTGCGGCCTATGCGCCTGACTAATTCTTCTTTCAAATAAACAGCTTTATCTTGTTCGATTGATAGTGAACTTACTCGCGGTTTACCATAGCTATATTTAGGATAAGTATATTTGCCTGGACCGCGAGGATTATAACCATATTTGATTTCTATACTATCAATATAACCGTCGCCGTCAGTATCAGGATTATAAGGATCTGTTTGCCAGATATAATATTCTTCAAAATTAGCCAAACCATCACCATCGCTGTCAACATCATAAAGACTATCCGGCACCATAACAGTAGAAACAGGATTAGAATATTGCTGGCTGTTATCAGGAGTTGTCTGAGCATTCAAATTTTCCCGCACAGTTAAATATATATTATTTAATTTTTCACTATCAATACTAATCGGATAAAGCGAATTTTGGCCTCCGATTTTAATAATATATTGGCCAGGCGGCAAAAAGATTTCACCATAGCCCTGATAACCGGTTGAGAAACTGCCGATCTCTTCACCAGTTTTTAGATTGCCTTGGCTATCATAATAATAACGGTAAACTGTAAATACCTGATTTTTATAATTCTGATTGGCTGAATTTTGCAAATAAATACGAACTTTACTTAAGATATATTCAAGGTAATTGCTGGAGTCATCCGAAACATAAAAAGTCTGGGTAGTGTATTTTAAACTGCCATAAAAGCCTTCAATTTCTGCTAAATAATTACCGCTAATTAAAGGCAATTCAATTAGGCCGTTTCCATCAGTAATGGCCCAGAATGACTGGCTTTGTTTTTGATCGTCAGCAAATTTATAAATGGTGACACGCAAATTAACAATGGGGTCTTTGTCAGGATCTAAAACCTTTAGCCTGAATGATCCCTGGCTATAGATAAACTCTCTTTCTTGGCCGCTGGCTAGGCTAAATTCAAAAACTTTATTAAAGTTGCCGGCGTTATCCTTGAATTCGAGTTTGTAATCGCCGGCTGGCAATAATATTTTTTTCACTCCTTCTGAACTAGTATTTAAAGTTGCCAATTCTTTATAGTCATAATTATTATCTTTCTTATAAATTTTAAATTCCGCATTTGTTTTTAGATTATCATTAAAATCTCTAGCTGAAACTTTAATATCGCTTAAGACATAAGTTAAGTCAGTCTGACGATCTTTATTGATCGAAAAAAGATAATCTAAAGCATTCAAGTTATTTATTCCTGGATATTTTATTCTTAAGATATAATCGCCTAGCGTAAAGTAAAAAATATTTTCACCGGTAATCCCGGTTTTTTGGGATTCATAAAGCCGGTCTTTGGCGACTTTATTGCCCAAAATATCTTGAGCTACAGAATAGATGTCAAAAGGCAAATCTTTTAAAAGTTGCCCGCTGGCATCTTTTAAAACAATTCTGACTGAACTAAAAGTTAAAACTACATTCTGCGTTTGATTAGGGCTAATTTGCAAATTCCACAAAATGAATTTTTCATGTGGTCTATTTTGTATAAAATATTCAATGACTACTGTTTGGGTGGTATTAGTGTTTAATTTAACTTTAATTTCCTGCAAGCCAGATTCTTTAATGTAACCACTAGCTCTCATGGGGCCAAAAAAAGGATTACCATTGATGTCAATTGCTTGTTCAAAAACATTAAAATTGACATTTTGGACTTTAATCCCCTGTGGATCTTTGGCCATTACTTCAAGAGTGCTATAGACGTCTTCTGCCTTAGCTTGGCTGGGCAAAAATAAAACTATACCTCCTAAAGAAACAATGAGGATTAAAATTATTTTACTTACAAAAATGGTAAAATTTTTAAGCATTTTGGGCATGATTTAATTATAGCACTGATTTGATTTTAATTTTTTATTATATAATGCTTTGTATATTTTGTCAATATTTTAAGTTGTTTAGAATTCATATCTTTATAATTTATAACTATTGACAAAAAACAATAAATATGCTAATGTTATTAACAGCACATATAAAAATACATCTTAAGTTAAAAATTAGGGAGGGCAAGATGGGCAAAAAATTAATAATGATAGCAGCAATAATTGCGGTCATCGGAGCGCTTGGCTTCATTGGCATTGCTTGTACTGCCAATAACCAAGTGAAACAAGAAACAAGCGCCCCTCTGGTCAGTCAGAAAACCAGTATGCTGACGCAGGAAGAAATCAAATCCCTATGCAGCAAAAATTGCAGCATCAGCGAAAAGCTCAGCCAGGATGCCTCTGTAAGTCAGGAACACTGGAAAAATATTAATCCTGCCGGCTCCTTACCTTGGTATGCACTTAATACTGATGCAAAGAACTCTCGTCCCCAGCCTCTGCAGGCCTGTGATCTAAGAGCATACATGGGCGCGGGAAACACGGAAAAAGAGGTTAATTGCCCTTAAATCATACCCAAATGCAAAGGAACGAAGCTTGCTTCGTTCCTTTTTCTATTTAAATAAATTTTAATAACCAATATTTATAGCCAAAACACTGGACATTATATTTTAGGTCTTATCTTATGCCAGCCAGTTGCCTGCTCATAAGCAAAAGCGGTCTGAATAATTGTTTCTTCGCCAAATTGTTTGCCAATCAATTGCATGCCCACTGGCAAATTTTCAATAAAGCCGCAAGGTATAGAAACAGCAGGTACGCCAGCCAAATTAATAGTAATCGTATAAATATCGCTTAAATACATTGATAAGGGATTGTCTGTTTTCTCGCCAATTTTAAAAGCAGTAGTTGGCGAAGTGGGCATTAAAATCGTGTCAACCTGATTAAAAGCATTCTCAAAATCCTGCTTAATTAAGGTCCTGACTTGCATGGCTTTTTTGTAATAAGCATCATAATAACCAGCGCTTAAAGTATAAGTGCCAATCATAATTCTTCGTTTAGCTTCAGGCCCAAACCCTTCAGCCCGGCTTTTAGTATAAATTTCCATTAAATTATCAGCGTCTTTAGCTTGATGTCCGTATCTGATGCCGTCATAACGACCTAAATTAGAACTGACTTCTGACGGCATAATAATATAATAACAAGCTAAACCATAGTCCAAATACGGCAAATCAACTTCTTGGATTTTAGCGCCTAATTTTTCCAAATCTTTCACAGCTAATTGAATAGCTTCGGCTACTTCTTTATCCAGACCAGAACCAAATGCTTGTTTGGGAATGCCGATTTTCAAGCCTTTTAAATTTTTACTTAAACTTTTTGTATAATCAGGTACTGGCTGATTTGGCGTAGTAGAATCTTTTTTGTCCTGACCAGCAATAATGTTTAAAATTAAAGCTGCATCTTCCACTGTTTTGGTAATCGGCCCAATACAGTCTAATGAAGAGCCCATAGCAATGGCGCCATAGCGGGAAACCCGGCCATAAGTGGGTTTAAAGCCAACTACACCGCATAAACTGGCTGGCTGGCGAATAGAACCTCCTGTATCAGTGCCTAAAGCAAAAATAACCTGATCAGCAATCACGCTGGCAGTACTGCCGCCAGAAGAGCCGCCCGGCACCCTGGTAATATCCCAAGGATTATGGCTATGGCCAAAATCAGAATTTTCAGTAGAAGAGCCATGGCCCCAGGCATCGCAATTATGTTTGCCTAAAATTATAGCGCCTTGCTCTTTAATTTTCTTAATCACGGTTGCATCATATAAGGGCACGTAGTTGCGCAACATTTTTGAAGCTGCTGTGGTTTCCAGACCCTTGGTAATGATTAAATCCTTAATGCCGCAAGGGATGCCTTCTAATATTTTAATCTTCTCGCCTTTTTTAATTTTCTTATCAACTTCTTTGGCTTGTTTTTGCGCCTTAGCAAAATCAGTAGCTAAAAAACAATGCAATTTTTCATCAGTTGCTTTAATTCTTTTAATACAAGCATTGGTCAATTCTAAGCTGGAAATCTCTTTGTCTTGTAATTTCTCATGAGCTTCTTTAATTGTGAGTTGGTTGGAATTCATGCAATAATTTCAAATTCTAA
>CAYNWH010000002.1:24667-85582 GCA_964400885.1 uncultured Gammaproteobacteria bacterium
TTAAATTATAGAGTTTTAGAATTTTAGATTATAGATTTTTAGTTTAGAATTTTAGTACTAAAACGCCAAAACTCTAAAATGCTAAAATACTGATTTAGTTTTAATAAGATCCCCTTCCCTCTCTGCCGCTTGTTTAATCAAATTTTCCTGATAATCACACTGGTCTATTTCATCAGCGCGATAAATATTTTCCAAACCAGTGACCTGGGCCGTGATTTCCACATTGTCAGTATTAACTTCTTTAAGTTTTTCAAAATAATCCAAAACTTCAGAAAGCTGATTAGCATACTGATCTTTTTCCGCCTCAGTTAATTCCAAACGGGAAAGCTGAGCGATTTTTTCTACTTCTGATTTAGTTAATTTCATAAAATTATCTTAACATTTTAAATTTATATTTTCAATCCAATTATTCATCGTTCATCATTCAAAATCCCACATACTCGACTTCTTCCATTAATTGAATGCCTAATTCGTCCCGCACTTTCATTTTCACATAAGAAATCAACTGCAAAACCTGGTTAGCCGTAGCCCCGCCTAAATTAATAATAAAATTGGCATGTTTATTAGAAATCTGAGCTTGGCCGATTGTTTTGCCTTTTAAATCCAATAATTCTATGAGCCAGGCAGCTGGCACTTTTTTCTTCTCTAAATATTCAGGCGGCAAATTCCTTAAATTTTTAACAGCATCCATATTGTCAGTATTAATCAAAACATTTTGGAAAATACAGCCAGCTGAAGGAGATTCTAAAGGCAGGTTATCTTTTCTTTTTTGCAAAATCTCTTTAACCGTAGCTTGAGCTTTTGTCTTATCCCCTTTGGCTAACTCAAATTCCGCAGAAATAATTAAATCATTATTGCGTTTAAAAATAGAGTCGCGGTATTTAAACCCGCATTTATCTTTATTTAAAACAAACTGTTTAGAACCGCGCATTACTTCCACGCCAATTAAATGATCAGCGATTTCACTGCCATAAGCGCCGGCATTGCCGCGAATTGCACCGCCTACGCTGCCAGGAATACCACCCAGGTTTTCCAAACCGACCAAACCTTGATCAATAGTTTTGTTCACCAAATCCATAAGCCAGACTCCGGCATCAGCCACCACTTTATTGCCTTTCTTTCCGCCTGAGGCGGATCCCTGCCCGCCGGCAGGCGCGGCGCCTTTGGCGGAAATAATAACATCTTTCGCCTGGTTTAAAATCACCAGACCGTCAAACCCAGAATCAGCCACCAAAACATTACTGCAACCGGCTAAAATATAAGTCGAAATTTTTAATTTTTTGGCAAAGGTTATGGCTCGTACTAAATCTTCATTATTTTTGGCTATAAAAAAATACTTGGCTGCCCCGCCAATTTTAAAGGTGGTGTACTTTGCAAGAGGCTCATTAGTCTCAACTTTTTTGCCTAAAAGTTTTTCTAATTCTTGAATCTGTTTATCCATAGATTATTTTTTCTTCTTAGCAGCAGCCTTCTTTTTGGCGACTGTTTTTTTGGCTGCAACTTTTTTTGTGGGCTTTGATTTTTTAACTTCTTTAACTTCTTTCTCCGGCTTTATAATTTTAGCTGCTATTAAGGCATTGATTATTTTATCAAGCTTGGCATTTATATTGGCCAGTTGGTCGCTTTTTTGCGCCGGACCAGCACCGCTTTTGCCAAAGCACTGATCACAATATACTGGTTTGCCGGGTGTAGGCTGAAAAGGCACTTGGCATGGTTTGCCGCATTTATCGCAAATAACTGAATACATTTTCCGATCTCTATCTCTATAACGCCCCTTACCAAAATCTCGGCCTCCAGACCTCCTGGATTGGCTGCCTTGCCTTTTGGCAAAACAGGCAGTGCAATAAACTGGTTTGTCTCCCGTTGGCCTAAATGGCACTTCACATACTTGGCCGCATTCAGCACAAATTGCTTCATACATTTGTGATCTAGCGCCAGAACCTCGTCCGCCAAAATCTCTTTTTCTGGAATCTCTACCTCTTGAATTTTTCATAAAATTTTTGATTATTTACTTTATTATTTAATTATATTAACATTGGCCGGTAATTTTTGCATAATAATATTCGAACGCCTGCTATATTTGGCGGAGGAACCGGCTACTGAACAAGCCAAACCCATCTTTAACCGATATCCCCTAGTGGAACAACCATTCTGCGCGGGGATTTTTTAATTGCCCAAAGTTTCTATCATTTTCAATAGTTCCTGAAAATCTTCTCTTGTCCAGCCAGGATAAAATTGTTCTCTGGTATCCGGATCGCCTTTGCCGGCAATATATTCTTTTATTTCCCTTATAATATACTTGCCTCCGCCCTTATGATCTTCTTCCGCTCTTTTGTAGATATCAAATTTTGCTAATACCATTCTGTCTCTTTTTCTTCTATCTTCCAAAGAAGGCAATTCCGGCGCAATCGGATAATTAGGATTTTCTGATTTCATATTTTTATTGGTTAATTTTATTTAGCTATTTTTTTTCATTTCTTTAGCTTGCCTTACTCTATCTCTGACAAGTTTTTCCAGGTTTTTTTTCTCTGAACGTTTCCTTCCTTTGCCCCATTCCTGTTCCAGCTGTTTAATGACTGATTCTTCATCATTATTCTCTAACAATTCTGCTGCCCTATTAACTCTTAATTCAGAAATTATACTGCCAGTTAAATTAGCAGCTTCCAGCATTGATAGCCCAAATTTTTCTTTTAGTTCTTTTACAATTTCCATTTTATTATCCCAATCAGGCGTAAGGTTATCTTTAACAAATTTCATTGCCTGTTCTGTTACATTGCTTTCCTTTTTTAACATTGAATTTTCAGGCGTGATAGGCATATTCATAAGTTTAGAATTTATTTATTAGAATTAATTTGGAATTTGATTATTGATAATTGGTCATTACACAAGTTGCCTGGCAACTTGGTCTATATCCCCTGCCCCCATAATCAGCACCACGTCATTACTTTGCACTTCATCCAGAATTTTGGCTTTAGTATCAGCCAGATTAGGCGCGTAAAAATATTTTGATTTTACGCTAATACCTTTAACTAAATCTTTTGCCTCAGCCTGGGTAATTTTATCTACCAGATCCTGCGAACTAACCCTTTTAGTCACATCTTTTTCTTCCCGGCCCGCCACATCATAAATCTCTGACAAAATCACCACTTCAGCCGGAGATTGGGCAAATGCTTTGACAAAATCATCAAACAAAGCTTTAGTGCGCTGAATCTGGTGGGGTTGAAAAACTACCAGTAAACGTTTATCAGGATAAAATTCTTTGACTGCCTTAATAGTTTTAGCCACTTCAGTGGGATGATGAGCATAATCTGAAATAACCAAAGCGCCATTTTGTTCTTGGCTTAAATTTTTAATCTTGCCAATGATTTCAAACCGGCGCCAAGCGCCTTTATATTGTGCCAAAGTATCTTTGAGTACATCCTGATTAACACCTAATTCCAAAGCCATTAAACTGGCGGCAAAAGCATTGGCAATATTAAATTGGCCAGGGATTTGCAGATTAAAATCTTTAAATTCCTGATTTTTATAAACCGGCCTAAATATCTGGCGGCCATGGTCTATTTTAATATTCTTGGCAATTAAATCAGCTGATTCATTGGTAAGAGCATAACTGACTACATGGCAATTTGGCTTTTCAATTCTTTCGCTTAAAATCGGATCATCAGCATTATAAATATAATAACCGTCAGGTGGCAGTTTATTAATAAACTCCTGAAAAGTTTCAATCACCTGATTTAAATCTTTATAATAATCAGAATGATCAAATTCAATGTTATTAAGAATAATAACCTGCGGATTTAAATTCAGCATGTGCGCTTTGTACTCATCAGCTTCTACCACAAAATACTTGCTGGCGCCCAGCCTTAAATTACCGTCCCAGTTTTGCACTTTAGAACCCACAATAACAGTCGGATCAAACCCAGCATTTTCCAAAATCAAACCAGCCATGGCCGTGGTCGTGGTTTTGCCATGACAGCCAGAAATAGCAATCGTATATTTGTCTTTTGAATATTCGCCAAGAAACTGAAAGTAGCTTAAACTTTCAATTTTCAACTTTTTAGCCTGCATTCTTTCCGGATTATCTTCTGGGGCCGCATCAGTGTAAATGACCAGATCCGCATCTGCCGGAACATTAGCCGCCTGATGCGGCCCGACTTTAATTTGCGCGCCAAAATTTATTAAAACTTCAATCAAAGCCGAATCATTCAGATCAGAACCAGTCACTGTCTTGCCTAGGTTTAATAAAAGATTAGCCACGGCAGAAATGCCAATGCCGCCAATGCCTATAATGTGAACTTTTTTGAGTTTTGATAGATCCATATGTTTAAATTTTTTTCGCAACCGTAATTATATTGCGTTTATTAGAAACATTTTTAATAATTTCAAAGCCTGTTTTTTTCATTAAACGCGCCACGTTTAATTCAGTTAAGGCATGAATATAGCGGAAATATTTTTTTTGCCAAGGAATAAAAACATCCTGAAAATCAAGGTCTTTTAATTTAATACCCTGAGCTTCTTCATAAGGCTCAGTCAGTTTTAAAAGCGTGTATTTAATGATATATTTAAGATACTTTGGCTGCCATAAATTCCAGTTAGTCATTAATAATTTGCCGCCTGGCTTTAAAACAGAATAGGCTTCGCGTAAAACTTTCATTCTTAAACGGCTAGAAGGTATATGATGCAACGTGGCAATTAAAAATACCAAGTCGAATTTTTTATTTAAAAAGGATAAATCTAATATATCAGCGACCTGAAAATTTTGGTTGGGCCATTTTACTTTTGCCTCTGCTATTAATTTTTCACTATTATCTAGACCTAAGTAATTTATTTTATAATCTTTCAGTAAATCCAAAATCCGACCATTGCCGCAGCCCAGATCCAAAATATCTTGACCATTTTGCAAATATCCTTTAAAATACTCAAATTCAGGCCAAGATGACGCGCGAGTAATAGAAAAATCTCGGGCAATCTGATCATAAAGCTCCTGGTTTTGGGCCATTATTTTAAGAGCAGTATCTTGTTTCATAATATACTAAATAAGGCTAAATTTTGAATTTTGAATTTTAAATAAAGGCTAAATGAATCAATTTAAAATTAAGACATTAGAAATTCAATTAAAATTTATAATATGGATATCCACCAACAAATAGTAAAAAAACTAACCAAAACCAAATTCAACAGCCAACAGGAATTAAATTACCAGATTCGCAAGATTGCTGGCAGTTTTAAAATGGCTGCGCCGCAAAAAATTAAACTGCTTTCAGCTTATCATAAATTGCTTAAACAAGGAAGTATTAAAAAGCAAAAAAAGCTTGAAAATTGGCTAAAAAAACGGGAAATCCGCACGCTTTCCGGCGTAGCGCCTATTGCAGTTTTAACCAAGCCTTACCCCTGCCCTGGCCAGTGCATTTATTGCCCGACTGAAAGCCAGATGCCTAAATCATATTTATCCAATGAGCCAGCAGTGATGCGGGCAATATTAAATAACTTTGATCCTTATAAACAAGTAAAAATGAGATTAAGGGCTTTAGCCATGACTGGCCATAAAACTGACAAATGCGAATTAATTGTTATGGGTGGCACCTGGTCATATTTGCCGAAAAAATACCAAACCTGGTTTATTAAACGCTGTTTTGACGCTTTTAACCAAAAGACAGCTAAAACTTTAGAAAAAGCCCAAAAGTTAAATGAAACAGCTAAATACCGCGTGATCGGCTTAACATTGGAAACCCGGCCCGATTACATTGATATTAAAGAAATCCAAAGAATGCGTGAACTGGGCTGCACTCGGGTTGAATTAGGCGTGCAAACTATTGACGACAAGATTTTAAAAATAACCCAGCGCGGCCATTTGACTGACCAGACAATTAAAGCCACTAAATTATTAAAAGATGCTGGCTTTAAAATTTCTTATCATATGATGCCCAACCTGCCCACTTCAACGCCAGCCAAAGATTTTAAAATTTTCCAAAAATTATTTACTAATCAAAATTTCCAGCCGGACATGCTAAAAATTTATCCTTGTGTAGTGACCAGAGATAGTAAGATTTATAACTGGTATAAAAAAGGTAAATATAAAGCTTACTCTGACAAACAGCTTTTAAATCTTTTAATAAAAATAAAAAAATATATTCCGCCTTATGTGAGAATTACGCGTTTAATCCGCGACATACCCAGCGAAAGTATTATGGCTGGCAATAAAATTTCCAATCTGCGCCAGTTAATTCAGGAAAAATTAAAAGCTAACAATGAATTTTGCCAGTGCATTCGTTGCCGGGAAGCACGTAATAAACAATTAACATTTAACAATTTACAGTTAACTATTAAAAAATATAAAGCATCAGACGGCCTGGAATATTTTTTAAGCTATGAATCAAAGGACAAAAAAACCTTATTTGCTTTTTTAAGATTAAGAATTCCGCGAAAACCTGATTCGGAAATAATTAAGGCTTTGCCAGAATTAAAAGATGCTGCTTTAATTCGCGAAGTCCATACTTATGGCACGCTTATTCCCTTAAAATCAAAACAAAAAGCTGTGCAGCATCTTGGGCTAGGCAAAAGATTAATGCAAGAAGCAGAGAAAATCGTTAAAAAACATAAATTTAATAAAATTGCAGTAATTGCTGGCATTGGAGTCAGAGAATATTATAAAAAGCTAGGCTATAAGCTGGCCAATACATATATGGTCAAAAAACTTTGAAAAGATTTTACTTTTAAAATTTATATTGCTATAATACAAGCACCTCCTTACCTTATAAAGGAAATGATCAACCCAGTAGCCAACCACTCCTAACCGAGGGAGCTAATAAAGCTCCCCAAAAAAATTACTAGCAAGCCAAAGCAGTGGCGGAAAAGCTCAATCTTCGGCTGAACGAGCAAAGCGGATCCAAACTCGGATGCGTAGAACCATGGCTAAAGGTTTGCTAGTTTCTTAAAAGGGGCTATCGCAAGATAGCCCCTTCCCTATTTTTTAAAAAAAATGCTATAATAAAATGTAATGGCGGGGTCACATAATCGACCTTTTGCCAGGTATATAGCTAGCCAAGCTAGGCACATAAAATTCCCGCCTGGGAAAATAGCCTATTGCTTGGCCCAATTCCTTTCAGGAGGGTCGCCCGACCCTCCTTTATCTTTTGACAGGGACATTTTAAATACGTAAAATTAGAATATGATACGAATATACAAATCTGCTACAAATATACAAATTTTTTAAAATAATAAGGTTTACTTGTAGTAATTTGTAATTAATTCGTACATTTGTAACAATATGAAAAATTTACAAAAACAAGACAACGAAATTTATCAAAGCATAAAAAATGAATTAGACCGCCAACAATCCGGCTTGGTTATGATACCTTCAGAAAATTTCACTTCACCAGCTGTTTTAGAAACCATGGCCAGTGTTTTGAACAATAAATATGCTGAAGGTTATCCTGAAAAACGCTATTATACTGGCAATCAATTTATAGATGAGATTGAAAATTTGGCCATTAAACGGGCTAAAAAATTATTTGGCGCTGACTATGCTAATGTTCAGCCGCATGCTGGCACAACTGCAAATTTAGCCATTTATTTTGCTTTGCTCAAGCCAGGCGATAAAATTTTATCCTTAAATTTATCTCATGGCGGTCATTTATCTCATGGCAGTAAAGTCAGCCTGGTCAGCCAATTTTATAAGATTGTCCATTATAATGTTGATCCTCTCACTTGCCTACTTGATTATGATGAGATCAGGCAAATTGCTCTCAATGAAAAGCCGCAGCTGATAATTTCAGGTTTTTCTTCTTACCCCAGAAAAATCAACTTTAAATTTTTTAATGATATTGCTAAAGAAATAGGCGCTTATCATTTGGCAGATATTTCCCATATTGCCGGTTTAATTATTGCCAATGAACATCCAGACGCTATTCCTTATGCTGATGTGGTGATGACTACCACTCATAAAACTTTACGCGGACCCAGAGGCGCGATTATTTTAGGGAAAAAAGAATTAGCAGAAAAAATTAATAAAGCTGTTTTTCCTGGTACTCAAGGCGGACCATTTGAGCATATTATTGCGGCCAAAGCTGTTTGTTTTCAGCAGGCTATGACTAAGGAATTCATCAATGACCAAAAACAAACAGTGAAAAATGCTCAGGCCCTGGCCCAAACATTAATTAGCAATGACCTAACATTAATTACCGGAGGCACTGACACTCATTTAATCCTGATTGATTGCCGGCCTTTAAATTTAACGGGCAAACAAGCAGCTGATTTATTAGCTGATTTAGGAATTTATACTAATGCTAATGTTATTCCTTATGATGAAAAGCCAGCAGCCAATCCTTCTGGCTTGCGACTAGGTACGCCAGCCTTAACTACTCAAGGCATGAAAGAAAAGGAAATGCGAATGATCGGGCAAATAATTTCAGATGTGCTTAAAAATCCAAATGACTCGAATATAAAATTAAAAGCCAAAAAGTTGGTTGCAGAATTAACTGACAAGTTTTCTATTTATAAAGATTTAAAGTATTAAATATATAAAGGCGAAACTACCTTTTGTCCTTTCCCTGTCATCCTGAGCAAAGCGAAGGATCTGTGAATTTATAAATTCTTCGTTGCACTCAGAATAACAAAAGGCAGTTTCGCCCTAAATTATAATATGTCTGCCCAACTCATTGATGGTAAAAAACTTGCCAATGAAATTTTAGCCAATTTGGCTAAAAAAATATCTAAACTTAAAAAACGTCCTGGTTTGGCTGCTGTTTCAATTGGTGATAATGAAGCCTCAAAACTTTATCTTAAGCTTAAAGAAAAAGCCTGCCACAATGTCGGTATTGATTTTCATTCATATTTTATAGAAAAAGATTGCTCTGAAAAAAAAGTTTTGGAAGTTATTGATTTTTTAAATCAAGATCCACAAATTAACGGCATTTTAATCCAGCTGCCTTTGCCAAAAAGATTCAACACCAATAAAGTCATCAAAGCCATAAAGCCAGCCAAAGATATTGACGGCTTTCACCCGCAAACAAAAATTATTTCACCCAACATTTTAGGTATTCTTGAACTGATTAAAGCAACCAGCGAAAATTTAAAAAATAAAAAAGTTACCATTTTAAGTAATTCAAAATTATTCGCAAAACCATTCAAAAAATTATTACCGCAATGTAAAATAAATTATTCCAATCCCCAATCTCCAATTTCTAGTCTCAAATCTCAAACAAAAAATTCAGATATTCTCATCACTGCCCTTGGCAAACCTAAATTCATTAAACCAACCATGATTAAGAAAGACGCCATTTTAATTGATGTGGGCATAAACAAAGTGCGAGGCAAAACAGTCGGTGATATTGACCCGGCTTGCGATAAAGTGGCAGCTTTCCGTTCACCTGTACCTGGCGGTGTAGGGCCAATGACAGTGGCTATGCTTTTGCAGAATTTAATAAAAATGGTAAAGTAAATTTAAAGGAGGGGCTCAAAATGGCTTTACAAATCATTTTGACATTAGGCTTTATATGGTTAGTCGGATCAAGTTGGGACGAAGGAGATGGATATGATTAAAAAATGCTCTTTAGTGCGACAAAAAAAGCGGACGTTCCTGACGCCCGCTTTTTATATTTAATTGTCTAATTACAAATTCCTAGCTACCGAGTTCCTTTTTCCAAGCATCTACTAATTCTCCATCAATATCTATCAGAATAACTTTTTCCAGATTAATCGGATTTAATTTTTTGATTTCAGTAATCATTATTTTAGCTGCCTTATCTTTAGGAAAATCACCAATACCCGTGCCCATACCTGGCATGGCAATAGTTTTAAAACCCTGATCATCAGCTAAAAGCAGAGCGCCGCGCACAGCCATTTCCACATTATAATCCATGGCTTTTTCAGCCGGACTTTCCATGGTCGGAGCATGAATAACTGCTTTGTAAGGCAATTTACCAGCTGTGGTAGCTACGGCTTTGCCGACTTCTAATGGCGCTTTAGCCAATACTTCTTCTTCTATTTCTGGCCCGCCGATTTTTTTTATAGCACCAGCTGATCCGCCACCCATCCAGCCCATAGCATTTGCTGGATTAACAATAGCATCAGCTTTAACTTTGGTAATGTCGCCTTTTTGAATTTGGATATCTAGCATATTTTAGATTTTAGTGTTTTAGCGTCTTAGAATTTTAGTTCTAAAATGCTAAAATTCTATAACTCTATAACTCTAATTATATTATACCACAATGTTTATTTTTCTTTAAGCTTCATTATCAACCAGGAATTTTTACTAAATCCGGTTTTTACTAAAGCATAACGTCCTTTAAGTTTTTTACCCTGCAAAATAATCTCAATTTCTTTATCGGTTCTATTTAATAATTCAAATTTACCTTTGTCCCAAATTTTAACAATGCCAGCGCCATAATTACCTTTAGGAATAATGCCTTGAAAATTAATATAATCAACCGGATGATCTTCCACGGCGACGGCTAAACGTTTAACGCCAACCTTTTCTGGTGGTCCTTTGGGCACAGCCCAAGATTTTAAGACAATATTGTTACTACCGATTTTATCTTCCATTTCCAAACGAAAATCCCAATGCAAATGGCTGGCATGGTGTTCTTGGACCACAAAACGAACAAGCGATTTTTTAAGCGCCTTACCTTTAGGTTCTGAGGTTTTATTAAATTTACGTTTGGCCTGATATTTTTCTAAGGACATATTGACAAAATATTAAATTTCTAGTAATATTTAAAATCAAACAAAAGGAGGAATGAAATGAACTACGGAGAGAAATGGATGGCTCTATCTGAAAATTACCTTTGGATGATGCTTACGGGCGCAGATGAAAGAAGCAAAGAAGTTAGACACATCAGAAAAGAACTCTCGCTGCATTTAGCCAATGCTTCCGATGCTGATCTGGAGACAATGATGCAAGCTCATAACCGTTACTTTCCGGATAGGCCTAAAACCATTGAAGATTTAAAAAAATTAAGGAAGCATCATCAGGAAAAACAAAAGAACAAAAGACGCTGGTAATTAAATGGTTTTCCCTATCAAGTCGAGGTTCACCTCGGCTTTTTTTGTTGGATATTAATTTACTAATCCATTACCAATATACTAATATTGCCACATTCGTATATTCGTATATATTCGTAATTTAGTAAGATATTCAATCCTCTAAATCTTCATATGTCACTGAACTTAAAAATTCATGTTTTCTTAAATTCTTAGCTGGTTTGTCAAAATCAATTTCCTCATCATCTTCATCATAAATTTCTCCATCCTCATTAACCTGCCAAGGTTCAAACAAAGAATCATCAAGTTCAGAAATAAAACTTGAGGGTTTATTAATATTCGTGCCTGTCAAATATGAAGTGGAAATGATCGGATAAGTTAAATAAAGTTCATCCTTGGCTCTGGTTACAGCCACATAAAATAAACGGCGTTCTTCCTCTATTTCTTCAGGATGATCATAAATTTTATAATGCGGAAACTGGCCCTCAGCCAACCCTATCAAAAATACATATTTCCATTCCAAACCTTTGGCCTGATGAATTGTGCTTAAAACCAGCATTTCATCCGGCCCTTCCTGATAACCTTCAACACTTTCCCCTTTAAAGCCTTCTGACAATGTCACGTCGGACAAAAAATCTTCCAACTTTTTATATTGTAAAGCGAAATTAGCCAGCTGGTTCAAATCCTCCAACCGATCTTTAGCGTTTTCAAAATTAGTTTTTAAATAAGCCTCGTAATCAGCCTTTAAAATCTGCCTAATTGCTGTGGCAATAAATTCATTTTTTTGTTCCAGCAAAAATTTAAACAAACTGTTTAATTTCTCTAAACTGCGGATTATTTTAGGCGAACCGGAAATTTGGTTTAATTTTTCAACTGCTGATTTAAAATTAGAAACAGCATTTAATTCCTGCCAGATTTTTTCCGCATTAGTCGCACCAATGCCTTCATACAAAAGCAAAACCCGTTTCCAGGCCATTTCATCCTGATAATTGGCAATAATTTTCAAATAAGCAACCACATCTTTAATATGAGCTTGTTCAAAAAATTTAATGCCCCCGCGCATAGTATAAGGAATATTTCTTTTATTTAATTCTAATTCCATTTCCATGGCCTGAAAACTGGAGCGGAACAAAATCGCCATATCATTTAAAGATGAACCTTCTTCCTGCAATTCCAAAATCCTTTGGGCAATAAATTGGGCCTGTTGTTCCCCGTCGCGCAAAGCTACTAAAGCCGGGCGTTGCTTGTGTTCAATAATTGTGTTCAAGACTTTTTGGTACTGATTTAAATTATTGGCAATGCTGTCATTAGCCAGATTTAAAATTTCCGGTGAGGAACGATAATTGGTTTCAATCTTAAAAATTTTTGTGCCTTTAAATTTTTCCGGAAAACTTAAAATATTATTAATATCAGCGGCGCGAAAAGAATAAATTGATTGGCAATCATCGCCAACCACCAAAACATTTTTATGAACTGAAGCCAATTGGTTAATTATGGCGCCCTGGATGTAATTAGTATCCTGATATTCATCCACCAAAATATATTTAAACTGGCTAGCTAATTTATTTTTAATTATTTTATCTTGTTTTAAAAGTTTTAACCAATTAATCAATAAATCATCAAAATCCATAACATTAGTTTTCTGCTTTTTCCTTTGATAGGCCTTATTAATTATTTCAATGACTGGGATTAGCTTAGGGCCTAAATAGCTGTATTTTAATTCCACGACTTCGCTAATTGGTTTTTGGCTATTGGAAGCAAAGGAAATAATATTTAAAATAATATCAGCTTTGGGAAAATATTTATCTTTATAATTTAAATTTAACTCACCCATTACAGCTTTGAGCAAAGTCTTGGCATCTTCCTGGTCTAAAATGGTGAATTTATTATCATAGCCTAAATTCTTGGCATAGCGCCGTAAAATAATATTGCCAATGTGGTGAAAGGTACCGCCCCATAAACCTTTAGGCTGGCATTTTAATAACACTTCTACTCTATTTAACATTTCCTTGGCGGCTTTATTAGTAAAAGTGACTAAAAGAATATTTTTAGGATTAATGCCTTTTTCCACCAAATAAGCCACGCGATAAACCAAAGTCCGGGTTTTGCCTGATCCAGCGCCAGCCAAAACCAAACAAGGACCATCTCCATGCAAAACAACGTCCAGTTGTTCTTTATTCAATTCGTTTTGGTAATCTATTTTAAAATTACCAAGACAAACATTCTCCTGATGTAATTTATATTGTTTCATGCAATTTATTTTAACAAAAAAAAATCATTCTGTCATATCAGGGCAAAGCCTTGGTTTAGACAGGCGAAAACGGTCCGTGTATTTGTAGAGACGTGACATGTCATGCCTCTACGTTAATACCATTCCCCCATTCAAGCCGTTTTCGCCCAAAAGAAAAAGACCCGCGCATTGCACGGGTCAAGTAATCATGGTGAATGAATTAATAATAACGCCATTCAATACGATGATCATCGCTGAGACGGTCAGGATTGCCTGATAACTCATCCTTCCAAGGGAATGAATTAACAGGAACGAATTGATAACTAAAACCGTCGGTAAACCGCCAATCATCGTCATGTCCAGTGGAATTATCCAGCATGTCAAGTATACCGTATTGGGTGTAACAAGGACCATAAGCATAGCCACATTTGAAATCACCCTTAAATGAAAGCTGAAAATATTCCAAAGGAACTAATGGAGTAATAACAAGACGAGGTAAATGGTCATAGCCTCGTCTGAATTTGAGCTGAACATAAGCACTCGGAGATTGCTCATAAATACTGCCTGACAAGGATTGCTGAATGCTCGGTTGATCCCAAGGGCTATCATGTTTCTGAAATCGAGATTTTATTCTCCATTTCAAGTAAAACATTTTATCAAGGCATTTTCTCCAGATACTACGATTAGCAAGTTCCTGGAGATATTCCTCATGTTCTGCATCAGCTTCCTCTTCCCATGAGGTCTTAAGACCAAGATGAGGAAGTAATCTGGTGTTGTAATCATCCCATGCATCCCGCATGATCTGACCAACTAGCCAGCTATCCTGTTTACAGATTGGAAAAGTCATATGCCTGAATTCATACAAATATTCAGCCTGAAAAGGATTCCAGCGTTTTGACATTAATTCCCCAAGACGCTCGTAAATTTCTGAGTAAGGGCGTAACAAAAGCCGAAAGACTTCATCAAATTCATCATCGCTAAGGCAAGGAGTATCGCTATCACGATTAAATTGTTCGTTATAGCTTTTAATCCAAGCCTGGCGAGGTGTAAGTTGACGTTCAGCCTGATATTCGGCTTTTTCCATGACTGTGAATGGGTATGACAAACTATCCCACAGCCAAAAAATGTCACGAGCCTTCGGTTGTTCAGACTCATCCCAATCACGAGATTCATTCCACAATTGATGCAAGTATTTCCTGAGAGTATTAATTTCTGCATCATCAGCATCACGCAAATCAGCAGCATTGACATTGACCAAAGATTGTTTTAAGTAAATCATAATTTACCTCCTCGTTTTGGCCCGCCTTTTGCGAACCTTGGCTAGATTGGTTGCCGTTTGGGAAACATTCTTCTTTTTTGTTCCCTTTCTTTTTTCACGGCTTCCGAGGAGGTTTTAAAAAAATATAAAGGTACATGTTCAAACAGTTTAGCGTATTTTTAAGGATTTGTCAATGATAGGGCTCAATCTCTTTTCCAAATTAAAAAGCCCCGAACCTTCCGCATAGCGGAATAGTTCGGGGCATGTGAGGCTTAGCCCTTAGGCAACGCCGAGCAGCGTTGCCAAAGAAACGTCCGGAGCCTCCGGCTTGATGTCCAGGCTGGAAAAACCGGCGGTGATTGCGGCGATCTGCTCGAACTTCTGCTTGACCACATTGGTGTCTGCGCCATCACGGTAAAGCTGTTTGTCGAGCATGCCGCCCTTATTGAGCTGGGCCATGGCATTAGCTACGCTCAGGTCAATGGTGTTAACACCGTCGACATAGGGCCAGAGACGGAACGAGCCAGCCGTGATTTCATCCACCAGCAGGATCTCGCCTCCGGGACCCCAGCACAGCTCGTCGCGGGCATCTCTGTCCGTCAGGATGACGCCGATTTCGATCTTGTCATCCATGTACTGGGCCTGGGACTTGGCAAAAGCCGCTTCCAGGGCCAGGAATTGCCGCAGCTTGAGCTGGGCGATCTGGCTGAACAGGTCCATTTTTTTCTTGCGCTCGATGGTCAGCAGGAATTGCGGATCCAGAAGCGGGTCATGCAGAAAATCGTCCTTGTAGAAAAACTGCAGGAAAGGCGGGGTGAAAACCGCGCCTTCGGAGATCTTGCCGGCCCACAGTTCCAGGATAGAACCAGTGGCTACCCGGCGCATGACCACTTCTAGCTTAAGGATCTGGGTCAATTTGCGCACGATGACGATCCGCTCTTCCGGGGAACCCAGGTAGGCCATGGGAATCCCCTGACGTTTCAGAAACTCTAGGAGATCCCGATTGGTGCGCCAGTCAACCACGGCCTTGCCCTGGATGATATCGTGTTTTTGGCCGTCGCCAGCAGTGATATCATCCTTGAACTCCAGAACTTCCGTATCCTGATTCGCCTTGTTGGCCCAGACAATCTTGGTCTTGCCCTCGGCCAGCTTTTCCCCGCGTTCCCAATCTAAGTTCAACTCCGTCATTTTTCAGTCCTCCTTTTCAGGTGATTTTTTTTTGTCCACCTCGGGGGGCCGAGGCTTTTTCTTGGCCTTGCTCTCGAAATGTTTTTCGAAAGCCATCTGATTCACCAATAAACCGGGGTTAGTGGCCAAAATAGCCAAGGCTGCATAGCCGGCATTGGTCACGCCCATTTTACCGCTACCAACTACCATGACTGGCAGTCCTGGCGGCATGTGGATCAGGCCGTCCACATCGCAAAAACCGTCCGCGGCGTCCACTAAAGGGACCCCAATGACTGCCACATGAGGCAACTTGGCTTTGACTGCCGAAGGCAGGTCAGCCTTGAGCCCAACCACACAGATGATGACTTTAATGTTTCGCCGATTCAATTCATAGCAAAAATCCTGAAGTTCATCTGAGTGGCGATGAGCTGACAAGACTGACATGGTCCAAGTCACCCCAAACTCATTGAGAAGATCGTAAAGACCGCTCTCCTCAACCACCTTTTCATCACTTTGACTGCCTAAAATCACTGCAATCTGTTGTTCCATCCTTTCCTCCTCTTTATTTTGTGGTTAATCCTCGTAACCTTCTTAACTTTATTATCAAACAGCCGCTAAAGCTGTTCATTTTTTTAAAAAACTATTACTAAATTAACTTAACTACGAATAAAAGTCAAGAAGAGCGCACTCTGTCATTCAGAGGCCATGGGCCGAAGAATCCCTAACTTAATTAAATTCAGAGACTCTTCGCTAACGCTTTGAGTGACAGATTAATTCTTTTTATTGACGGATTAATCAATTTCCGCTAAGTTATAATCATTACGTCCTTTACAATCCCTTTTAACTAAGGGTTTTAGACAAAAAAAAGTTGAAATAGATTAGGTAACAAACAAATTTCAAACCCGCCTTTGGCGGACAAGGAGGAGATCAAATGACAAAACAAAAAGTAGCGGCTAAAGCAGGCGGTAAAAAGCCCCAGGGAAAAAAAACAAAAATGGCAGCAGCCAAAAAGGCCAAGAGAGAAAAACCGGCCTTGAAGGGCTTAAAAATCCCCAAAGGCAAAAAAGTCGCCTTGATCTCGGTTTTTAACAAAACCGGGATCGTGGAATTTGCCCAGGCCCTGATCAAAATGGGCTGGGTGATCCTGTCTTCAGGCGGCACAGCCAAGAAACTGAGCGAAGCCGGCCTCAAAGTCACTGACGTGGCAGAGCTAGTCGGCGGCGGCGCTATCCTGGGCCATCGCGTGGTCACCTTATCGCGTGAAGTCCATGCCGGGCTTTTGGCGCGAGAAATTCCTGAAGACATCGAGGAAATGGAAAAGCTGGGACTGCCCTACATCCACATGGTGGTCTGCGACTTTTACCCCATGAAAGACATTATTACCAAGGCTGGCGCGACCATTGAGTCAGTCGTGGAAATGACTGACATTGGCGGGCCCACCATGGTCAGAAGCGCTGCCAAAGGTGGCCGCATAGTCATCTGCGACGCGGCTGACCGCGACTGGGTCTTGGAAAGAATGAAATCCAGGAAAAAACATGATCTTTCGCCTTTTGACATCCAGCATCTGCGGGCCAAAACGGAAATCGTGGTCAGCCAGTATTGCCTGGACTCGGCCAAGTTCCATAGCCAAGGACGCTTCACCGGCTTAGCCGGCCAGTTCCTGAAAAAGTGCAAGTATGGCGAAAATCCGTACATGAACGACGAGGTTACTGGCCTTTTCACCACCGGCAGCAAAGATCGTCTGGCTTTGGAAAACTTCCAGCTGATCGAGGGCACGGATCCGTCATTCATCAACTACACAGACATGGATCGGTTGATGCAGAGCATCACCCATATCGCGGCTGGCTTTGACCTCAATTTCAGCCGCGTGCCCCTGATCGCCTGCGCAGTCAAGCACGGCAACCCGTGCGGCGCAGCCGTTGGCTATGACCCCAAAAAAGTCATTGCCAACATGGCCATGGGTGATAACCTGGCGCTTTTCGGCGGCCTGGTCATGACCAACTTCCCCTTGACCGAGGAGCTGGTGGAACTGCTGATGACCATTAACCAGCCCCAAGGAAAAAGGCTGCTGCTTGATGGAGTCATGGCTCCGCATGTCACAGACGAAGCCATTGCCCTGCTCAAGCGCAAAACTGACAAGTGCCGCATCCTGGTCAACAAGCATCTGATGAACATCAACAAATCCAGCCTGGACACCAATGAGCGTATCAGGCCAGTGCGCGGCGGTTTCCTGCGCCAGCCCAATTACACCTATGTTCTGGATCTGTCCGATCCGCGGTTGGTCATCACCATGCCCAAGAACCATGACGGCCTGACCGAGCTCGACTACGAGGACATTACCCTGGCCTGGGGAGTGGGAGCTACTTCCAACAGCAACACGACCTGCCTGACTCGGGAAGGCCAACTGCTCGGTGACGGTGTGGGCCAGCAAAGTCGGGTTGCCAGCTGCCAAGTGGCAGTTTTCCGCACCAAAGCAGCTGGCCATCAGACAGGAGCATCTGTGGCCTACACAGACTCGTTCTGTCCGCAGCCTGACGCACCAGAAGTCCTGGCCAACGCAGGAGTCAGCATCCTGTTCGCCAGCTCTGGCTCAGTCAACGACAAAATCGTCCAGAAGACCTGCCAAAAACGCGGGCTCATCCTGATCCAGTTGCCAGACAAAGTCTGCCGTGGCTTTTTCGGCCACTAATTCCTTTCACCAACTAAAAAAGGGATGCGTTTTCACGCATCCCTTTTACTATTGTTATGTTTTTGACCGTTATTGGAAACGGGCAAAAATAGTATTAATGTGCTTCAGATCCTCTTGCGGATCAAAGCATGTTTCCAGTTCCCTTCTACTCAGAATCTTGACGATTTTCTGATTCTTAAAAACTCGCTCTTGGAAAGTCGGACCGTCCGGATTGTCAAAGACTTCCCAGCAGAGATTCTGAATAAAGGTGTGAGCCGCTTCCCTGCCCATGCCTTTGCGCGTCAGGGCCAGCATGACTTTCTGGGAGAAAATCAAACCGCCAGTCAATTCCAAGTTGCGCTTCATGTTGCGCGGATTGACCTGCAATTTTTTGATGATGCCGGCCATCCTGGCCAAGCTATAGTCGACCAATGCTGAAGAGTCAGGCAAAATGACGCGCTCAGCCGCGGAATTGGCAATATCCCGCTCATGCCAGGTGACCATGTTTTCCAGTGCTGTGACCACATAGCCCCGTAAAGTCCGGGAATTACTGCAAACGTTTTCCGGTCCAATGGGGTTGCGTTTGTGTGGCATGGCTGAACTGCCTTTTTGGCCGCGTACGAATTCTTCCTGCACCTCGGCGATCTCAGTACGTTGAAGGTTGCGTAGCTCAGTCCCCAACCTGTCCAATGTACCGCCGATCATAGCCATGAGCGTGACATACTCGGCATGCAGATCCCGGGGCAGAATCTGAGTGGAAATACGCGCCGGTTTAATGCACAGCAAGTTGCAGACCCGCTCTTCAATCCGGGGATCAATATTGGCATAAGTGCCGACTGCCCCGGAAATCTTTCCCACGCAGATCCGCTCCAGCATCTGAAAAAGCCGCTCTTTATGGCGCTCGAATTCGTCGACATAGACCAGCAGCTTGAACCCGAAAGTAATGGGCTCGGCCTGAACCCCGTGAGTCCGGCCGATTTGAACTTGATCCTTGTACAACTTGGCTTTAGTCCTGATCTCAGCGATCAAGCGTTCCAAGTCTGCCCTGATCAGTCCAGCTGACGCTGCCAGAATGACGGACAAAGCCGTATCCTGCACGTCATAAGAAGTAACACCCTGGTGAAATAAAGGCAGCAGCGCAGTCAGTTCCAGCTTTTTCAGCTGAAGAGTTACATGCTTAACAAAGGCCATAACATCATGACGATTGCCCTTTTCCTTGACTGTGCCGTCCTTGTTCTTGGCACCGTTTTCAATGCGGTTAATAATATGCGGCTTGATAACCACCTTTTCACGGGCGATTTCAATTTCTCGCCGCACCTGCTTTGCATTATTGACCAAGCCTAAATTGCACTTGGCCAAAATTATAGCTAACTCGACTTCCAGCCAAGTTTTGAACTTGTGCTGGTCGCTCCAGCAACTACCCATTTTCTTAGGCGTATACCTGGGTATCATTCGTAATCCTCCTTTTCAGTCTTTTTCTGCAACTATTGCAGCAGAATTTTTGTTCTGCCGGACTTCTACCCTCAAATCTGGGATCAGGCACTAACTGATCAGTATTTCTACCGCAGCCCGGGATCGGGCATTTCAGCTTTTTTCTGGTCAGTGTTTTGTTATACCTGCCATTCTTTAATCTTCTTGCCATATTGCCTCCTTCCCCTTTTTTAATAAAGGCTTATCAAAGAACATTGTCTTAATTTAAACAAAAAAACTTAATTTGTCAACAGCGCCGTTCGTGAACGGCGTTGTCAACATTTTTTAAACAAAATATTACTTTTTTAATTTGCAAAAATAAAGTAAAATGGGTAAGATGAAATAACAATAAATAGTGATTAGTCTATGTTGTATGGAAGCTAGTTAAGTGCTCTATATTTAAATTCCAATTACCAATAATCAATAATCAAACAAATACCAATTTCTAAATCTTAAACCCTAAACTGCTTAGGTCATTAGAATTTGAAAATTATAATTTGTTTGAAATTTGTGATTTGTTTTTTGGTATTTAATATCTAAGCAGCTTCTATACTCCAGGCACCATATACTTATTAAAAATATGCCAACTAAAAAGGAAAAAAATCTTTTAGAAAAATTACCGCCGCAAAGCATTGAAGCTGAACAGTCTTTACTGGGTTCTCTTTTGATTGATAAAGACGCAATTATTAAAATTGCTGACATAGTCGGACCTGAAGATTTTTACGTTGAGAAACACAGGATAATTTTTGAATCAATTTTATATTTATTTAGCAAAAGAGAGCCAATAGATCTTTTAACATTGGCTAACCGCTTAATTGAAAAAGAACAATTAGAAAATATCGGCGGCCGCAGTTATCTAGTTTCTTTAAGCAATCTTGTGCCTACTTCCAGCCATGTGGTCAATTATGCAGAAATTGTCCAAAAAAAAGCTACTTTGCGCAATTTGATAAAATCAGCTTCGGAAATAACTAAAATGGGCTATGATGAAGAAGAAGATGTCAGCAATATTTTGGACAAAGCTGAACAAAAATTATTTTCAGTTTCCCAGGGCCATCAAAAACAAATGTTTGTGCCTATTACCAGTATCTTGAATGAGACATTTGAAAGAATTGATGCTATTCATAAAGAAAAAGGCAAATTAAGAGGCGTGCCTACTGGTTTTACTGATCTGGATAATTTATTAGCCGGTTTGCAAAAATCAGACTTGACTATTCTAGCTGCCAGACCTTCTGTTGGTAAGACTACTTTGGCTTTAGATATTGCCCGCACCGTAGCCACTAAACATAAAGTACCTGTTGGCATTTTCAGTTTAGAAATGTCTAAAGAACAGCTAGTTGACCGCTTGCTTTGCGCTGAAGCTAATGTTGATTTATGGAAAATGAGAACCGGCAGATTATCTGACCGGGAAGAAGATGATGATTTTCCTCGAATCGGCCATGCTTTAGGCGTTTTAGCTGAATCACCGATTTTTATTGATGATTATGCTTCAGCAAATATTATGGAAATCAGAACCAAAGCCAGAAGACTGCAAATGGAACATGATCTAGGTTTAATTGTGGTTGATTACCTGCAATTAATGGAAGGCAGGACCAGAACAGATAATCGCGTTCAGGAAATTTCAGAAATTTCCCGCGGTTTAAAACAAATTGCTAAAGAATTAAATGTGCCAGTTCTGGCGCTCTCTCAGCTAAACAGAAGTGTAGAATCACGCACGCCGCCTATACCTAAATTATCTGACTTACGCGAATCAGGTTCTATTGAACAAGATGCTGATATTGTTATGTTTATTTACCGTGAAGCAGTATATAAAAGAGACTTAGAATTTGACCGCCGCCATTTAGCGGAGATTCATATTGCCAAACACAGAAACGGCCCGACTGGCATGGTAAAATTATTTTTTGACGAACAAAAAGTAACTTTTAGAAATTTGGATAAAGAATTCAAATCTTCAGCGCCCAGTGAACTGCCTGAAGTTTCTGATGATGAAGGCTTGCAAAGTTCTGAGATGCAATTGCCAAAATTTGGCTAAAGATACAAATATACTAATTTTATACAAATCTACAAATCGTAAAGATATAAGAACATATGGCCTTTTTTAAATTTTATTATTCTAAACATATTCTGCCCACCCTAGGGTTTGGGGTGGCGACTAAGCGCCAAAAACAATAACACGAAATATATTATTTGCACTAGCGCATTGAGCCACCCCAAAACTTTTTTGGTTCTTTTTTAGTTATAAAAAAGAACGATAGATTAATATTAAAAAACCCAGCGCCATTATGGTGCTGGGCTGTTTTTAGCCTTGTCCCCTAATAATTCAGGGTGATTTTTAATAATATAATTTGCCACAAGGACTAAACCTGTAAACAGGCATACACCTACTACTGCCAAGACAGCAATCAAAGTATCCATGTTTCGCCTCCTTATTAAATTTAATTATAGCTTATTTAAAATCCTATCTGCTGTCAAATGCTAAATTCTTGTGTTTATCATAAATTTCCGTTAAAATAATCAATATCCTATCACTAATCACCAATCACCAATTACTAATTACTAAAACTATGTTCAACAAATTAAAACAATTTAAAGATTTGCGTAGTCAAGCCAAACAAATCAAAGACGTACTGGGCCAGGAAACTACCCAAGGAGAAGCTGACTGGGGCAAAGTTAAAGTTAAAATTAATGGCAACCAGGAAATTTTAAATATAGAAATTGATCCTGAATTATTATCTCCAGATAAAAAAGAAAAGCTAGAATCTGCCATTAAAGAGGCAACTAATGACGCCATTAAAAAAGTCCAGCGTATTATGGCTGAGAAAATGCGTGAATCTGGATTCTCCTTACCAGGCATGTAGAATGAAAATTTTAAAATTATAAATTATAAATTTTAAACCAATTTTAAATTTTTTAATTATAAATTTAAATATTTAGGCTTCAATTAAAATTTCAAATTAAAAATTTAGCCTATAAGAATGATAAAGTTCCCTCAATCAATCCAAAACCTCATAGACCAATTCACCAAACTACCGGGCATTGGCCCTAAAACAGCTGAGCGTTTAGCTTATGCTTTTTTAAAATGGTCAAAAGAAAACAAAGAAGAGTTTGCCAAGGCTTTTTCTGAAATCAATGGCTCAATTACCCACTGTGAGATTTGCCATAATATTTCTGAAAAAAGCCCTTGTTTTATTTGCGCTGACAAAACTCGCGACAGATCAAAAATTTGCATCATAGCTGAACCCCATGATTTGGCTGCCATTGAAAGTACTGGCGAATTCAAAGGCCTTTATCATGTTTTAGGCGGTGTTTTAGATCCTTTGCATGGCATTACGCCTAATTTATTAAAAACAGACGAACTGGTTGCCAAAATCCAGAAGGATAAAATCTCAGAAATAATTTTGGCTTTTAACCCTGACATGGAAGGCGAAGCTACCATGATTTATTTAAAAAACTTGCTCCAGCCATTTAAAAAAATTACTATCACCCGTTTAGCCCGCGGCATGCCAGTGGGCTCTGATTTGGAATATACAGATGAAATCACCCTTTCCAATGCCTTTAAAAACAGACTAGAAATATAAAGCCCCGAACCATTATGGTCCGGGGCAACTTGTCCTTGCCTATTTTTGCGCTGGAATAAATTCCTTTAAATCCAGGGTTTCAATGTCCATATTAAATCGGGCTAGAACCTTTTTCAGCGTTTCGTGATGCTCGGGTTTAGAACTGCTTATTCTGAAATACGGCTGCTGCTTACCTTGCGCATCAATGCAGAAATCATCACACAAGGTAATGACAGCAATGTCTTTGAGTTCTGGCGCCTCCTCGCCGATAGCCTCAAAAACCCGTTTTGCCAGGACAGAAGAATCAGTCCTGCTTAGGCCGTGCACCTCTACATTCGGCATGCATTTCCTCCTTTTTGGGTTGGCAGACATTTAAACTTAGCAAAGAAAATAAATTTTGTCAAGAATATAAAAAATCAGCCTGTAACTGATTTAATCTTTTAGGCTGATTTTTTTATCTAAGCTATTTTTTCAATTTTGACTAAAGTCTTATGCTGGCGATGGCCCAATTTCCTTCTATATCTGACTTTGGCCTTATATTTTATAACTGTAACTTTTTTATCTTTGTAATGCTTTTCTACCAGTCCGGTTACTTTAGCGCCTTTAACTAAAGGATCACCGATCTGAATATCAGTTCCTTTTTCATCAGCCACTAATAAAACTTCTTTAAAATCAAAGGTCTTGCCTTCTTTACCATCAATTGTTTCAATTTGAATTTTATCGCCTTCGGCAACTTTATATTGTTTACCGCCTGTTTTAATAACTGCGATTTTCATTACTTTAGAATTAAGTATTAAGAATTAAGTTTAAAATTAAAAAAGATTAGTACCGAGCTAAATCTTGATTAATATCTTAACTTATTTTTAAAAATCTGTCAAATGAAAAAGCCGCTTGGAGAACCAAGCGGCTATCACTGATTTAGCCAGTGGGCTGGTTAAAATATTTTTTTCCTTTGGGCGGAGAAAAGATAGAGATGAAACTGCTTTTAAGCGACCTTTCCCCGGGATGAACATGTCTAACAAAAATAATTTTCTCTACAGCCTCAAAATGTTCATTGATCTGAGCCATAATAATCTGCTCAAGCGTTAATTCACTTAAAAAAGTGCGGAAGCTATAAGCTGGCAGATCAATCAATCTGATTTCATGAATGGATACATCACTTCCATAAATATGAACGACTTTTAAGTAAATCCCATCCACTTTTTTATAATCTATTTTGGTTTGCAGGAAATCTTCTTCAGCTTGAAAGAACCTTATGGCTGTAGAGTCTTTATCCCAATGAGCATTGATTGCCCAAAGCCAGGGACACTTTCGCCAGAGATTTTTTAACTCTACAAACTTGTTTTTGACCATCTTTAATCCCTCCCATTTAACACTTATAAAAAAGAACCTATTTCTCTGCCCGAGCAGGAAATCCTATGTATTGTTTAAAATCTTAAGTTAACAGCTATTTTTTGTCAAATAAAAAGCCCCGAACATGATACCGGGGCAACTTTAAGATTGTTTTATTGTTAAATTAACTGGACCAGCCAGTGCCAGATATCCAGCAGGAAAAAGGATAAGACAATAATGGCAGTTCCGCCGGCTAGGTTGGCGAACATGCCTTTGTCCATGATGCGGATTCCAGCTATGGTCAGCCAATTTTTATGCCATTCAATGTGTTCCGGAGCATACTTTTCCGCGCCGAACGCTGGATTAACAAAAAAGTAAAAGGTATCTTCCAACGACCAGATGAGCATCAGGGTGGCAAAGGCTCTGATTTCCAGCAGCCAAATCGGGGCTGTCTGATAAAAACAGAGATAGATCATGAGATGAGCGACAAAAAGCTGCAGCACATCGACATTCCGATGATAATAAGTAAAATCCTTACCGCCCAGCAACGTGTTGATATAAAAGTAGTAAAAACTGCCCGGCCATTTCGTGTGATCCACCTGCTCGTAAGAATTGGAGCCAAAGGGCTTAAAAAACATCTTGCCCTCTTTAGGGTCCCAGATATACTTGCTAGTCGGCAATTCTTTGGCCCAACCGTTTTCGCCTTCGATTTCCGCCTCAAGCCTGGCGAAAATCAGACACCAAGTGACCAAAAGCACAAGAAACCAAATTACGTTGATCATTTTCCCCTCCTGGCTGGTTTGTTTTTAAATATCAACACCGTTAAATTAGTTTAACGAAAAAATAACAAAAAGTCAAGAGTTGATTGACAAGACCTAAAACTTCTGATAAATTCATATAATATCGCTCATTACAAGGAGGAAAAATGCCGCATATAATTGAATCTTTGGAAAACGCGCTCAGGCTCTGGGAAGATAACTGTTTGATTGTTAACCTCTTAAGCCGGGCTGAAAACAAAATGGGCAAAAAACAATCTTTTCCGCTTCAAGGTCCTTTTGCTCATTTTTCAGAATTCAGAAAGTATATAATTCAGTCATTCCAAAACTTTGACTCTGCTGATTTTTGCCAAAAATTCATTGAAGAAAGAGTGCCGGACAAACCCTCCCTGCTCGGTGATCTAGCAGAACTGCCTTTTGAGCTTTGCCTTTGGTCGCACACCTCAAGGCGAGCTTACCACTTAAAAACCGATTTACAACTAATGCTCAATGCAACGAGCATCAAAAATGTTTACTGGCACAATGTCAGACTGCCTTTTGAATCATTTGCAGTCATACTTGATGAACCAATCATTGGCACAACAGTAGAACAAGATTATGACTGCATTTTAGTCAGTAGCTATGAAGCTTATGGTCATCAGATCATTGTTTTCCGACTGTTTAGCTCGGAAATCAAAAATTATGAACCGCTCTCAGAAGAAACAAAAAAACGGCTACAACAATTGCTAAAAAAAGGCCAGTTTGATAAATTTTTCAAGGCATTGAATAAAGCTGCTCAAGCCATTCCTAATAATGTTTACATTCCCCATTTTGAATTACCGCTTACCGAGAAGATCAAAGGAACAAAAGTCACAGAATCAGTAATAAAACTGGCTAAAGATTTTGTCAGAGAGCAAAATGTAAAAGGCATTCCCCTGCAAATAGCTGATGGAGTAGTAATGCCTGATGAGGGCAATACAGCAGTCCGGCTAGTCGTAGGTTTGTGTCTTTTCCTGACAACCAAACATGCCAGAAATATTAATTCCTATCGCTATAAGCCGCAGAAAAAAAATCGGCAAATAATATCTTCGCCGATTACTAATGAATCAGATATTTTCAAGCTGACATTAAACCGAGTCTTAAGCCTGAGAGAGAAAAACAGTTTTTCCAGCGGCCTAAAAAGAACAGGCGGCTATACAATAGACACACATTTTCGCAATGGCACTTGGCGTTTCCCTGCTAATAAAGCTACTGATCCAAATGCTGAAAAAAATATTTGGGTCAGTCCGAGTATTATTAACCCTCATCTCTGCACTGAGGGGTTACCTAATGGTTCTGACACTAAAATCAAGCCCTAGCTTTTGCTAGGGTTTTTAATATTCATAAATTACTTCATCGCCTATTCGTATATTATTCTCCTGGACAAATCCAGACTTTACTTCCAAAACATAATCAACTTTTTGGCTGGGCTGATAAAGCGGTAAATCTTTTTGCCCTTTTTCTGGCGCTGGAATATTTTCAGTAATATCGACTACATTATTGCCATCAAGCCAAATTATATCAATGGGAAAATTCATGTCCTTCATCCAAAAAACCGGCAGATCCTTATTAGAAAAAATAAAGAGCATGCCTTCATCATCAGCTAATTCTGCCCTGCCACCCAAACCTTTCGCTTTTTCTTCTGATGTTTGCGCCAAATCAACCCAGATAACTTTATCTTTAATTTTTACTTTTCCTTGCGCCAGCCCAGGACTATATTGATAAATGGAAAAAGATGTACTAATAAAATAAACTAGTAAAGCGATAAAAATTACGCCTAATGCTAAAAAAAATAATTTATTTTTATTTTTGATCAACATAAGCCGATTTTCTTTTATATAAAAATACTAAAGTAACAGCTAAGACTAACATAACAATTATTAAAGCCAGTAAGGCTATAAATTTGCCAAAAGTTTGCAAGACCAAAGCCAAAGAGCCAAATAAAGCCGTTAAAAATATGTAAAAAACAACTGCCCATTGCTGAGATAAGCCGACATCAAGCAGCCGAAAATGCAAATGTTTTCTGTCAGCCAGACTAATTGTCTTTTTGAAAAAAAATCTCCTGCCTATTACCCAGATAACATCTAAAATTGGAATGCCCATAATTAATAAAGTAGTTGCTACTTTTGAGCCGGAAATAATTGCCAAAGTACCTAGCATTAAGCCAGCAAACAAACTGCCGCCTTCGCCCAAAAATATCTTAGCCGGATGCCAGTTAAAAATTAAAAAGCCAGCAAATGCACCGGCCAAAATCAGAGCAATTAAACCAGTATTAGGCTGAGCAACATTTTTACTCATAGCAATACCAAAAATTATAAAGGCGCCAACTATAGTAATGCCAGATACTAAACCATCAAGCCCGTCCAAAAGTTTAGTCGTATACATCATGCCCAGGAGCCAAATAAAGGTAAATAAATCTGCGATCAAAGTTATTTTGTAAGGAATGCCCTGAAGATAAAATAAAATATATTGCCAATTATTAAAGCTGATTAAGCCGCCAAAAGGATTGCGAATGCTAGAAATCCCAATACCAGCAGCGATTATAATTACAGATGCTAAGACAGGAAAAATTAGCTGATATTTGGGTTTAAGGCCATATTTATCATCAAAAAAACCGCCGATCATAATTATTATTCCCGCCAAAATAATGCCCCAGATATATTTGCCTAAAATAAAATCTTTAATAATCAAATCAGTAAAAAAACTATAGTAAATTAAAACTATAGTAAAACTTAAAAAAATCGTCAAACCGCCCAAAAGCGGAATTGGCTGTTTATGAATTTTTCTCGGCTGATTAGGCAGATCAACAATTTGCAGTATAAAAGCAATTTTTCTAATTATTAAAGTAAAAACTACTGCTAAAATAAAAGCGATTATAAAGGCAAAAAAATATAACATAGTTATAACTGTTTAGCTTTTTCAACACTTATTTTACCTCCTTTTTCTAAAATAGCTATATCCCGCCTGCCGATTTTTCCCTGCAATAAATAATCTGCCAGCGCATTATCAACTCTTTCCTGAATCGCCCGACGCAAAGGCCGCGCGCCATACTGAGGGTCAAACCCAATTTCTGCCAATTCCCTAATTGCCTCATCAGCGGCTTGAAAATTAATGCCTTTAGCTTCCAAATTTTTAGCCACGTCTTTCAAAAGCAAATGTGTAATTTTAACCACATCCTCAAAAACCAATGGCTTAAAGACAATAATATTATCAAAACGGTTTAAAAATTCTGGCTTAAAATATTGTTTTAATTCTGTTTCTAAAAGCTGTTTTTTAATTTCTTCCAAGGAGACTCCAGCTGCTACTTTTTGCTGAATAAAATCAGTTTGGGCATTGGAAGTAGCAATCAAAATCACATTGGTGAAATCTACTGTCCTGCCCGTAGCATCAGTTAAGCGGCCGTCTTCCATAACTTGTAAAAAGATATTTAAAATATCAGGATGCGCTTTTTCTAATTCATCAAGCAAAACAATAGCAAAAGACTTTTGCCTGACAGCCTCAGTCAGCAATCCGACTCCGGCCGGCGGTGCGCCGATTAAGCGTTTAATGCTGTCAGCTTCCTGATATTCTGACATATCCAGACGAATCATATTTTCTTCACTGCCGAAATAAACAGCAGCCAAAGTTTTAGCTAATTCTGTTTTACCTACGCCAGTCGGCCCTAAAAATAATAAATTGGCAATAGGGCGGTCAATATCGCGCAATTCAGCACGGGCTCTTCTTAAACTGGAAGATACAGCTGCCACAGCTTCTTCCTGATCAACAATACGTTCATGGATGATTGCTTCTAAATTTAATAATTTTTTGCTTTCTGTCTCTGTAACTTCAGTCACTGGCATTTTAATTTTTTCTGAAACTAAACTGGCCACATCATTGCCTGTAATCATGGCTCCGGCACCTTTATTTTGCTTAGCCCAAACAGCCACTTCTTCAAGCAAAGTAATTGCCTTATAAGGCAGGAATAAATCGTGAATATATCGGTCAGTCAGCTTAACGGCCTGTTCTAAAGCATCATAAGAAAAATAAACATTATTTTTAGCTTCAATAAAGCCAATCTTGCCTTCTATTACCTGAATTGCACTATTTAAATCTGGCTCAGGAATTTCAACTTTCTTAATAATATTGCCTAAGCTAGTGTTTTCAATACTGCGACTATAATTAAAAGGATTAGTGCTGGCAATTAAAATTATCAAATTTTTAGAAAGAGCTTCAACTAAAACTTCTGATAGATCTAAACTTTCTGGTCCGCCAGCTGAAATGCCCATAATATCATGAATATTATCAATATATAAAATAACGTTACCAGCTGAAATAGATTCATTTAAAGAAATCAAGAGCCTTTCTTGTGCCTCGCTGGCTGAAGCGCCAGAAACTAATCTAGGAATACTTAAACTAACCAAGCGTTTATCCCTTAAAAATTCAGGCACATCATCAGCTATCATTTTTTGGGCTAAGCCCTCAACAATTGAAGTTTTACCAACGCCTGGCTCGCCGACCAAAACAATGCTTTTGATTGAACTGCCTTCCAAAATTCTGAACATTTCAGTAAATTCCTTATCCCTATCAATACATAATTCTAAATGCCCCATTTTCGCCAGCATAGTCAGATCCTCAGCAAATTGGTTTAAAAAAGGAGTCTGAATAGCTGTCATGGCTCGATCAATGCCAGTTTTAGATTTTAATCTAGCTCCAGTCCGGTAAAGCTGCCACTGTTTCTGTAATAATTTTCTGATTCTAAACCATAAAATCACATTATTCAATTTTTCCAGATTTATATTTAAATCAAAAAAGACTTCTTGAACCATCTGATCTTCTTTAACAGCTGCTTGCAGAATGTCTGTCACGTCAACCTCATTCTCTTTATTAAAATAAGCTAAACTATAAGCCTTTAATAAAATTTTCATTGAATTGCTGGAAAAAGCTGTGGCGCCCTCGCTTTCTGGATACTTAGCAGCCACCCGTCCTATTTTACCTGCCAAATCATTCAAATCAACGCCCAGCCGCACAAAAATACTTTCCACTTTTTTTGAAACAAGCAAAGCGCCAATCAAAAAATGCACAGGACCAACTTCCAGCGCTTTATATTTTTCAGCCACAATAAATGAACGCTCAACAGCTTTTAAAGCTTCCTGATTTAAAGCTTTAGAAATATCAATTTGATATTTATGGGCAAAACTTTTTACCTGCTGCCAGTCAATTGGCGGCGGCGCAATAACTTGTTTTTCTCCTTCTGATCTGTATTTTTTTACAATAACTTTTTCCATTTTATCTTTGGCCAATGAAGAAAAATAAATTAAATATAAATCAGTCAAAATTGTCAGCCAAAAAATTAGATGATAATTATTTTTAACTTGCCAAAACTTAAAACTAAGAATAATCTGGGGATTAAAATTAACCAGATAAAAAGAAAAGGCCAAGCTGGCTATGCCCAGAAATGCCAAAATAAGAAGAAAGCCAATAGTAATTTTATGAATAATTGCTTCTAATTGGTACAACCTCAAATATTGGGAATTTATCTTCTTGCCCCAATATAAAATATACCCAGCTAAATAGCCAATAATCCCCTTGCTCTGGCATTGGCTGCATGTTTTACTGCCAATTTCACCCAAGCCATTACACTGGCTGCAGACTAAAAACTGCAAATTGTCATTGTTTCCCGCCATTTTAAATATTAATTACAATCTGATAAATAATAAAAAACGGCAAAATTAAATAAATGCCGATAAAAATAAGGTTTAGTAAAATTAAAACAAGTAAAGCTATGCCGCGAAAAATTATTTGCACTAACCTTAGAAAAAAGCTAATTAAGCGTCCAGCGAAATCCCTTTGGCCAAACATGGGCACAAAAAGATTTTTTAGCCAAACCATAAAGCCCAGAGTCTGTTCAAAATCTTTAATAAAATTCCAGCTGCCTTTAAGAGTTTTTAACAAGCCCCGAGAATACCACCATAAAGGAAAATAAAAAATATCCTTAACCCCTTCAATTAAGATAAAAATAATCAATTTCCCGGCTGAAATTTGGTTCATATATTAGTAACTTTATTAGTCATTAGTAAATCCGCAGCCTATTCGTAGATTCGTATCGTTATAATAATTTTAGCATAAAAAAGAAAATAAAAAAACTCCTAATTCCAAAATAAATTAAGGGATTAGGAGTATTAATTTAGCTGTTCTAGCAATTGGTCTTTCAAGGCCGGAAGCCCTTCGAAAATCATGTCCAATTGCGCATCCGTTAAAGGTTCACTGTCTGCCCGGTAAATCCCGAGCAACCGGCGCAAAAGAACACTTTTTTGCACGTCGCGAATATCTAATTTTTCAATAAAATCTTCAACTTGCTCGCAAGTGGGCATATTTTCACCTCCTTTTTTATCCGCTATAGCTTTAGCGACGGCGGATTGTTTGATGTTTTAACTTATCATATAATGCCAAATTTGTCAATAAATTTAAAAACCTCATTTATCGTCAAGACAAATGAGGCTTTACTCCTGGGCTTGCTTTTTTAATTGCATTTTCAGTTTTGTCAGTTCATTCATAGTACAAGGACTGATATCCTCAAAGCCAATCAATCCTCGGACTAAAAGGAATTCCACGTCTGCAATTTGTCGCTGCAAGTCTTGAGGTGGAAGCTTGCCTTGCTGAAATGCCTGCCAGCCATCAACAAACTCTCTGGCTTTTGACTTGTGGGCAATTTCTTTTTCCAGAAAATTTAATTCTTCTGGATTAGTACCCAAATCGTCCCAGCTGACCTCCTCAGCCTCAACAGCTTCAATGATCCTGCCAATTAAGCAACTACTTGTCTCCGGACTATGGTTTAATGACCTCAAGCTGTTTAAAGACGCCTTCAAAAGAACCAATTTTTCTGGATTTGAAAACATTTTCCCTCCCTTCGACCTCCGAAGCTCACCAAAGGTAAGCGAAGGCAAGCTTGTTGATTTTAATTTAATTATAATACTTTTAAAAAATAATAAAAGCCGCGCAATGCGGCTTTATTGATATTTGATATTTTCAGTTCAGGGTATTTTGTTCAGATTTGCTTCCACGACCATTTGGCCGGTCTGAGGATCAAAAGAAAGAATCTTGAAAGAACGGCCTTCCATGCCCTTGGCTGTTAAGACTGCCTCCACGTAGGCAGACAAAGGCTGATTTTCCATGGCCTGATGGCTAGGTTTACCATAAGACCAGCCACTGGGATTTTGGAACTGGATCTCCAATCCACCAGTAAATTTCATATTCGGATCAACGGCTTGATTGGACATTTGCTCCTCCTTTTTAATCGAATTTGACCCTTAAATCGTTTGCATCACCCGTTACTGTAACGGATGTGGCTGATTTGCTTTCCAGCTTAATTCCCTTTTCGCTGGATAAAGCTGACCCTATATTCTGCTGCTCGCCAGAAAGTGAAACCTCAACTTTCACGCCTTTGGCTAAACCGGATAACTCCAACTCGCTGATCATACTTTTCTTAATCTCAATGCCACGCTGACTGGGATAAATCACACCAAGCACGCGATTCCCCATTTTTACATGTACGACAGGACCGCCAAAATAATTGGGGTCAGTTGCTAATTCAAAACTAATTCCTGGCATTTTCATCCCTCCTTTTAAATTAATTATTTCAACTTAGCAATTTTTTAAAAAAATGTCAATTAGTCTTTAAATTTCAGAGCTTAAAATTCCAGCTCTTATCTTTTTCATTAATTCCAAATAAAATTCCAGATTGTTCATGGTTGCCAAGCGCAAGCCCAAGCCTTCCTGCGTTTTAAACAAATGGTGCAAATATGCTTTGGTATATTCCCTTAATAGCTTAACCTCTGAAGCTTTATTAATCGGTTGAAAATCAGTTTTGTATTTTTCATTAGTGGCGATCAAAGTTTTGTATGCTAATTTGCCAAAGAGCTTAATTGCGCCTTTTTCTTTCTGAGTACAAAATTGATACAAACGCCCATGGCGCGCTTCCCGAGTCGGAATCACGCAATCGAACATATCAACACCTTGCTTAACTGCAAAAACAATTTCTTCAGGCCGACCCAAGCCCATTAAATAGCGGGGCTTATCAGCTGGCATTTGCGGAGTTATGTACTCTAAAATTTTAAACATTTTATCGCGCGGCTCACCGACTGCCAAACCGCCTATCGCATAGCCAGGCAAATCCAAGCTGCTAATCTGAGCCAAACTTTCATCACGCAAATTTTTAAAAATCCCGCCTTGAACAATTCCAAATAACATTTGCTTTTTCTTAGCTTTTGACCAGGCAGCTTTACATCTTTGCGCCCAGCTAAAAGTTATTTCATTAGCCTGCCTGACTTCTTCAAATTCAGCCTGGCCAGGAGGGCAAACATCCAGCGCCATCATAATATCTACGCCCAAATCCTGCTGAATTTGAATTGATTTTTCCGGAGTTAATAAATGCTTAGAACCGTCTAAATGGGATTGAAATTCCACGCCTTCAGGCTTTATTTTCCTAATTCTAGATAATGAAAAAACCTGATAACCTCCAGAATCAGTTAAAATCGGGCCAGGCCAGTTTAAAAATTTATGCAACCCGCCGTGCGCTTTAATTATTTTTTCGCCTGGCTGCAAATATAAATGATAAGTATTAGCCAAAATTATCTGGGAATCTAAATCTTTTAACTCTGCAGTAGAAATATTTTTCACTGCCGCTTTAGTAGCAATAGGCATAAAAAACGGGGTTTTAATTTGACCATGAGCAGTTTTTAAGCTGGCCAAACGCGCCAGTGATTTTTTCGATTTTGTTATTAGTTTAAACATAATAATTTACAAAAATAAAGAAATCTGATACATTAATATTGGTCTAAATGACCGATCCTGTCAACAATGTTGACTTAACCCAATGTTATAAAATTCCATAAGGAGGAGGAAGATGTCAGAATCAAAAGTTCTTTCAAACGCTGAAGGTCGGGAAGGAAAGCCGAAAGTCAAAAAAAGCGACTATTTTTTCTATTGCGTGTTTTACCCGGTTTTTAAGCTACCTTTAGCAGTCACGCCAAACCATATTTCCTATGCCAGACTCATCCTCTGTGTGCCGCTCAGTTACCTGATGGTTACCGGGCATTTAAAAACCGCCGGCGCCCTTTTTATTTTCATGGCGCTCATGGACGGACTGGACGGATCAATGGCCAGGATGCGCGGACAAATCACTTCCAAGGGCAAGGTAGTTGACCCTATCGCAGACAAAGGCCAGACCATAACTGTGCTTGTTAATTTCAACTTGCTCATTCTGGTCGTCTCATACTTCTGGCTAAGCTTGCTGATGATAGGAATCGACATAACCCTTTTGCTGGTAGCCCTGCTGCAATACCTTATCCATGATGTGCTGCCAAAAGCGGGTCCGAATCACTGGCTGGCAAAATGGTTAAGCCCTGGATCAATTTTACGCAAAATAAAAGTCAAAGAAACTGGCGCCAATAATTGGGGCAAAGGCAAAATGGTTGTGCTGGTAATCACCTTATCAGCCATGTTGCTTTTTCATCCCAATGCTGATTACTTCATTTTTTCCAGCCTCAAACTGCCTTGGCATCTGACCATGTATAATATTTTTTATCAGCAGCTGCTGGCAATCTGTGTTGTTTTGGGATTAATGAGTCTTCGGGGACACCTAAAAGTCTTCAAATTCCAAAATTAAACTCCGCAACTGACACAAAAGCCCGGACTAATCAAAAAAGATAGTCCGGGTTCTTTTTTATCTATAATATATTTTTTAACGGTTGATTGCCACTGAAGTGCCATTAGGCCGCAGGTATTCAACTCTGGCTACAGCCACCATTTCCAAATTTTCCACTTCACGGCTTATTCTTTCAGTTGAACGCAATTCTGTTATCTCTAATTCTAAAGATTTATTTTTAGTGCGCAAATCAGCGACTCTTTCTTCTAAATCTTTTATTTTATAGCCTTTTGTAGCTAAACTATTAACCTGAACTAAATAGCAAAGTCCGATTGCTACAGTCAATATAAAAACAAATATAACCAAATTTTTAGAATTCACTCTACAATTAAGCAAAAAATTCTTTTTATAAAATTTTTCTTTGAGTTCATGCAATTTTGCACTAATCATGAATTTCGACATATTTTTATCTTTATTTTTGTTATTTTATTATTTAGTGGATTAATTAACAATCTTTATTACTGCTCTTAACTTTGCACTTCTGCTGCGAGGATTTATCGCTATTTCTGACTGCTGCGGCCTAATAACTTTTTTAGTCAAAATTTTTATTTGTGGCACATGCTGACATTGGCATTCTGGTAATTCCAGCGGGCAAATACAGCCTCTTGATTCTTTCTTGAAAAATTCTTTAACTATTTTATCTTCTAACGAGTGAAAAGAGATAACTACTAATTTACCGCCTTTAGCTAAAACTGCTAAAGCATCAGGTAAAACTTTTTTTAAATTATCCAGTTCATCATTGACTTCTATTCTCAAGGCCTGAAAAACTTTTGTAGCTACATTAATCTTTCTGGGCTTAGGCTTATTTTTATAAACTCTTTCAATTAAATCAACTAATTGATCCGTAGTTGTGATCTTATTTTTTTTACGTGCAGTTATTATTTCTTTGGCAATTAATCTGGCGTGTCTTTCTTCGCCATATTCTTTAAAAATCCTGGCTAATTCTTCTTCTTTATAATGGTTAATAACATCAGCAGCAGTTTTATCTGTACTGCCAAACCTCATGTCTAGAAAAGCAGATCCTTTAAAGGAAAATCCCCGAGATTGATCTTGCAGCTCATAAGAGGAGAGACCAAGGTCGAGTAAAATACCACTAATTTTATTAATTCCTGCATCATATATTATTTTTGCCAAATTTTTATAATTATCACTGACTAAGACCATGCGGCTTTTAAATTCTTTCAAGTTTTTTTTGGCCGCTTCAATGGCCTGCGAATCCAAATCAATGCCTAATAATTGTCCATTTGGTGAAGTTCTTTGTAAAATCTCTTTGGCATGCCCGCCGCCGCCCAAAGTGCAATCAATAAAATTTTCATTAGCTTGCGGCTTAAGATATTCCAGAACTTCATTAATCATAACTGGCTCATGTTTAAACTGCATTGATTTTCCTTGAATTGTAAAATATTTAAATATTTATTTTTGTTTTGGGGATAATCGCTTATCCCCGGTTGCGGAACTTAGGCTGCCTGTGAACTGGCCATCCCGTGTTGTCTGGCCAATGCCAGGAGTCCGTCACCGCAGGTTCTTTGCTGTCGCCTGACTTTCGCCATGCGAGCAATGAACCTTTCAGCTGGCGTGCCAGGAGGACCTTGCCCAAAAGGAACAGACAAGGTCAATGCTCCAGTTGCTGATCCTGCCAGCGCTAACTCGCCTTTGCCGTTTTGCATGTCTTGCAATGCGCACCCCCTTTTCCTGGTTAGAAAACAAATGACTCGCTCTGGATCTCTTTTGGCCCTTGCTTAACAATTTCTTCCCAACGTTTCATTGCCGCTGCAAAGCTTTCTTTGCTCATGTGGATAATTATTTTTTCCAAATCAGCAAGGAAATCACTGGCCTTTTGATACCAGTCTGTTGCCTGATCTTTGACTGCCTCGACTAAACTCTTCATGTGGCTTAATATCCGTAACCTTTCATAAACTGGCATGGCTCACCTCCTTTTTGATTTTTCAATGTTTTAAAGTTTTTACAGGAGAGAAACAGAGCAAAATAATCTTTACAAACCGTTTCTCTCCTGAATAAAACCCTACTTGTTTATCAAATTTTAATATGATTTTGTAAGGTACATAGGAGATACCTCGAAAAAATGATAAACAAGAATTTTTTGATATATGTAAGGTGCTCGTCAGCGACGAGACTATCCTTTCTTAATTTTTCAAATTAGACATCCAAACCTTCTAATGCTTCGGCAATATCACCGCTTTGCTTTTCTGTACCCTGTTTATATTTGTTCCAATTATCTTCATCCCAGATTTCTAAACGGTTATATAAACCGGCGATAATGCTTTTCTTTTTTAAACCAGCATACTTTCTTAAATATTCTGGCAAAACAATTCTGCCTTGCTTGTCTAATTGAACATCCATAGCGCCAGCTAGCATTAAACGGGAAAACGCTCGGGTATTGGCTTTGCTTATTGGTAAAGCAGCTAATTTAGTAGCTAATTTTTGCCATTCACCTGCTGTATAAACAAATAAACAATTATCAAGACCTTTAGTCACAACTGCGCCTTTGGTTAACTTAGCTCTGAATTTAGCTGGCACAGCTAAACGGCCTTTTTCATCTAAATTGTGTTGATATTCGCCTATAAACATATTAAATAAGCTTATTTTGGGTTAAATTGGGTTATCCACAATTATATTTAGTTATCCCCACTTTCATCCACATTACTATCTTATATATCCATTATACCCCACACAACAAAACTCGTCAACCACTTTATACACAAGCTAAATTACGCTGAATATAAAGAAAAAAATTAAATTGTGCATAACTTAATATTTTAAAATAAATATACTGTGTATTCCTCACTCTAATATATTTCCACAAATAAAAAAGACCGCCTCGTTAAAACGATTTGGTCCTTATGTTTAAATACTGATTTCAGCTATTATTCATATTTAATCTGCGCGCTGCAAAACAGATCGCTGCATTTCATCATTAGTAGCTCTAAAAACGGATTTTTACTGATCTGCGCAATTTTTTGAGCTTCGGAAAAAGTAATCCAGCGGAAAACCAGCCAGATAACCAAAGTAACAGCTTCATCACCATGCTCCACCAAGCCGGAAACAGCGCCGATTAAGTCCCTGCCATCTTCAAGCCCTTGGCCGTCAGATGGAGCTGCGATCGCTCCGCCGTATTTTTTGTTTTCAATGTCACGGCTTTGCCAGCCGCTAAGATGGCCTGAACCCTGCCAGGCTGCAAGCCGTATAACTTTTTCCTGGCAATAGCGGAAGCATCCTTCAGCCAGATCAGCTTTGCAGGTTCCCAGCTCATTAACAAAGAGCATCTTTTGACCGTCCGTAGATTGATGCAATACAGCCATAAATCCGCCTGTCCGCTCCGGCTTGGGATTGCCCGGCAAACCCACGAAGTGAGCCATTACCTCTTCTGCTACAGCTAGAAATTCCACTCTTGGTACTCTGCCTATTCTTTGCATCCCTTCCTCCTTTTTGATTAAACAAAAGTTCCTTTGCAGATATCGGCCAAATCAGGACCAACAGCCTCTCTCATTAATTGGTCATGTTCAGGCAAAAGTTCCTTTATCGCTTCCGTTGCCGTATATACCTGCTTTGCATTACCTAAAACTTTAACTACGGCTCTGCCGCCAAAGTAATACCAATCAACTTTTTGGCCTGATCGCCTTGCTACTTTTTTCACCCATTTATCAAATTTTTTAGCTGGAATGCTATGGCTAGTAAAGATATGATGTCCCTTCCTCCAAATCTTTTTATTGCAAGGTTTTAATCCCATTTATTTCCCTCCTTTTTAAGTGGTGTTTGGTTCCTGATTGTAAAAAGGCAAAAGATATTTATTAGCTTTTGCTTGCTTTAATTTGCTTAAGCCTAACTTAACCAATTTTTCATTATTTGTCAATCCTTGTTTATTAGTCAGGCCAGCAACCGGAATTTTTAAAGCATAAGCCAAAGTATTAGCCACAGCCACCCCAATTCTTATAGAAGTAAAAGGGCCAGGACCAGTAACTGCTATAATGCCATTTAGTTGTTTAATGTTAAGCTTGCTTTTCCTTAAAAGCTTATCAATGGCTTTAAGCAAATTTTCAGAAACTTTAAAATCACCCTTGCGAATAATTTTATCAGTTATTTTACTTTGTCTAATTAAAAAAACATCTAACTGTTTATCTTTAGATGCATTAATAAATAAAACCATAAGCTTATTTATTCATTTTCTGCCTCATTAGAAATCGGCTTTAAAGTATTCATTATTTCATCTATCATAACTATTTTCTCTGAATCTAAAATAGAATATAAAAACCTATCAGCTACGCTGCGTCGATATTCAAATTCATCTTTATCTAAAAGCGTATAATTTATTTCGCGCCTAAAATATTTTTCGAAATTTTTTAGCAGCTTTTCAAATTTTTTCTTATTTAATTTGCCTACCACTAACATATCAATCGGTACATTTTTATTGCCCACAAAAAGTCCGGTTAGCGCCAAATAATACACCTTGCCGATTTTCTGCAAAGATTTAGCAAATTTTTTTTCCAGCAAAAACTGGGATTTCTGTAAAATTGATTTTAATTCTGAATATAAAACAAATTTGGTATCTGCCTTATAAAATTTACGGTTTTGTTTTGAATCACCCTCTTTAACCTCGACCTCATTAATTATACCTATCTCTTCCAGATTTTGCAGCTCTCGCCTAACTGCATTTATTTGCGATTCTAAATCACGAGTCAGTTCTCTGACAAAGTATTGCTCATCAGGATTAATCAAAAAAATATGCAAAAGCTTAACTCTAGTTTGTGAACCAAATAATTGTTCAAGCATATTTTAAGCTAGTTTAATGATAATGAAATAAGACTGTCTAACCCCTTTTAAAATTTGCCTATATTTAGTATAATACAAATAGCAAAAATAAGTCAATTTTCTCAAAGCAATGACCAAGATTTTAACCCAATTTTCCCACATTTTTATTCATTATTACTCGAATAAATCCTCATCTACGAGTAAGCTATTTATCAGTGAGCCCAATAAGCTATTAGAAGATAAAATGGGCCGCCTTTTTGGTATTTTAGAAATTAACACTCCTAGCCGGGAAAATTCACAAATTATCGCCCAATTAATCGGCAGCCTGGAAGACAATTATTACAATCAGATTGAAAATGAAAATTTTGACATTGAAAAAGCTTTTGAAAATGCCCTAGAAGAAACGAATAAAGAATTCGTAAAGATGCTCCAGGAAAAGAAATTTTATCTAGTCGGTAATTTAAATGAACAGACAATCAAAGAAAAAATCAATTTGGCAGTAGGTCTCATAAAAAATGATCAATTACTTATCTCTTATCTTAATAATGCCGGCGCCTTTTTGATTCACAAAACAAAACAGGATTACAAATTGATTGATATAAAAAAGATAAGCAAGGGAGAAAATAATACTAAAAAAGAAGAAGAAAGCAATAAGCTCTTTACTAATTTATTGCAAGGCCAACTTAATCCGCCAGACTATCTATGTGTTGCCAATAATAATTTCTTAAACTATGTTTCCCTGGAAAGAATTCAAAAAACAATCACATCCCTGCCCATTCACAAAGCAGCTGAGTATTTTAAAAATTCCCTACTCCAGCATGAAGGCTATAATTTTGCAGCCATAATTATTAAAAATACAAAAGAAGAACAAACTAAAACGCCGGAATCAGCCTCTTTAACTTCGATTACTGAATTAAATTATACAGAATCATCAACAGAAAGACTGCTTTCTCCTTCTTTCTGGACTGGCTTTAAAAAAATAATTAACCACATCATTAATTTATTTCAAAAAGGAAAACAACTGCAAAAAAAAGAAAATGAATTGTCAATGGAAAGCCCCGAAACTGACAGCTTAGCAGCAGAATCAATTGAGAATCAAACCGAAATTGAGAATCAAGCCGAACCAGAAAAAATGACAAAATATCCTTCTGGAATTTTAATAGGCTGGCAAAAATTTTATGGCAGGATAAAAAGAACAACTAAAAATTTCTTCACTAAAAATACAGTTATTTTAGACAATCTGCAAAAAATAAAAAATTATTTACGCTTAAAATTAGCTTATCTGGGCACATATTTAAAAAAGATTCCCAATCTTAGTAAGATACTGCTGATTATAGGTATTCTATTAATAATTTTATTTATATATAGCACCAGTTATTTTAAACATCAGCAAAATGAAGCCATAGATTCTCAAGCATTTCAAAATTCAACCAATCAGATAGAAGAAAAAATAAATCTGGCTGAATCTGATATTATCTTTGGCGATGAAACAAAAGCCAGAGAAGAAATCAGCCAGGCTCAGGAATTATTAGACTCGCTTGTTGTCAATTCGCAAAAGCAAAAAGAGAAACAAGGAGAATTAAGCAGTTCAATTGAAGCAGTAATTGCAAAATTAAGACATATTACTAATATTACGGAACCAACCCTAATTGCAGACTTAAGCACAGAACAAGATAATAATATTAATATTCAGAATATTATTTATCAAAATAATTCTATTTTGGCGTTTGATTCAATTAATAATAACAGCTATGAAATAAATCTTGACACTCGTGAAATAAATAAAATCTATTCGAATTTATCAGATATTGGCAAAATCATTAAAGCTAAAAATGTTGGCAACCAAATTCTGGTTTATCATGATAAAAATGGCTTTGTTCAATTTAAAGATAATAAATTTGTACCGCTGAATATTGGCCTACAAAGCAATGGGCAAATCATTGACTTCGCCAGTTATTCGGGCCGCCTTTATACTGTGGATATAAAAAATAATCAAATTTACAGGTATCAGCCAATTGACAATGGCTATGCTAATGGACTGGCCTGGCTAAAAGAAGCCAATTTTGACTTAAAAAATATTAATTCCATAGGCATAGATACAAATATCTGGCTTTTGAGCAATGACGGCCAAATCTTCAAATTTAATAAAGGTTTGAAACGCGATTTTACTGTTAAAAATTTAGAACCGGCTTTAGAGTCGCCGACTGCCTTTTTTACCAATGATGAAACAAATTTTCTTTATATACTAGAACCAGTTAATAAAAGAATTGTAGTTTTGGATAAAGAAGGCAATCTGGTGACGCAATATTACAGCGAAGCTTTTGATAACCTCAAATCATTTGAGATTATTGAAAGCGAAAAAAAGATATTTGTAGTTAATGATAATAAGATTTTATTTTTTAACCTCACCAATATTTAAAATAACTTAAATAAACTTAAAAGCGCCCCCGCTACGCGGGGGCGCTTTTAAAATAGAATTTATTTCAAATTAACTGTAGCGCCAGCTTCTTCTAATTTTTTCTTCATTTCTTCAGCTTCTTCTTTTTTAACAGCTTTCTTAACAATTTGCGGAGCGCCATCAACCAAATCCTTAGCTTCTTTTAAGCCTAAACCTGAAATTTCCTTAACCACTTTAATCACTCCAATTTTATTATCACCGCTAGCTGCTAATTCAATGTCAAATTCGCTTTTTTCCGGAGCAGCTTCAGCGGCTCCAGCAGCGCCAGCCATAGCCACAGCCACAGGCGCAGCAGCTGAAACGCCAAATTTATCCTCTAAAATTTTGACTAATTCAGCCAGGTCTAAAACTGACATTTTTTCAATCTCTTCAACTAAAGATTGGAACTTTTTAGGAACTTCAACTTCTTTTTTTTCTTCTTTTTTAACTTCTTTTTCTTCTGCCATATTTTTGTTTAAATTAATTATTAATTATATTTATTAATTATTAAGCTTTTTGATCTTTAATAGCGTTTAAAACAGTCAATAAACCTCTTAAATTACCGGCCAAAACATTGACAAAGCCAGAAATTGGAGAATTCAAGCTGCCAACTAATTTAGCCAAAAGTTCAACTTTGGAAGGTATTTTAGATAAGGCTTCAACTTGAGCCAAGTCAATAAACTTATTTTCCATAATGCCGCCTAAAAGCTTTAAGGCCTCATGATCTTTAGTAAAATTAGCTGCTAACTTAGCCGGCGCTACTTCATCTTCAAAACCAACTACCAAAGCTAGATTACCAGTCATATTTTTAACATCAATATCTTTAAAGCCAGCTTTATCCAAGGCTAATTGAATTAATGTTTTTTTAGCTACAAGATATTCTGCACCCTGTTCTCTGGCTAATTTACGAATAGCAGAAGCTTCAGCCACGGTTAAACCTTTATAATCAGTAAAAACAAGACTTTTAAACTTAGCTAATTTATCAGCTAAATCATCAACAATTTGTTTTTTTTGTTCTTTAGTTTTAGGCATATCTTTTAGTAATTAGTAATTAGTAATTAGTTATTGGTTATTAGTGATATGAATAAAAAAATCTACGGGACACCGTAGATACAACTATAAGCTATTAGCCATAGGCCATTTGCTAAAAGTCAATTCCCTCGATAGGTTTTACGCTTTAAAAGCCACCTATTGTCTACGGTTATATTAAGTTATAAACAGTATAACATAACCAAAAATATTGTCAAGAAATCCATTAAAATTACAAAGAGCTGCTATTATTAGCAGCTCTTTTTCTCTTTTTTAAGAGATTGTTTGGGCGTCAAATAATCTTTTTAAGCCCTTAATTACCTCTGGCGGCCCAGTAAATGTCAGCAGATCCCTGCCATCGCCATAGGCATCTTTACTGACGCTCACCTTAACTCCATGGGGTTTTAAAGCCAGAGCAATAATTTCAATTGTATTGTCCATACCTCCGTTACCATTGCTCAGGCTTTTACCGACCTTGAAAACAGTTTTTTTTCCCTCATCCTTTGCCATTTTTTCCTCCTTGGTTATTTTTTAACCCTGCTTGGGCAATAAAGTAGGGTTCTTTGTCCCTTAAGCGCTGTTTTAGGCGCCTAAATTTCCGCCGCTTTTTCCTATTGTTTACCTGCACTTTTTCCTCCTTTTGTTTTTTTATATTTTAAAAAACTGACCCAAGGGCCAGCTTTTTACTATTTGAATCTGTTAATTCTTATTTAAAACACACTTAAACAAGCTGGCCATTTACGTCCGCTAAAAAAGTAAAATGTATACCAAACTTGTTTATGGGTATTCATATGTAAATTATATGAATAGTCTAAAATTTTGTCAACAAGAAAGCCCTTGTGGTAATCCACAAGGGCTTTTAATTAAGAGAAATGACTTTTCTCCTTATTAATAAAGCTTAAAGCCTGAGTAACAATTTCCGGTTTATAAAACAAGCTCAAACTTTCAAGGTATTTGTTGCCTTCAATCAACTTAACCTGAAAATTCTTTGCTAAACTATCATCGGCTTGACGCACAAAAAGCGCTTTAATCTTGTGCAGACTGCAAACTGCATCTATGGCCTCAATATTACGTTTAATTTGAGTGCCAACTGATAAATGTTCTTTAAATCCTCCCTTAAGACCGCAACACAGACAAACTAAGGCATAAGGAGGTAATGGCCTGTTTAATTCTGAGCCATATTTAAGATTTAGGCTAATTTGCCAACGGGTGGCAATCTCTGAGTCGTTCCAAATCAGCCAAGCAAATTCGGGCACTAACTCTGAATGTAGCAATACGATTTCACCGCGTTCAACTTCCTTTACTCTGATCACTTCAAGTTTACTAGCTTTTGAGGTAAAGTAAACTGCTTCGCTCAAAGGGGTTAATTTAATCAGTTCTTCTTTAAATTCAGCCGCAGATTGAGAATCAGGCTTAAACTCAAAAATCCTATACAATCTTAAACTCATTTCCCTACCTCCTTGTCTTTTGTTGTTTAAAGAACACTTTGGGACGATAAGCAAATAAAAAAATCTTTCCCAAAAGAGAAAGATTTGAACTCAAAAAATTGAACTACCAGTTATCTTTCCCTTTTACAAGGGCGGAAATTAGCACCTACTGGCTGGTTTTTGCCAGGGTTGCCGCACAGGTCACGGAGTCCGAACTCTCACTGTGCTCTTGATAATTTTTTATTCAATTGTTAATGTACTCTAGTTAAAAACAAAAAATCTTACGCGCTACGAGGGGGTAAGATCTAAAATATATAACTTATTATCTTCCCCCATGAGGCGGGGCTGGATTTAGCACCTTATCCTACAAAGCGTTATAAACGGCTTGGTAAGGTAGGTTGCTGGCAGAATCATGAGGCCAGTTCCGGATTCTGCTCTCTTGATAACTACTTATTCAGTTTTAACTATAAGCATTATAGCATATCTAAACTTTTTTGTCAAATCTCCTTATTTATGATATTCACTACCAGCTAAAATTTCAAAAGCCCGATAAATTTGTTCTAAAAGTAAAACCCTGATTAATTGATGAGTAAAAGTCATTTTGGAAAATGACAAAACCAAATCAACATTGGTTAAAACTTTTTCTGATAAGCCTAGAGGCCCGCCAATTATAAAACAAATTCTCGCGCTTTTAAAGTCGCGGACTTCCTCAATTAAGTTAGCAAATTCCTCAGAAGTCTTTTGCTGGCCTAAAGAGTGCAAAGCAATATTAAAATAATCTTTATTTAATTTATCCAAGATCCGCTCCCCTTCTATTGCCATAATTTCCTCAGCCAAACGATTTTTTGTAATCGGCTCTTCTTTTAAATTCAAAACTTCCACTTCTGCATATCTTTGCAACCGCTTTAAAAATTCTGCTTCAGCCTCGCTATATTCTAATTTAGTTTTAGAAATAGTGATAATTTTTATTCTCATATATTCTTATTTTACTTTTAGCCAAGCAAAAAGGCAAGGTTTTCACACCTTGCCTTTTAAAAAGCATTAATCCCTCCAGGGATTTTGCATGATAATGGTCTGGCCTTTGTGTTGTCCGACTGAGATGGCCACCAGCGGCACACCAGCCAGTTGGCTGATCATAAGGAAAAGTTTTTGCGCTGCTTTGGGCAAGTCCTCAAAGGCCCGACAGCCAGAGATGTCATTGTCAAAGCTGCCCATTTCCTGGAAATGAGGCTGAACATCCTGAAGATCCAGGGTATCAAGTTCATCCAAGTCTCGGATGATTCTATCTCCCTGCTGGTAATAGTCACAGACCATGGTGTTGATGCCTTGTAAAACATCGCCCTTAGTAATGACTACTCCAGTCAGCCCACCGACACGAGAAGCTGCTCTAGTTTGCGGACCATCATGCCAGCCGACACGTCTGGGGCGACCAGTTGAAGCGCCATACTCCTGGCCGCGCGCTCTGATTTCCTCGCCCAAGTCGCCGTCAAGCTCGGTCGGGAAAGGACCGCCGCCGACTCTGGTGCAATAAGCCTTGGTCACGCCATAGACCTCGTCAATCAGGGTGGGACCAATGCCGGCGCCAGAACAGGCACCACCAGCCAAGGTACAGGATGAAGTGACGTAAGGATAGGTGCCGTGGGTCTTGTCTAGACCTGGGCCCTGGGCCAGCTCGATCAGCACATTTTGCTCGCTGTCCCTAGCCTGGGTGACGATCTTGGACAACGGCTCCTTAAGGATGTAAGGCTCCAAGATCTGCCTGGCTTGCTCCAAGAAAGTCATGATGTCCTCGACCGTGTAAGTCTGACCGCCCCAATGAGCCAGTTCCGGATTTATTTCATTGAGGATGGTCTTGACATAAGCACGAATTTGCTCCAGATGCAGCAAGTCCGTCACCCGCAGGCCTAAACGCCTGACCTGCATTTCATAGGTAGTGCCAATGCCCCGTCCAGTGGTGCCAATGGCTGCCTTGCCCCGAGCATGTTCCCGGAATTTTTCCAGGTCCAAGCAATAAGGCATGACCAGCTGGGCCAAACGCGAGACCCCAAGCTGCTGGCATCTCAAAAAGCCCTTGGCTGTCAGGTCGGTGATCTCCTGTTCAAATCCCGTGGGATAAATGACCATGTCATTCCCCAAAAAACAACGTGCCCGGGAATGACTTACCGCACTGGGAGCCAGATGAGTGACAGCTTTTACGCCATCAACAAATTGGGTATGGCCAGAATTAGCCCCGCCAGCTACCCGGACCACCACGTCAGCATCTTCGCCAAATTCATGAACCAATCGACCTTTGCCTTCGTCACCCCATTGATTGCCACCGTAAACAATTAATCTACCCATCACTACCTCCTTGTGATGAAGCCAACCCGGATCGGGTGGGTGAATGTTCGAAACACAATATCTATATAAAAAGAGCTGTAAATTACAACCCCTTTCTAAAATTAACAATAACTAATTAATCAGTCAAGCTAATTTTATGCACAGTAACTTATTTGCAAGCCAGTGCCAATGTCTTTTAATTCGCTTTTATATTTTTCATCGTGATTAACATAATATAAATAATCACTCATAGCATGTTTATGCGAAATAGCATTATCAGCAATTATAATTGCGCCTGGCTTTAATTTTGGCTCTAGTAATTTTAATTGCTGTAAATATTCATTTTTACGACCATCCAAAAAGACAAAATCAACTTTTTCATTTAATTCCCCTAACCTCTTATTAGCATCGTCAGGAATAATTTCAACATATTTAATTAAGCCGGTTTTTTGCAAATTAGAAACTAAATCCCGGACTTTTTCTGGCACAAATTCATAAGTAATTAATTTGGCGCCAACTTCTTTAGCTGCCTGAGCCAGCCAAATTGTTGAATAGCCATTGGAAGCACCAACTTCCACAATTACTTCTGGCTTATTCTTCAAAACTAATTTAGACAAAAACAGACCAGTGTCACGAGAAATGTTCCACTGGCCGCCCTGCTGATTTAATTCTTCAAGTTTTTTTAAAATTTTATTTATTTTTTCTTCCATTTTTATTTACTTCTACGTTTTAACTCTAGATCGTACATTATTTCTTCAATTTTTCTTAAATTATTTTTTGACTGATCAAATTTCGGCCTTAATTTACCAAGCAGATTAAATTTAATGAGCTCGCCAACCACTTCTTCAATTGCCTGCTCGCAAGTTGCTACTTCCTTATAGCGATGCCTAGTAGCTAAAAAAACAGCCCTGCGGACTAATTCACCAGTAAAATCACAAAGTCCGCCCAAATAACTTTCCACATCAATAACCTGGCCATTAATTGAGGTAATTTTACCGGTTTTAATAAAATGCAAAAATAATTTAGCTTCCACGTATTCTTCCATCCCAGCCAAATAAGCTCCTTCATATTGCAAAGCTTCTTCTTTTTTTATTTTAGTCTGAAGATATTTTAATATTTTCTCAGCCTCATTCAAATCGCTTTCCGCTTGCTTAATATCTTCACGATGAGTGGCAAAGATAGCCTGTTTAGCAAATTTTAAGACATCATTTGAATGCTTAATAATTATTCTGCGACCGATATCATAAGAACTATACTCTTTAAGCAACTTACTAAAAAATTTTTTATCAATCATATTTTTACTTTATTTAGTTATTAAAATATTTTAACCGATTTTGCTTATGTTCCTCAAAAGTTTTAGAAAAAACCATATCGCCACCTGGCGTATTGATAAAATAATAATAATCATTTTTCTCCGGATAAATAGCCGCCGTAATAGAATCCAAACCCGGATTAGTAATCGGCCCAGGCGGCAAACCCGGATACAAGTAAGTATTGTAAGGATTATCATTTTCCAAATCTTCGTAAGTAGGCCTATCTGTTGTTTTACCAGTAATATAATTAACCGTAGGATCAGCCTGCAAGGCAATACCCTTGGCTAAACGGTTATAATAAACGCCGGCAACTCTTTTCTTATTTTCTAATGTATTAGCTTCTTTTTCAATAATTGAAGCCAGCGTCAAAATCTCGTGTAAATTTTTACCTTGTTTTTTGATGTCAGTCATCATTTCTGGCGTAATTTTTTGGCCGAAATTATCAAGCATTTTTCTGACGATATCTTCGATAGTTGCATTTTTATAAATACGATATGTATCCGGAAACAAATAGCCTTCCAAGCTCAAATTTTTAGGCTTACTGGCCAAAAACGGATAATCATCACTAAAATCTTTGGGTTTGGGCAAATCTGAATTTTGGTTATAATCAATAGCCGGATAGCCGACTATGTCCAAAAAATTATTGGCTTTTGCAATATTCTGTTTTTCCAGATAATCAGCAATATCCTGCAGATTCCAGCCCTCTATAATTGTTATATTTGTTTCATTTTCAATTGTTTTTCCAGAGATTAACGCGTTGATCAATTCACTTATACTCCAAGTGTCCTTTATTTTATAATCTCCAGCCTTGACTTTATTTTCTGCGCCTTTTAACCAAAGTAATGTTTCAAAGATAAAAGAGCTATCCAATAAATCTTCGTCTTTTAAATTTTTGCTGATTTGATTAACTCCTTCGCCTTGCTTGATTATGAAATTTTTAGTCTGGCCGCTGCCTTTTTGGCCTATATAAATAACTTTAAAAAGCCAGCCACCGGCAATAACAATAACAATCAGAATCAATAAAAATAAAATTAAAAATTTTTTCATGTTTTTTATTTTTATAAAATTTATTTTGAAAAAAATCAATTATACCTTATAATGAATTTAATAATTAATTAATATTAATAATTTAAATATGGCTTACAAAATCGTCTTAATACCTTTTATTGCTTTATTAGTAGCACAAGTAATTAAAGTTATAATAGATTCAATTAAAGGTAAATTTTCCTGGCGCAATTTAAATAATTATGGCGGCATGCCTTCTTCCCATGCGGCAATTGTTTCAGCTTTAGCAACCGAAACTGGGATAACCTTCGGATTTGCTTCTGTTTATTTTGCTATTACGCTAGTACTTGCCTTTTTAATCATTAGAGATGCCGTGGGTTTACGCCAATATTTAAGCAGGCATGGCAAAGTTTTAAATATGCTCATCAAAGATTTGCCTGATTATCAAGAAGATAAATATCCTTATTTAGAGGAACGGCTGGGACATACGTATCTGCAGGCTCTAGTCGGCATTTTAATCGGAATTCTAATTGCCAGCCTAATTTAAATTCCAAATACCAAGCACCAAAACTCAAATAATAACCAATCTCCAAATCTCAAAACCTAAACCTGTTTAGAATTTAAAATTTAGATATTAAGATTTGCTTGTAATTTAGGATTTATTATTTGGTCATTAATTCCCTTACTCTCCAATAATCTGGACCGTTATTAAACGGTCTCTTTTTTTATTATCAAAATCTAGCAAAACGATCTGCTGCCAGTTACCTAACACTAATTCACTATTGATCAAAGGTACAGTTAAATGTGTGCCCAAAATCGTTGAACGAAGATGCGAATAGCCATTGCCATCCTGCCATTTATCATTATGATGGTAATGTTTATTTTTAGGTGCAATAATTTCCAATGCTTCTTGCAAATCCTTATCTAATTCTGCGCCGACTTCCATTGTAGAAATAGAAGCTGTTGAACCAGTCACAAAAACTAAAATCTGGCCGTTTTTGATCTTTGATTGTCCCACAATAGCCTCAACCTGTTTTGTAATGTCAAGCACATCATTATGGCCTTCGGTTTGAATTGTGAAATTATCATTGTAAACCATATTTTTATTTTTGACATTTAAGGCAATAAGAGGATGTCCTGCCTCCAATTTTTATTCTCTTAATCTCGGTGCCGCACACTTTACATTTTTCGCCATAGCGGCCATAAACTTTTAACTGCTTAGAATAAGCACCAGCTTCGCCTTCAGCATTTCTATAATTGCTAAAAGTTGTACCTTGTGCTTTTATTGAGGCTTGCAGAATTTTTTTAATGCCTTGATAAATTAATTTAATTTCTTTTTCTTTTAAATCTTTAACTAAACGATTGGGCCTAACTTTAGCATAAAAACAAACCTCATCAGAATAAATATTACCAAGACCAGCAATAATCGTCTGATCCATTAAAAATTGCTTTATCTTCTTATTTGGTTTCTTTTTAAAAATCTGTTTTAAATAATCTAAAGTAAATTCTTTACTCAATGGTTCAATGCCTAATTTCATTTTCTCAAATTCCTCAGCTAATTCATTGTCTTTATATAAACGCAACCAGCCAAACTTGCGAATATCATTAAAATATAAATGGCTTTTATCAGTAAAAGTAAAACTAGCATGGGTGAACTTATTTGGCAAGCAATCATAGCCTTCTTCAATTGGGTGTCCGCCCACTAAACATTTTGTTTTACTGCCATAAACAAGCTGTCCAGTTAATTTTAAATGAATTAGGATATCCCAGCCTTTAGATAAATCAAGAATTAACATCTTAGCTCTTCTTTTTATAGCTTCAATCTTTAAACCTTTAACAATCTTCTTATATTCAGCTAATGGCTTATTAATATTTTTCTTCCAGTCAGAACCAAAATCAGCAATTGTTTTGCCGACTATATTTTTTTCCAAGCCTCGTTTAATTGTTTCTACCTCTGGAAGTTCTGGCATTGTTTATTTTTTAACAATATTCTTTAAGAATTTATCGATTTTAAGACAAAATTTTTGCAGTTTTTTTATAATAGCTCTTTGCTGCCTCGCACCTTCATTAGACCAAACCATATCAATACTAATAAATTCGGAAAAGTTTGATTCATTAAAATAAAAAATTAAAATATCTATTATTAGAAGGATCAGCACAATAGAAACAAAAATTAGATTATTAATCAAAACCGGCTTTATTATAATAGCTATTATTATAAAAGCTATTAATATTGCCAAGAATATAGAAATATAGAAAAAAAACTTACTGCTTGATTTTTGCATAAAAAATAAAATTAAAAATACAAAAGTTAAAAAATATAAAACAAAAAATAAGGAATATAATATATCTTTAATAATTTCTCCAATTACCTATTACCTATTTTCTATATCAAAGAAGTCCCAGTCATCTCTTTTGGCTTTTTAACTCCCATAATTTTTAAAATTGTCGGAGCCACATCAGCCAATACGCCAGAGGGTGTAACTAAGCTTAAATCAGAACCCGGCCCTTCTGGCAGTCCAATATTTTTTCCTTCCCATTGATTACCAATAATAAGCAGGGGTACAGGATTAGTACTATGTTCTTTATCAATATCCCCTGTTTGAATATTTTGCAATTCCTCAGCATTGCCATGATCAGCGGTAATTGCTACCACTCCATCTTTACTTAAAACAAGTCTTACAATTTTGCCTAAACATTTATCTACTACTTCGCAGGCCTTGATCGTAGCTTTTAAATTGCCGGTATGAGCAACCATATCAGGATTAGCAAAATTCACAATATAAAGATCATATTTATTATCTGAAACAGCTTTCAATATTTCATCACAGACCTTTAAAGCTGACATTTCCGGCTTCTGATCATAAGAAGGCACGCGAGGTGAAGGAATAACAATCCTGTCTTCGCCAGGAAATGGTTCTTCTTGCCCGCCATTAAAGAAAAAAGTAACATGCGCATATTTTTCAGTTTCCGCAATATGTAATTGTTTTAAACCAGCATCGCTTATGACCTTGGCCAATGGTTCTTTTATTTCTACGGGCGGAAAAGCAATCGCATCAACTGGCAAATCCTTATCATACTGCGTCATTCCAACAAAAAACAAATTTTTGAACTCCGAAGGTCTTTCAAATTTAGAAAAATCTGGCAAAACAAAAGCGCTTGTTATTTGCCTGGCACGATCAGCTCTAAAATTAAAAAATATTAAAGCATCTTTATCCTCAACTAATACGACTGGCTTATTTTTATAAGTAATCACCACTGGCACAAATTCTTCATCATAAATCTTTTTTTCATAAGAGTTTTCAATTGCTTTTATAGGATTATCAAATTTTTCATCACTTTCGCCTTTAGTCATGGCAAGAAAAGCTTTTTCAGTTCTTTCCCAATGGTTATCTCGGTCCATGGCATAAAATCTGCCTGACAAAGTAGCAATTTTAGCATTAACCTTTAACTCTTTTATTTTAGCTAACAGCTCTTCTATAAATCCTTTGCCACTATTATAAATCGTGTCCCTACCGTCTAAAATTGCATGAATATAAACTTCTCTTATATTTTGGCGCTTGGCAAATTCAAGCAAAGCATAAAGATGTTCTGTATGAGAATGCACTCCGCCACTGCTAACTAAACCCAAAAGATGAAGTTTTGATCCATTTTTTTTTACATGATCAGCAGCATCCAAAAAAGCTTTATTTTCAAAAAAAGACCCATCCAATACAGACTTGCTTATGCGCGGCAAACTCTGATAAAAAATAAGACCAGCACCTAAATTAGTATGACCAACTTCTGAATTGCCCATTTCACCCCATGATAAACCTACTGAATCGCCAGAAGCAGCTAAGGTTAAAGCCGGATAAGTCGCTATATATTTATTAAGATTAGGGGTTTTTGCCTTGGCAATGGCATTTCCAGGACTGTCTGGTGCGATTCCCCAACCATCGAGAATAATCAAAATCACAGGCCTATTTTTTAATTTTGCCATATTTTATATAGATTTATTTTTTATTAAAGTTTTGCCAGTCATTTCCTTTGGCTTCTCAACATCTAATAGCTGCAGAATACTAGGCGAGACATCGGCTAAAATGCCATCTTTACGCAAATGTAAATTTTTATGATTAAAATCTTGATTAACAAGGATAAAAGGAACTGGATTCGTACTATGCTCAGTATCCATCTCACCTGTTTTCAAATTCATCATTTCCTCGACATTGCCATGATCTGCAGTTATAATCATGGTACCTTTTAATCTTTTTATAAAATTATAAATTCTGCCTAAACTTTTATCTACGACCTCAATGGCCTTAATCGCTGCCTTTAAATTCCCCGTATGGCCAAGCATATCTGCATTAGGAAAATTTATGGTAATAAAATTAACTTCTCTTTCCCTTAATTTTCTCAAGATAATATTAGTAAGTCTATAACTAGACATTTGCGGCTGCTTAACATAATTATTCTGCCCTAAAGAAGGGATAACTTCCCATTCTTCATCATTAACTGGCTGACTATAGCCGCCATTAAAGAAATAAGTCACATGAGCATATTTTTCCCGTTCGGAAATATATAGCTGTTTAAAATCTTTTAAAACAAAGGGCAAGGTATTTTCTAAAATAATACTGGGATGAGCAGTCAAAACGCTATCCAAATCAGGCCCAAAATCAGTTAAAGCGATAAATTTAATATTTTTTAAAATTTTCTTTCTTTTAAATCCGCCGCCATTTCTTTTTTCAAAATTTTTCTGGACAAAAGGCTTGGTCATTTGCCTGGCACGATCAGACCTTAAATTAAAAAAGATAATTGCATCATTATCATTAATAAATTTTGCTTTTTTTCTTGGATTTAAAATCACTGTAGGAGTAATAAATTCATCAGTTTCTCCCCGGTTATAAGCTTCACCAACTGCTTTATAAGGATTATCAGAAGTAATTCCCTCGCCTAAAACCATGGCATTATAAGCCATTTCTGTCCTTTGCCAGGCTTTAATTCTATCCATAGCATAAAACCGGCCTATAATAGTAGAAATAATCTCATTATTTTCAAAATTATTAATCAATTTACTGACCAATCTGGCGCCAGCATGCGGCGATGAATCACGTCCATCTGTAAAAAGATGCAGATAAACGCGATGAAATTTTCTTTGTTTAAAAAAATCTAAAAGAGCATATAAATGCTCGGGCTGAGAATGAGCGCTCTGACCATCAGATAAAAGACCCATTAAATGAATATTAGATTTGAATTTTTTTGCATGATCAACCGCCTCAATAAAAGCTGGGTTTTTAAAAAAAGTACCATTTTTAATAGTCTCAGTAATATAAACTGCATCTTGCTTTACGATCCTGCCGGCACCAATATTCATGTGGCCTGCTTCTGAATTACCATCCTGCCCCTTAGGCAAGCCCACTTTTTGTCCATGAGCAACTAAAGTTGTATTGGGATATTTTCTATAAAAAAAATCCATAATTGGCGTGTCAGCCAAACTTATGGCATTGGAAAGAGAAGCTGGTGCAATTCCCCAGCCGTCAAGAATAATCAAAATTAAGGGTAAAAATTTCTGTTTTACTTCTTTTTTCATATATAACTATTTTAACTTAAAATTGATATTTATTCAACTGCCAAATAAAAATCCCCGAGCTAAGATCGGGGATAATTTTTTATCTAAAATTAGCTTAATTCTTCTTCAATCTCCATCAGTCTATTATACTTAGAAACTCTTTCGCTCCTGGACATTGAACCGGTTTTAATATAATCCGCATTCACAGCCACAGCCAAGTCAGCAATGGTCGTATCACAAGTTTCACCGCTTCTATGAGAAATAATCACTTTATAATTATTTTGTTTTGCCAGATAAATAGCAGAAATAGTTTCAGTCAGGGTGCCGATCTGGTTTAGTTTAATCAAAATAGCATTAGCCACTCCCATATCAATTCCTTTTTGCAATCTTTTCATATTAGTTACAAATAAATCATCGCCGACTAACAGGCATTTAGATCCTAACTTCTTAGTTAAAGTTTGCCATTTATCCCAGTCGTCTTCGGCCAAGCCATCTTCAATAGAAATTAATTTATATCTACGCAGCCAATTTTGATATAAACTAATTAATTTATCTGATTTTATTTTTTTATTATTAATTTTATAGGTCTTATTTTTTTTGTTGTAAAATTCACTGGCAGCAGCGTCAATGGCCAAATTAACCTCTTTATGGGGCTTATAACCAGCTTTTTTTATAGCTGCTAGAATCAGCAAAAAAGCTTCTTCATTCTTTTTTAATTTTACTGCATACCCACCCTCATCTCCCACAAAAGTATCAAAGCCTTTCTTTTTTAGAATGTCGCCTAAATTATGAAATATTTCACTGCCCATTTGCACTCTTTTTGCCATTTTTTTTGCTTGTGGGACTATCATTGCTTCCTGAATATCCAACGCCCAGTTAGCATGTTTACCGCCGTTTAAAATATTCATCATTGCTAAAGGCAAATTAAAACTTTTATAATGAATATTATAAGTTTTTCTCAAATAACGATATAAGGGCATGCCCAAAGCTTTGGCTCCGGCATGAGCACAAGCCAAAGAAACGCCTAAAATAGCATTTGCGCCCAAATCAGACTTATTAGGAGTATCATCAAGCTTAATCATTAATTTATCAATATCCTGCTGTTTGGTCACATCAACATTTTTAAGCAGATAATTTATCTCCTGATTAACATTTTTAACTGCTTTTAAAACTCCCTTGCCCAAATAACGTTTATTATTGCCATCACGCAATTCTAATGCTTCATGGCTGCCAGTTGAAGCGCCAGAAGGCACAGCTGCTTTAGCCCAAATACCATTTTTTAACGTTACTTTAACTTCCACGGTCGGATTGCCGCGTGAATCTAAAATTTCCCGAGCTTTAATTGTTTTTATTCTTCTGGGATTTAACATAATTTAAATATTAATCTAATTCATAAGTTACTGTGGCTGTGATAATTATATCCTGGCTGCCAGCTTCAACAGCTGGTGCTACTTCGCCACCACCACCTATGCCATATGCTTTAGTATAATCTAAATATGGCTGGGGCACATTACCTCCACCCTCACTAAAAGAAACAACCTTGCCTAATTTAACATTCATAACTTGAGCTAAAGCATCTGCTTTTTCTTTGGCATTTTCTAATGCTTTAATTCTGGCTTCCTGTTTATAAGTTTCTGGATTATCAATCGTAAAACTCAAACCGCCAATCTGGTTCAAATTCAAATCACCGGCAATTTTCAAAACATCATCAACTTTATCAGTTTGCCTAATTTTCACCTGAATATTCTGAGAAACACTATAGCCTCTTAGAATTTGCTGGCCATTAATCCAATCATAAGCAGGATAAATACTATAATTGGTTGTTTGAATGTCTTCTTTGGCAATATCTAAACCTTTTATTTTTTCAATTAAAGTATTAATGGTCTTTGAATTTTCAGTTTGCGCATCTGAAACAGATTTTTTTTCAGTCATTAATCCCAAAGAAACAATAGCAATATCTGGGATAGCTGTAACTTTACCCTCACCTGTAATACTAATAGTTCTTTGGATATCAAGATTTTTACCAATATAATAGTGCTGTTTTGCTAAATTCCAGGCCCACAAGCCGACAGCTATGCCTAAAACAATAATAAAAAGCATGGATAAAACAGCAAAAATTGGATTTTCTTTAAATTTTGTTCCCCAATTAATCATATTTTTTACAAAAAATTAATTTTTAATGATAAATATTATTTAATTAATAGTTATTTTTTAGTAATCAAAATTTATATGAATTAAGCTTGCATTTTTTCAACAATTTTATTTATTTTCGTAATTATATCTTTTTCATATCCCATTTTTAGCAGCATCTCAGAAATTAACCAATTCAAATCCTCATCTTGTATGTTATGAATAATTGCATCACAAATATAAGGTGAATCTTCAGGGTTTAAAATTTCTCTAATCTCTAATAATTCTTTTTCAATTAACTCTAAATTGGCTAAATTTCTTAAATCCACAATTACTAATTTTATTTTTTAATTAATGGTTTTAAGCCTGGTAAGGTTTTGCCTTCTAAAAATTCCAGCATGGCACCGCCAGCTGTAGAAACAAAATCATACCAATTTTTCAATTTTAATTTATCAATCAAAGCAACTGTTTCTCCGCCGCCAGCCACGCCAAAAGCCGGGCCTTTGGAAACAATCGCTGTGTTCTGAGTAATATATTCACTGCCATGACTATATTTTTCTATCTCAAACATGCCCATAGGACCATTCCAGATTAAAGTATTGGCTAATTTTATATAGCGAGAAAAATTTAATTCTGTTTTGTGGCCAATATCAATAATATAAAACTTTTTATTTTTTAACTTATTCAGATCAGCAATATTTACAATTTTAACTTCTCCTTTGCCATTCAAATTACTGCTTATGCGCACATCAACAGGCAAAATTAATTTATTTTTTGCTTTTTTTATCAATTGTTTAGCTAAAGATAAAAAATCCTTTTCATAAACCGATTGACTAATATTAATTTTCTTGGCAGCAAAAAAATTATTTGCCAAAGCGCCGCCGATCAAAACATAATTATATTTCTTCAAGAAATTTTCAATAACTTTAATTTTTGTAGAAATCTTGACACCGCCAATAACAGCTACACCCGGGTTTTTAAAATTTTTTAAAAGCTTGCTTAAATTTTCAACTTCGTCAGCTAAATTCAATCCAGCATAAGCTGGCAAATATTTACTAATTGCGGAAACAGAAGCATGCGCGCGATGACTGACAGCAAAAGCATCATTAACATAAATATCAGCTAAACTGGCCAGTTCTTGGGCAAATTTTGCATCATTAGCTTCTTCGCCAGGGTAAAAACGCAAATTCTCTAAAAGCAAAATTTGCCCAGCTTTAAGCTGAGCAATCTGTTTTTTAACTTTTTCACCAAGACAATCATTAACAAAATAAACATGCTCCTTTGTAATTTTATTTAAATACTTGGCAATCGGCTGTAAACTATATTTTTTTACAACTTTGCCTTCTGGTCTGCCCAAATGCGATATCAAAACTATCTTTGCCTTATTTTTTAATAAATAATTAATTGTTGGAAAACTCCTTTCAATTCTATCCGGCTCTAAAACTTTACCTTTTTCCATGGCAACATTATAATCAACTCTGACTAAAACTGTCTTATTTTTAAGATTTTTAAGTTGTTTTATTGTCTTTAATTTCATAGTTTAATTATAGCAAATTTTTAAAATTTTTCCTATCACAAACTACTAATTACCAATCACTAATTACCATCTTATTATTCTCCTTCAATTTCTTTCAAAACCCAACTTTCACCTTTTACTTTAGTTATTTTTACATCTAAATTCTGCGCCAAAGTATTTTGGGCCAGCATTTTAAGATTGAATTCTAAATTTTCTGGAGAAATTTCATCGCCATGCTCAATGATACTGCCCAGTTCAATTATTGCCTTGGTAACTTTATGCAATTTATTTTGCTGAGCATAATCCAGAATAACTTTTAAAATTTTATTAGCTTCATGAAGATCGTGCATAATTATACAAAATTACTAATCTTTTACGAATTTACAAAAAACTGAGAAATCGAACCGCAAGCAACCACTGCTGCTGTTTCAGCGCGTAAAATTCTCTTACCTAAACTAATTAAGGCTAAAGAATTTTGCCGAGCCAGGTCAATTTCAAAAGGTGAAAATCCACCTTCAGGCCCAATAAATAAATTAATTTTATTGCAATGTTTATTATCTAAAATATCAATTAAACGATTTTCTTCCTCTTTCTCATGGCAAAGTAAATTCAAATCCTGCGGATTCAGGTTTTTGACTGCATCTTTAAATTCCACCAAAGGGCTTAAAATAGGTATAATTTTGCCGCCAGATTGGATGGTCGCCTCTTCAATTATTTTCTGATAACGTTTAATTTTATTGGGGCTATATTCCTTAGCTACTGTAAATTCTGAATTCATCGGTACAATTTTCTGAACACCGATTTCCGTAGCTTTCTGCAAAATCCATTCTAATTTATATTTTTTTAAAATTGCCTGATAAAGCGTAATATCAACAGGCAACTCCCTTTCAATAAAACTTCTATTAATAAATTCACAAACTAATTGCTTCTTGTTTAATCCCTTTATTCTTACCAAATATTCATTGGCATCATTGTCAAATAAAATAAAAGTGTCGCCGATTTTCTTACGCAACACCTTGGTTAATTTATGGAGAATTTCTTTATCTTTAATTACAATATTTTGAGGATCTTCGATCTTTGAATTTAAAAAAAATCGAAACATATAATTTAATGGGTTGCACAACTAATGCAAGGATCATAAGCCCTGACTAGAGTACGGATCTTTATACGGCGTTTATGAATAGGCAGTTTATATATATCAGGCAAATATACTTTTAAATCAGCTTCTAGATTAGCCAAAAACTGCGCAGTCGGCGTAATAATATTAGCGGCTAAAACCTTGCCATTTTTATCAAATTTATAATAATCAAGCAAAAGCCCGCGCGGCGCTTCAACCGCACCATAACCTTCGCTTGCTTTTAGCCTAACTTTAACCTTAATATTTTTCTGGTCAATTTTGCCGAGTTGTTTGAAAATTTTTCTAATTTCCTCTAAGCAGTGGACAATTTCTACAGCCTGAGCATAAACATTATAAAAAGTATTATAACAAGGCATGGCTAAATCTGCTTTTTGCCACAATTTCTTTGCTTGAGTATTTAATTTATCAAAATTTATATTAACTCTGGCTAGAGCGCCGCTAAAATAAGGTTTTTTACCCAAATTAACGCGCTTAACCTTTTCAAACGGCTGATGCAATTCTTTAATTGTATTATAAAATTCAGCAATCTTTATTTGCTCACCTTTACTAGTCATAATGTCACCCCATAAAACTTCATATTCATTCTTATTATATAAAGAGATAAATTCTGTTTCTCTTTTAAAGTCAGGAACTCTTATTTTACTAACAAATTCAGCGACAGAGACAGCATCTTCTAAAAGTTGGTTGTAATTTTTCATTAATTTATTAATTTCTTCCATGGCTGGCAATTTTTTAAATCCCCCGACTTCAATGGTCAACGGATGAACAGTTCGGCCGCCAATCAGCTTAACCATATCAATGGCAAATTTTCTGACTCTTAAAATTGCATGAGTTTGTTTCGGATATTTTTTAATAAAATTCAAATCATTCTCTATCTCAAAAAAATCAGGCAAAGAAAGAAAAAACATATGCAAGGCATGAGAATGGATAATTTGCAGCAATTCCATAACTTTACGCAAAGCAATTGTCTGTTCACTAACTTTAATGCCAAAAGCTGTTTCAATTGCATGAGTTGAAGATATAAAATGGACAATCGGACAAATACCGCAAATTCTGCCAGTAATCATAGGCACTTCAAAATAATCGCGACCCAAAAGTATGCCTTCAATCAGGCGCGCGCCTTCTAAAGTCTCCATTTTAGCCTTTTTTACATC
>CAYNWH010000003.1:0-44551 GCA_964400885.1 uncultured Gammaproteobacteria bacterium
TTTCCAGCACCTTAATGAGTAATAACCCACAAGCACATGCAAGCAGATTGGCAGCATACTGCCAATCACCAGCAAACATTGCCGCCACACCAGTTATAACAAAAAGACAAACCAAAATCATTCCTGTTTTCACCTTTTCCCTCCTTTCACCCTCCATAGCTTTATGCGTAGGAGGACCCTTTCAATGTACCTTTTAAATATTAAATAATAACACTTTTCAATATTAGTGTCAATAATCCCGACAAATGTCGGTCAAAGTATTGACATTTTAGTTTGGATATGCTATAATTAGAATGTCAATAATTATAACAAAATACTAAGAAATAATAAGCCACAAAAACATAATCACGAAAGCCACGAAAATTTTAGTGTGTTTAGTGATAAAAATTTAGTGGTTCAACAAACATATGAGTTTAAACGAACAAATTCAATCACTCGGCCTAAACGAAAAAGAAGCCAAAATCTATTTAGCTTCCCTGGAATTAGGCTTAACCACCATTCAAAATATTGCTAAAAAAGCCCAGATTAAACGTTCCACAGTTTATGAAATCATGGAAAACTTAATCAAACAAAACCTGATTACTGTCGTGCCTAAAGGTAAAAAACGTTATTTTCTAGCAGCTGAACCAGCTAAATTAGCTGAATTAATCAGTCAAAAACAGGCAACTTTAACTAAAATGCTGCCCGAACTGGAAGCTTTAAGCAAAGTCTCCCCTGTTAAACCTAAAATCCGTTTTTATGAAGGTGAAGAAGGCATTAAAACAGTTTATGCTGATACGCTTAAAGAAGAAGCGGAAATTCTGGCTTTTGTTTCAGTTTCTGCTGCCTATAAATCTCCGGTAATTGATTATTTAACCAAACAATACGTGACCCAAAGATCAGAAAAAAGAATCATGGCCAAAGTTATTGCCCCTGATTCTTCTGTGGCTAAAGAATACAAAAAACGTGATGAAAAAGAATACAGGCAGACAAAACTAGTTTCGGAAAAAGATTATCCTTTTTCCATTGAGATTAATGTTTATGGCAATAAGGTCGCTTTCATCTCTTATAAACCCAATGAATTAATGGCCGTGATTATTGAATCCAAAGAAATTGCCAAAACCATGGGCTTAATCCATAAATTTTTCTGGAAAAACGCCAAATAAAAAAGACAGAATTGTATAACCGTAGAGACACGCCATGGCGTGTCTCTACATGATTACATAATCAAATATCGCACAATTCTGTCTTTTTTATTTTTTCTTCAAAACCGCCAATTCGTATTGGTTCTGCTCATCCATAAACGATCTTACAACTGCCAAATCAGCGCTCTGCGCTAATTGGCCTAATTCGCCAATATTATATTTCTGAGAAACAAAAATTGTTAAATTTTCTCCTTGCTTAAATTCAATACCTCGAACATTCAAATTTTCTTTAACTTTAATAATAACTTTAATCTGTCTAGCTGTTTCATCAGGCACAAAGCTTAATTCCACTTTATCTTTAGGAAACCCCAAACTTTCCACTGTGGCTAAAACAAATTCCCGACCCTTAGGATTTTCATACATTTTTAAAGTTTTTTGCAAATCTGTTTTTAAATGAACACCAACCAGCAAACAATCTTCTTCGCTCATAGCTTGTCCAATATTATGCAAAGTATTTCTTTGCCAATTCGCATCACCATTACCAAGAGTACTCCCCAGCAATGTAAGAAATTTATTGCCAGGCTTTAACTTGCCAGCTAAAGGTTTTTCAAAATCTAAAATTAGGCCTTTGACTTCCACTTGGGGATTATTAATATTAGCCGAAGCCGCAAAAATCATAGCAGGATTAATATCTATTGGAACATATTCTACTTGTTTCTTCGTTTTTAATTGTTCATTTAACAAAGGAATAACTTTTAAAGCATTAGCCGCGCCCAAATCAATGATTGTCCTGTTTTGTAAATATGGATCTAAAGCTGCAAGGTTTTGTTCAATTAATTGCAGTTCAATATTGCCTAACTGGTATTCCGGGGATTTTAAAATTTCTAAAAATTTTCTCGCACCCTGGCCATAATAAAAAATTTTCTCATCAAATCGCCTGTTTTGCAAACCATTAATAATCTCGTGTTCTCTTTCCGCTTCAATCTGTTGAGAAATTTCTGTGTTAACCTGAAATTTAGTATCAATATATTCTGGATTAATTGCTTCATCAGTAAAACAATGCTGCTTAACGTATTTTTTCAAATGTTCAAAAACTTGCCTGGTAACTTGGATATAATATAATTTGTCCATTCTGGTTGCCACGCCAACAGGAATTCTAGCATGAGCAGCCTCACCTTTATGATGCGGCTGATAATAAATATTATATTCGGGCACATGAGCGCTGACATAAGTGTCCAAACCTATTTTATCACCCTGATTTTGCACAATTTCCGGCACTTCTATATCTGCCCAAGATCCGGAAACCACCCGATTAATATTCTGGTGCCAATATAATTCAATACTATAATCTCTTTCCCTGGCTTCTTCCTTAGTCTGATAAACATAAGCTTTCCATTCCATAGTAACAGGTTTTGCGCCGAATAAAGGACCGTCAATAACCAATTCGCCTTCAATCTTTTCTATATCCGCCCGCTCTTTTTCTTTACGGCCATAAAGATCATAATATCCACGATCTAAATTTTTTTCAAATGAAGATATCATTTCACCATAAGGTTTTTTTTGAATGCTTTTTATTTCAATATCCAAAAGCCGAAAATCAGCAAAAGATTCAAAACCTCTTTTTTTCATTTCTTTTAAAGCTTTTTTCCTGCGGTAAATATTGATAAATGAATCTGCTAAATTTTGACTTGGTTCATAGTTTAATAATTCCATAAATGAAGATTCTTTTTCTTTCATTGTTTCATTAACATTAACTAAACCTCTCCACATTTTTTGATACCAGGGAATTTTTACCTCTTTTTCAGTAGTCTGTTTGATTTGAGGTTCTTCTTCAACTTCTGCGCCAGCTAAATACTCGTGAATTGCTGCCAGTTTTGTTTCTTCTGCTGGCGTTAACTCATGATTTGGCGCTTTGTGTTTTTTTGCCAATAATAATCTAGCAGATTCTGCAAGATCTTTTTTCGTTAACTTTTTTTCTGATTCAACTGGTTGCTTTTTAATTTGTGGCATTTTTTCAGACATATTAACTAAATTATACCAGCAAAATAAAAAAATAAACAACAAGTCTGAGCCTAAAATTTGAAATGTTTTAAAATAAAGAATGCAAATTTCGTAATTCGGCATTCAAAGGTCAATCAGTAACATTAATAATTTTCTAACGTTATTTCAATTATAATATTTTCACCAGTCTAACTTGACAAAATTAACAAAAAATTGCATTTCTATATCTAAAATTCTTTAAAAATTAAAATTCCAAGTGAATCTAACTTGACAAAATTTTGATATTTTGCTAAGGTAATATAATCTTAAAAAAGGAGGTGTTTTTTTAAATAAATATATAAGGTAAAGGTAAAGGGTTAGGCAAAAACAGGAAAAACCCTGCTTTCGGGCAGGCAAAATCAACCCCAAAAGGAAGAAAGGAGAAAAGGAACATGAAAAGGAAAGTATTCTCGTTCTTGGCAACCCTGATGCTCGTCATCGGCTTCGTGGCCTGCTCCGGCGGCTCGGGCAGCGACTCCTCCGCCATCGGAGAATCCCCGGCAGTCAATCCCAGCAATCCCAAAGACATGGTGGACATCACGGTCGGCATCCCCTATCCCGGGGACGGAAACATGCACGCGAACCTGGTCACGCCCGGCGTACCGCCCGGCACCATCGCCGTCTTCGGCACCATCGAGGACCGTACCTGTTACGACCCGTTCGCGGGCTGCGCAGTGGACAGGACCGGCCAGGTGGTCGGCGGCGTTCTGCAGATCAATTACACGGTACCGGCCAACACCAACCTGCACATCGCCTACGGCCTCGACAACCAGCTGCGTTTCGACGGCATTACCATTAACGGCACCGGGCTTTACAACCTCGCGGCGCCGGACGGCACGGCCGTCACCAACATCGGTCTCCTGGGCACCGCGCCCAACCAGTATGGCGTAGCCTGTTTCATTGTGAACAGGGACGAGGCGGGTAACGTCTCGGTCCACGGCAACGCCAACTGCGACCAAACCCCGTATCGTCTGAGAATCAGGGTCACCGGCGACAACAACGCCAACGGAGCATTCGACATGCCCTTCGACGACACCTTGGTGCCGTTGACGGGCGCTCAGGCCGGCGAAGAGTACAGGTATCAGACCTCGCTCTGGCTCGACCCCATGCCCGGCAGCGTCTGGCAGCAGCTCGTCTGGGACCCGGCCACCACGTCCTACAGCGAAACCTATTACTCGGTGCTCGCCGGCCAGGCCATGTGGTTCGGCATCCACAACCCCTGTCGCGACCCGCTCGCTCCGGCCGGCTGTTACGAACCCCGCTTCGGCGTCTGGGCCGATGTCATGCCCTTTGGCGGCGGCGCGGTTCAGTGTCAGACGAACCTGGTCCATTATGAGGACACGGACACGGGCACTGGAGTATGGGTGGTCGCTCTGACCGACGGGATCAACCCCGGCACCAACTGCATCATGCAAGGCACCGACACCCGCGGCATCGTCGTTTCCGGCCCCTAACCCTGGGCACCTTTACCTCAAAACCCCGTTCCGACATACGTCGGAACGGGGTTTCTTTTTTTATTTAAAAATATTCCTATCACTAATAACTATTAACAAATAGCTAATTACTTAGTATTCAATAATTCCACTGCTTTATCCAATTGCGGATCCTTATCATTATTAAAGTCTTCATCAGTCAATTCCACTGGCACGTCAGGATCAATACCAACCTGATCAATTGTATTTTGGTGAGGCGTTAACCATTCAGCAATAGTTAATTTTAAAGAAGAACCATCGCGCAAAGGAAACAATGTCTGCACAGAACCTTTGCCAAAAGTTGTTTCTCCGACTAAAGCCGCCAAGCCATAATCTTTTAACGCACCAGCTAAAATTTCTGAGCCAGAAGCACTGCCTTTATTAATTAAAACTACAGTAGAAAAATCTTTTAACCTAGCCTGGCCCTGAGCCTCATGGGCTGTTAATTCACCAGTTGCTGATTTTTCATAAACCACAACCCCATCTTCTACCCATTCACTAGCCACTGCCACAGCAGTGTCTAAATAGCCGCCAGGATTGTTGCGCAAATCAAGAATAATACCTTTAGGATTTTTACTTATAATTTCCATTACTGCCTGGTTAAAATCATCCAGAGTATCTTCATTAAAATAACGCAGTTCCAAGTGCACAATATTATTATCTAACATGGTCCATTTAACGCTTTGAATTCTTATTTTATCTCTGGTGATTTTAAAATCCTGCAAATTTTCTAAACCATCGCGGCCAATAGTTAAAACAACTTCAGTCCTTTGAGGACCGCGAATCTTGCTCACTGCATAATCCAAACTAATGCCAGTTGTATCCTCGCCATCAATAGCATAAACTTTATCACCGCTACGCAAACCAGCCTGTTCAGCCGGTGAATCAGGCAAAGGCGCCACAATAGTTAAACGATCATTTTTTATGGCTATTTCCGCGCCAATACCTTCAAAAGATCCTTTTAATTCCTGGGTAAATTCCTGGGTAGTCTGAGGATCAAAAAAGACCGAATGCGGATCGCCTAAAGAAGCCACACTGCCGGCCAAAGCCCCATAAAGCAGTTTTGTCTCATTAACCGGCTGTTTAACATAGTTTTCTTCTATGGTTTGCCAAACATCCCAAAAAATATCAAAATTAAGATCTTGGGATAAAAATGCTGGCTCTGTATTTCTATTATAAACCTGGCCAGTACTATTACCATTAAAATTTAAAGGTAATTTATCAGCCCTATTGCCAATAATCAAACCACTAATAAAAGCAACGATAACTACCAAAATAATTAAATAAAAATTAATAAACCGTTTAAAAAACCCCTGCTGATTATTTTTCATTTTAATAAGTGGATTATTCATATTAATAAAAAAGATTATAAAGATATCTTAACATAAAAGGAAAAAAATTTCAAAACCCCAGACTTGAAAAATTTCTTTAAATTCATTACAATATAATCATTAAATATCTAACCTTATGGAAAAATATATAATTAACGGCGCTAAAGAATTCTCCGGCGAAATTAAAGTCTCTGGCGCTAAAAACTTAGCGCTAAAAATACTGCCAGCTACCATTCTCTCTAATCAGGAATGCTTGATTAATAATGTACCAGAAATTGAAGATGTGCAGAGAATGATTGAAGTTATGACAGATTTAGGCGCACAAATCAAACTTCAAAAAGAGCATCAATATCTTATCTCAACTAAGGATATTAATAAAACAACTCTTAGACCGGATTTGGTTAAAAAATTAAGAGCTTCTATTATGTTAGCCGGGCCTATGCTGGCTCGTTTTGGCGAGGTTACTCTGGCTCACCCAGGCGGCTGCGTGATTGGCCAGCGACCAATTGATCTTTTTTTAGAAGGCTTTCAAAAATTAGGGGCACAAATGATTGAAAACGGCCAAACTTATACTTTAAAAACGAAAAAATTAAAAGGTAATAAAATTGTCCTGCCTAAAATCAGTGTCACTGTAACTGAAAATTTAATGATGGCAGCCACCCTAGCTGAAGGCACAACCATAATTAAAAATGCAGCTATGGAGCCGGAAATCCCAGCCCTGGCCCAATATTTAAACCAAAACGGCGCAAAAATTAAAGGTGCTGGCACGCCAATTATAACTATAGAAGGCGTAGAAAAATTAAAAGCCAGTGAATTTAATATTATACCTGACCGCATTGAAGCTGGCACTTTTATTATATTGGGCTTAATCACTAATAGCCAAATAACTGTTAAAAATTGCGAACCTGAACATTTGGAAAATTTGCTTTATTCTCTAGGCAAAGCCCAAGCTAATTTAGAAATCGGCAAGGATTATATTAAAACTTTGCCCAGTCAGCTTAAAAGTACTAATATTACTACTCATGAATATCCCGGGTTCCCTACTGATTTACAAGCGCCATTTACTGTTTTAATGACTCAAGCCCAAGGCCTGAGTTTAATTCATGAAACAATTTTTGAAGGCCGCTTGTTTTATACTGATATTTTAAACCAAATGGGCGCTAATATAATTATGTGCGATCCTCACCGCGTTGTGGTCATGGGTCCTACCGAACTTTATGGCCGCAGTTTAGTCAGCCCTGATTTGCGCGCTGGCATGGCCTTAATTTTAGCCGCTTTAATTGCTCAAGGCACAACTACGATTGAAAACGTCTACCAAATTAATCGCGGCTATGAAAATATAGTAACCAAACTACAGGCTTTAGGCGCAGACATTAAACAAACCAATGAATAATCACTAATGCCTAATTACTAATTTATATGCAATTACGGACAAGAAGAATTATAATGTTCAGCTTTATCGCGGCCTTTTTTATTTTAGCCCCTATTTTGATTTTTTATGCTTCTGGTTATCGTTATGACTTTAAAAGGGAAAAAATTTTAAAGACCGGCACTCTTATGCTAGAAGCCAAAGATATCAAAAATGCTAAACTTTATATAAACGATAAGCTCTATGAAAAACCCTTTGATGGGAAAATTTTTATTTATAATCTTTTACCTGACGATTATACAGTAAGATTAGAAAAAGATAATTATTATTCTTGGCAGAAAAAAATAACAGTTCAAAGCAGTTTAACTACTTTTGTCAAAGATATTATGTTTTTTAAGAAAAGTACTCCTTTGCAACTGATTGACGGCCAAATAACTAATTTTTATTTATCACCTGATGAACAAAAAATAGTTTATAGCCTTGAAACGGAAAATTTTTTAGAATTCTATACATTAAATCTTGCAACTAATGAGGAAATATTTTTATACAGGACAGGGGCCCTAGAGACTAATGTAGATTTAAGCTGGGCTGCTAGCAGCAAAAAGGTTCTGGCTAAAATTAACAATAATTATCTTGTCTTTGACGTTCAGAACCTAGAAAACAATCAGGACTTGAAAGAATTGATTGATTTTACTCCTCAAAATATTAAATGGGATAATAGTAGCGATAATCTACTATATGCTTTAAAACAAAATACTGCAAAAGAAACTGACCAGCCTGAATTTGAAATATACAAAATAGATTTATTAGCCAAAACCAGCCAGCTCATATTTACAGCCTCTCAAGAATCTATTAACTCTGAATTTTACATAGAAGCTAATGATATTTTTTATATCCAAAGGGAAACTAATAATGATATTTTATCTAAATATAATTTAAATTTTCAGACTAATAAAATAGTGGCCGAATTAAACAAATCTGATAATTATAAATTCATAAAAAGCTCTAATAATTATTTGGCGTTAATTGATGTAACTAATCAAAAATTATTTTTAATTCAAAAAATAATTACTAGTTTGGAAACAAATATTAGTGCTAACACAAGCATTAAAGAATTTACAGCCAAAGACTCTGCCTGGGATAGAGATGGAAAAAAACTCTTATTTTATGATGATTTTGAAATCAGATATTTTGACACGGAAACGAACCAAGAGACATTCATTAATCGCTATGGCCAAAAAATCATAAAGACTCTCTGGTATCCCAATTTAATGCAAATTTCAATTTTATTTGAAGATAATATAAAAATTTTTGATCTCAATCTTGACAATGGACAACGCAATGTAATCGAACTAGTTAAATTTGATCAGATAATTAATTTTTGTCTAGACCAAAAAGGGGAAAAAGTTTATTTCAATGGCAAAATCGGTAAGCAGCAAGGCCTTTATCAATTGCAAATTAAATAATAGTTATTAAAATAAAAAAGTCCCGGCGTCTGCTGGGACTTTTTTATTATATTTTAAATCACTAATTTATCTTGCAGTTTATTCTTAGCCAAATTCTGCGCTTCTAATAAGCTATCAAAAGTGCCAGCATCAATCCACTCGTTTTCAACCATAGCCACATTTAATTCGCCTTTTTGCAAATACCAATTTTGAACGTCAGTAATTTCCAATTCGCCTCTTTCACTAGGCTGCAAAGATTTCGCAATTTCCACGCAACGATTATCAAAGACATAAAGCCCGGTCAAAGCAAAGTCGCTCATCCACTCTTTGGGTTTTTCCTTGATTTCTATGACTTTCATCTTTTCATCAAATTTAACTACGCCAAATCTTTCTGGATCATGAACCTTTTTAGCAAAAACCAAACCACCGCCTTTAAAATTTTTAATTTGATCAGTAAAATCATCTTCAAAAATATTATCGCCTAAAATCATGGTTACATTTTCCTGGTCAATAAAATTTTCTCCAATAATAAAAGCCTCAGCCAAACCGCGCGGCTTATCCTGAATTTCATAAGTAAATTTCACATCAAACTCTTTGCCGCTACCCAATAAATTCAAATAATCGCCAGCCCGTTCCGGTGAGACAATAATTAAAATTTCTTTAATACCGGCCTTAATCAAAGTATTTAAAGGATAATAAATCATAGGCCGGTTATAAACAGGCAATAATTGCTTACTGGTTACTTTTGTACAGGGACGCAAACGAGTGGCTGCACCACCTGATAAAATAATACCGCGCATATATTAGTGATTAGGTAATTAAATTATTAGTAATTAGGGATTGGTAAAATTTATTTTAAATATTCTGCCAAGGCTTCATCCCAAGTTCTTAAAGGCGGCAATTTGGTATTAATTAAAGCTGAATAAGCTGGCCTTGTGGCTGGCCTGGGAAATTTCTGGCTAGAACAAGGATTAACTTTAACTTCTAATTTTGCCAGTTTAAAAATTCCATTAGCAAATTCAAACCAGGAAATACCGCCTTCTTTAGTTTCATTGGTCACATGATAAATCCCCAAAGGCAAATTATTATCTAAAATATATAAAATCTGTCTTGCTAAGTCAACTGTATATGTTGGCTTGCCAAACTGATCATTAACCACTTTTAATTCCTTCTTATCCCTGGCTAATTGCAGCATTGTATTTACAAAATTCTTGCCATGCTGGCCATAAAGCCAGGAAGTGCGAATTAAATAAAATTTATCAGTTATTAATTGTAAAGTTTTTTCCCCTAGCAATTTAGATTCGCCATAAAAATTAACTGACCCAAATTCCTGAGAATTTTCAGCATAGCCAATTTTATTCTGGCCATCAAAAACATAATCAGTGGAAATATGCATTAAGATAGCGCCTATTTTTTTAGCTGCCTGAGCTAGATACCCTACTGCTCTATTATTAACTGCCAAAGCTATGTCTTTATTTATTTCGCAATCATCAACCGCAGTATAAGCTGCGCAATTTATAATAAATTCCGGCTGCAAAGCGCTAATTTTAGTTTTAACCTGATACTCATCAGTAATATCGATTTCTACTTTATCCCATAAAGTCAAACTAAAATTAGCTAAAACTTTAGCCAAGTCCTGACCCAACATACCCTGAGCGCCTAAAATTAAAATCTTTTTTGTATTCATATTATTAATTTAACCTAAAAAAAACTTTTTCGCAAATTTAAAAGCCCTTTGTTCTTTCGCAAACAAAGGGCTTAATCAGATGGGTTATTATTCCAAAAATCTTCAAATTCTTCCCAAATAGAGCCTTCCATAATATTTTCCCAGATCTTGGTGTTAGGAAATTTTTCATTGGCCCTAAATGCAAATTCTTTAGCATTAGGAAAATCACGAATTTCAAAGTATAAACCAGCTAAAATGCCCCAGGCAATAAAAATTTCTTTTTCAACCAGCTGCAAGAGCCAGACTTCAATTTCATGGAATAAAACCAGATTTTGCAAGGTTTTAAATTCTTTATAAACAGCCTCAAATTCAGGCTCATTAAAATTAGAGTTTAATCTTTCTAATTTAATGGCCAATTGCTGCCTTTTAGCCTCATCAAAAATAGACATTTTTTCACCTCCTTTCGTCCACCGAAGCCTTGTGCGAAGGTGGACCTTTCCCTTGTTTTATATCTAATAATAGCCAAAAACAATCAAGATGTCAAGAGAATATATTGACTTTTTTCTCTAAATATGATATAATTATAACATAAATCTTAAATTATTAACTCTAAAATTATGCCAGGTATAGAAACAATTAATCCTCAAAATCCAGAAGAAAGACGTAAAATGCTGGAAACTTTTAGGCCTGATGCTGAAGATACAGAAGATAAGATGACTGATGAAGAAATGCCTTTAGAAAAATTAGAAGTCACCTCATTAGCCGAAGGCGCAGCTGAAGGCCAGGAAGAAATTGAAAAAGGGCTGGCCAAATTTGCTAATTGGGAAGAAAAAATACCGCATGCTGACCCAGAAAAATTAAAACAATTCATTGAATTTTGCGAAAGAGGTGAAAGAAATGATCCATTAGTGCAAAAATATCCTGAATTTAGAAATAAATATAAAGAAATAAGAAGCCAAGCATTAGCCCAGCTAGAAACAACTGGTTTACATATAATTTCTCAAAACATTAATAAAGCTAAAAAGGAAACTCCGCAAGCCAGAGCTGAAGACATTGAAACAGCAATTCGTGATCTAGATGTCGCTATTGAAACATGGCAGGAAAAAGCTGCTAGTCCCAAAACTTTATTAGCCAAGAAAGAACGATTACAAAGACTTATTTCAGATGCGAGAGAGATGAGAGACGCTCAAATGCACTAAATTTTTATATGGCAAAGGCCGCCCCCGCTAAGCGGGGGCGGCCTTTTATTTTACAATAATTTTTCTTCTATTTTTTTAAAAGTTTTTTATGCTGATAATTCAAATAAATCAACCAGATAGCAATGATTACGCCGATTGAATCAACCAAAATATCAGTATAAGCGCCGGTGCGACCGGCAACAAAGGATTGATGATATTCATCAGAGACAGCATACAAAACCGTAAAAATAAAAGTCCAAAATAAATTCCAATTAATATGCCTTTTTTCAGTTTGCCCCAAAATTCTAAATATTAAAAAAGCAAAAACACCAAATTCAAAAATATGAGCAAACTTACGCAGTATAAGTTCCCAAACATCAGCAACTATAAAAAAATTTAAAGGTTTTGAGGATAAATAATAGATGGCACCAGCCCAAAAAATGACCAAAAACCATTTTTCCAGCTTTTGAAAAATTTTATTATTTAAAATTTTTATAATTTTATTTTTTATAACCATAATAATTCCTAAAAAATATTTTTTTCAAAAAATGTCAATTCCCACGACATTTATAATTAAAGGAAAGGGATATTGACACCCTTAATGTTATAACCTATTATTTGATTAAGACAACTCAGTATTAAGGTCTTAAATTTAGCCTTATTATAGCATTTTTTATTAATTAATTAAAACTTATGCTGTCATTAAAAACTAGGTTTTTTGATACTGATTACTTGAAAAATAAACTACTCATTACAGCAACAAAACCATTTTTTATTAAAGCGCTTTCCGGTCAGGAAAAAGACTTAAAAATGTTAGCTAAAATAGGCAAAGCCACCACGACCAGCATTACTCAAGAATTTTTCAAATGGCTTGATCAAGCGATTGACAACAAAGAAGCATTAGCCCAATTATTCTTGAATATTGGCCGCGACATTAATAGCAGCTGCAAGAAAAAACTAGTTGAGAATTTAATTTTTAACCAGTTTGTTCAAGGTTCACAAAAAAGAGAAGAACTGATGAGATCAGGCACTTATGCGCCTCAATTGCTAGTTATTAGCCCGACCATGCGCTGCAACTTAACTTGTACTGGCTGTTATGCCGGCAAATATCAGAAAAGCGATGATTTACCAGAAGAAACTATAGACGACATTTTAAAACAAGCTAAAGAACTGGGTGTTTATTTTATTGTAGTTTCTGGCGGTGAACCTTATTTAAAAAAAGAAATGTGGTTTAGGCTTTGGGAAAAATACAATGACATGTACTTTTTAACTTTTACTAATGGTACTTTTATTGATGAAGAAACCGCCAAAAAATTAGGCGAATTAGGCAATATTATTCCTGCTATTAGCGTGGAAGGCTTTGAGGCTGAAACAGATCAGCGCCGTGGCGCTGGTGTTCATCAAAAGATTTTAAAAGCCATGGCTAATTTAAAAAAAGAAGGTGTGCTTTTTGGCTTTAGTGCCACAGCAACGAAACATAATTGGGAAACAATTTCCAGCGACGAATTCGCGGAGTATTATCTTGATAAAGGTATTAAATTCGGCTGGTATTTTCTTTTTATGCCAGTTGGCAAAGACCCTGATTTGGATTTAATGGCGACGCCTCAACAAAGATATGAATTGGGAAAACGTGTTAAAAAATTAAGAGCTAAATATCCTTTTTTTGCTGCTGATTTCTGGAATGACGGACCAGCCGTTGGCGGCTGCATGGCAGGCAGACTATATATGCATATCCTTTATAATGGCAATGTTGAACCTTGCGTTTTTACTCACTTTGCCATTGATAATGTTAGAGAAAAAAGTTTAAAAGATATTTTTAGCTCTGATTTCTTCAAATTTTTCCGCAAAAAACATCCCTATAATGACAGTAAAAATCTTTTAATGCCCTGCTCTATTATTGATAACCCGGAGATTTTAAGGGAAGCCGTGGAAAAATTTGGTGCTTTTTCTTCTCACCAGGATTCAGAATCCATTGTGGTTGATCCGAGTGTCATTGAATTTGTAAATGATTATGCCAAAGAGCTCAAAGAAATCACTGAACCGATTTGGGAAAAAGAATATTTAAATAATCCAGAAAGCATGTGGCATAAAGATGGCGAACTTTACCAGAAAACCTTTATCAAAGATAAAGAAAATATTTAAGCAAATAAAAAAGGGCTGCAATAGCAGTCTCTTTTTTATTTTTTTATCTTTATATTTTTTGATAATTCTCTGCATATCCCTTACCTAAAAGAGGCCGCCACCATTTTTCATTATTTATATACCAATCAATCACCTCATCAATCCCTTTTTCAAATTCAATTTCCGGCCGCCAACCCAATTCTGTTCTAATTTTTGTAGTATCTAAAAGGTAACGGCGGTCATGCCCAGGTCGATCTTCAACATAAACTTTCAAGGTTTCCGGCTTATTCAAACGCTTTAATACTGTTTGTGCAATTTCCTCAATACTTTTTTCAATGCCACTGCCTATATTATAAGCTTCGCCTACTTTTCCTTTTTTAAGAATTAAATCAATAGCCTTACAATGGTCTAACGTATGTAACCATTCCCGTCTATTTTGGCTACTTTTAAATAAAGGCAATTCCTGATTCTGCAAAGCATTGGTCACAAATCGAGGAATAATTTTCTCAGGAAATTGATATGGCCCATAATTGTTAGCGCAATGGCTGATTGTCACTGGAAGCTTAAAGGTATGGAAATAAGCCATAACTTCATGATTAGCTCCAGCCTTAGAAGCATTATAAGGAGTTTTAGGCAGATAAGGATCGCTCTCTTTAAAAGCTCGCTTTTCATCTAATGCCAAATCGCCAAAAACCTCGCAAGTAGAAATATGATGGAAACGATCAATCCCAGTATCTTTAGCTGCTTCCAAAAGCATTTGAGCACCCAAAACATTAGTTTTTACGAATATATCGGGTTCTATCATAGCTCGGCCATTGTGCGATTCAGCTGCAAAATTAACAATAACATTAATTTTCTCTTCTTTAAGTAATTTTTTATTATTTTCTAAATCGCCGATATCGCCTTTAATAAATTTATAATTCGGATTTTTTTCAATATCTTTTAAATTCTCCAAATTACCTGCATAAGTTAAAAGATCCAAATTAATAATTTGGTCATTTGGATAGCTCTTTAACCAATAATGTATAAAATTCGAGCCAATAAACCCGGCTCCGCCGGTAATTAATAATTTCATAAAATTATGTTAAGATATATATAGGTTAACATTCTAATCTTAAAATTTCAAGATGAAAATATTTACTTTAAAAGGCTTTAGTTTTGGTCTTACTTCAGGCGTTATTACTACTTTAGGCCTCTTAGTAGGCTTAAATGCCAGCACGCATTCTCGTTTTGTGGTTATCGGCGGCATTATTGCCATTGCTATTGCTGATGCATTTTCTGATGCTTTAGGCATGCACATTTCTGTGGAATCAGAAAATAAATATGAACCCAAGCAAATATGGGCAGCGACTATTGCCACTTTTGGGGCTAAATTCATTGTGGCCCTGACTTTTGGCATACCTCTCATTTTTTTTCAAACTACAGAAGCGATTATAATCGATATTATTTGGGGTCTAATGCTGCTGACTCTCTACTCATATTCTTTAGCTAAAAGAGAAAAAATAAAACCTTATAAAGTTATTGGCGAACATGTGGTAATTGCTATACTAGTGATAATCATTACCCAGCTAGTCGGCCAATGGATCAATAAAATTTTTATATAAAAAAAGACCCAGCCCTTCGTGAAGGGCTGGGTCTTTTTTTATTTGATTAAACTTAAATCCCCATTAATCACGATTGGCTGTATGCCTTTAATTTCTTCATAATAACTTATCTCTTCAGGAATGGGATTGTACAAATAAATTGGTTTACCCAGCCAAAAAGCCAAACCAATTTCCAGCAAGGTATTGCCGCCGATATAGTTAGCTACATTATTTTTATCATAATTTAAAACTAAAATACAATCTGCTTTACTAACTTTATCAAAATGCCATTTAATAGCCTCGGATTTACGAGTCCAAACCCAGTCATCATTTTCACCGCGTTCAACCATTTCTTTTCTAATGCGATAATATTCTTCAACTGGTATCATCTTTCCTGTCTGATTAGGCACCTCATGCGGCGGAGTTAAAACTTCATGACCTAAATCCTCCAATTGTTTTTTAACCTCAACAATTTGCGGCCAGAACTTAATTGATGAACAAATAGTGATTATCATATTCTATCTATACTCAATTAAATCTTTATTATCCCTTAAAGTTTTATTTTCTAACTTTTCATTAGGATCAGGATAACCAGTTAAAAGTAGACAAATCGGCATTAATTTATCAGGGATATTAAATATGCGTTTGACATTTTGTTCTTTTATCTGATCATCGGCTTTATAAGCTGATAAATAAACGCTGCCTAAGCCCAAATCATGGATAGCCATCATTATATTAGCGCTAGCTAAAACTCCGTCTTCAATAAATCTTGAAGACGATTTTTCTTTATCAACGCAGACGACTAAAATAAAATCGCAAGTTATAATTGCTTCCTTATTTTCATCATGATCAATTTTAGCATAAGCCTGTTTCATAGCCTGATCTTTAATGATATAAAACTGCCAAGGCTGGCAATTCATTGATGAAGGCGCGTATTTACCAGCTTCTATCATTTTGGTAATCATTACATCAGGCACTTTTTGCACTGTAAAACGGCGTCTTGATCTTCTGTTTTTTATACATTCTAATGTTTCCATAAATTTAATATTCAATTTTACGTCTTAATTTCTTTTTTTCAGAAATTTTCTTTTTAAACTGGATTCTTTTTTCTTTGGCTGCTCGGCTGGGCCTGGTGGGAATTCTTTGTTTTTCCGGAGCTAAAGCTTGGTTAATTAAGTGGTTTAATTTGGCGATTACAGCTTCTTTATTTTGGGCTTGGGAACGTTCACTTTGCGACCAGAGCATAAAATCACCTTTTTCTGTTATCCTATTATACAATTTATGCAAAATTTTATATTTTTCCTCTGGGGTTAAAATTTGCGAATTATAAACATCCCAGCGCAAAGTGGCTTTAGTCTCAACTTTATTAACATTCTGGCCACCTTTTCCCCCGCTTCTAGAAAAAGTGATATTCAATTCTCTTGCTGGAATTCTAATCATTTATTTATAAAATTAAATAATTCCGATCTCTAATGACTAATCACCAATCACTAATAACAAGATTATTTTATTTGAGCACTAATTTTCGCGGCAATTTCTTCTGCCTCGCTTGCTTTATAGCTTTTACCTGGCCAATGTTCTAAGCCGTCATCTGGCGTTCTCGGCACTATATGCCAGTGCAAATGAGGCACAATCTGGCCAGCAATACGTCCATTGTTTAATTCTAAATTAAATGAATCATATTCTTCAAACGCAGCTATAATAGCTTGGGCAATTTTTTTTGTTGCCACAATCATGGCTTGTAAAGTCGCATCATCTGCCTCAAGCATATCTCGTGAATGCTTTTTCGGAATAACTAATGTATGTCCAGGATTAACAGGATGAACATCTAAAATACCAATCACGTTTTCATCCTCGTAAACTTTATTAGCCGGCACTTCGCCAGCGATTATTTGGCAAAATAAACAATCTCCATTAGGCATAATTTTTTATTAATAGTTAAAGATCATTAATTATTTTAATTTTAAATATTCAGCTAATTTGCGAGCAGCTTCGCCTCGATGCGAAATCGCATTTTTTTCTTCCAAAGTCATTTGTACAACAGCTTTACCAGTTCCATCAGGTACAAATATATGGGTATAAGGCATGGCCTCAATATCTGGCTCAATTACCTCTTTAAGAATTTTCCCAGATATTTCGCCAATAAATAATATCGGTTTTTGTCCAGGCTGACAATAGGCAATAACGCTTTTAAAATAGGCAGTCCTATCTTTATCTTTAAGTAATCTGAAAATTCCTTCAAAGCCAATGCCATTAATAACAAATTTTGGCAGAGCGCCTGGAAAATTATTATAAGATTTAAAAAAGATACCTGTATCCTCAACAATTAAAGGCTTGCCTAATTTATCAGCTAAAATTTTAGCTGCTTTCTTACTAACTTCTTCCAGCGAATCTTCTTTAGCTTCAGAATATTCATGATCAAAATGTTCAAGTTCAATATCGTATTTCTTCAAAATATCGTTTATTTCCTTAAACTTATATTTATTAGTAGTAACAAATATTAATTTATCCATAATTATTAAATGCTATGATTTTAATCAATTTCAAATGGTGAATTCGAATCGTGTTCCCAACGAATTTCATCCACCTCCTCTTTTTTAAATTCACCCTTATATAATTTATCAGGTAAATTTATTGAATAAGCCGGCTCTTTAGAAATGCATTTATAGCCATGAACCACGCCAGGCGGCACTAAAACAGCGACCGGATTTTTTTCTCCCACTTCAATAATTTGTTTTTGTTCATAAGTTTCTGAATCCTGGCGATTATCCCATAAATATAAAGCAAAATTTCCCGGCCCGACAAAAACAAAAAAATCACTTTGTTTTTTATGTTCATGAGGTCCTCGACTGATTCCTGGCTGAGTAACTGATACATAAGCCATGACTGGCTGATATTTTATTTCATCATTGCGGTAAATTTCCGCTAGCCAGCCCCGCTCATCAGTAAATTTTTCTAAATTTTTTACAACAACGTCTTTAATCATTTTTATAAATTAAAATAATAAAAAAACAACTAATTATAGCACTAGCAATGCCGATTAAAATACTCAAAATGCCAACTGCTCTAATTAAATAAAAGATCAAAACGCCGACTAAGACACAAAACAAAATAATCGTAGAATAATCTAAAAAATTCAATTTTTTAATTTCTTTTTTCTCTTCAGGCTGGAACAAAATCGCAATGACTCCTAATAAAATCAAAAGCAATAGAAAAATATTTAAATTTATATAATTAGTAATTATGCGCGGCTTTAATAATTCAAGCAAAGAAAAAATAAGGAATAAAACAAGAAAAGCCAAAAATAAATCCTGAATAATTATGGCCAGAACCTTATTATTTTTAAAATTGATTTTTAACATATTTTAAATAGCTTATTAAATTACTAGCTATATTATCCTGCCAAAGCGGCTGGCGCAGCAAAGTAATTTTTAGATTCTTTATATAAACTCCTTTATCTGGCTCCAGCAAGCCTGGTAAAGAAATAATAAATCTTAATTTGCCATTATTAATATTTTTACCAGCCAAATCAAAATCCACACTTTTAATTGTAAACCCATTCTCATCAGGAGGCAAATCACTACTTAAAGATTTTAATTCCCAATCAGAATCAACACTAGGGCCTATTTTTATCGGATAATTATATTCATTTTTATACTCAACTTCTAAAATAGCCTTATCAAAATCTCGCGGCAAATACAAGTCAAAATAAGCTGGTTCTGCCTGAATATAAGCCATATTGCCTATAATAATTCTATCCTGTGGCTTTAAGATTGTAAAAAATGGCGTAAATTTTCTAAAATCAGTCTGCATTTCCAGTTTACCATCCCACGCCAAATCTTTAGCTAGCAAAAAAAACAGTAAAAAAGCGGCTGTAGCCAACAAAATTATTTGAAAAAAAATCAAATATTTATTCGAATTCTTCATAGTCTAATTCTTCATAAGGGACAAATTCAATTTTATATAAATCTTCCCTGGCTGTAAAACTTGCCACATAAATTAACTGCATTCCATAATCAAACAAATCATAATCTAAATCATCAACATAAGAATAACCTTCATAAGCATAATAATATAAAGGCACACCCGCATCCAGCAAATTCTGCCAATAATCAAAATCATCATAATAAACAAAACGGCCAACCACTTTTCTCTCAGGGAAAAATATTTTATCGCTTCTCTGGCTGATAATAACCGCATTATCTTCAGTTAAATTAGTGACTTTTTGATTGATCTCATTATAAGCTTGGATATTTTGTTTAATTTTTATTAAGTTATCATTACCGGCTAAATAGGTGAGATTAATAGTGAAATAAATTAAAGTTGAAATAAATAATAAGTTTAATAAGATTTTTATTTTTTTATTTTTCAGCCATTGTATTAAATGCAAATAAAAAATACTAATCAATGGCAGGGATAAAATATAAATAGGCAACCAGTAACGCACATAAGAAATGCCGATTTTATTTAATTGCGCAGTCAACTGATCTGCAAATTGCCATGAACCGTAATAAACAATCAAATAAAAGCTAACTGCCAAAAAAATCAAAAAGAAAACAGCCTTGTTTTTTTTATGATAATTCTGCAAAAAGAAGAAAATGCCTAAAACTGCCGGAATAAAAAGCCACCAAAATAAAACCAGACAATAATTATAAAAGTTGCTAAAGAAAAGCTGCGGATGCAAGCCAAAGGGCAAGACTATAAACTGAATAAAATTAAAAAATTGTGAATGGCTAGTCTGAAATTCTGTCGGCAATTGCGAAATCAAATCATTGCCTTGATCTAATCTTAAATAACCAAAGGATAAATAATTGTCATAAGTCATTTGGTTATAATAAAAAATCGGCAAGAAAACTAAGATGCAAACAACTAAAAATAAAAGAATGTATTGCCATTTAACTTTTTTAAAATATACAATTAACAATAGTAACAGTATACCTAAAATCCATAAAAATTCATTAGTCCTGATTATCAAGGCCAAAGCTACAAAAAAAGAACCTAAAATTAAAAATAAATAATTATTTTGCTTTTTTCCCTTATCAAGTTCAATTAGAAAATAAATGCCTATAATTAAAAAAGATAAAAAAGCAATGTTGGGTAGAAAAGTAAAATTAGCATAATACCACCAAGCTGGATTAATAAAAAATAAAAGAGCGCTTAAAAAGGCAATCTTAGGCTTAAAAATTTTCAGTAAAATTTTATAAAATAATAAGCCGGCCAAAACGGCCAAAAGCGGAGTTAAAAATTTTACTAAGCCAAGTCCGATAACTTTGCCGATTAAGCCGTAAATTAAAAGCAAGCCTAAAAATGAACCTGGCACCAGATTGCCTTGATAAACATTAAAACTGCGAGGCTTCACTAAATTGCCAGCAATTTCATTTAAAGGCTCAGCCACGCTAAAATTGGAATGCTCAATATAATTTTTAATAAAAAAATAGTTAGCTGTTTCATCTGGCCAGGTAAAATGGTTACCAGTATTGCCGAAAATTAAAAAAGAGTAGATAAAAAAGAAAATTATCCCTAAGATAACTAAAACTATAAATTGGTTCTTCGGATGTTGCCTTAACTTAAATAACATAGATTATTCTTAATTTTAGCAAAAATATGCTAAAATTAAAATATGCAGAAAATAATTAAAAATGCTTTATTTTTTTTGCTAATTTTAGCAATTTTATTAAATATTAGCTGGTTTAAATCACTTTGGGCTGGTTTAGTCTTAAGTTTGCTTTACCTTGCTATCTTTGGCTTTTTGCTAGGCAAATTAATCTTCAAAGATAAAAATTACACTTGGCAATTAATTTTCGGAATATTCTCTTTACTCTCTGGCTATTCCCTATTAGGCGCCATAATTTATTATTTTTACCAACTTAATATATTGAGCATTAGCCTTTTGTTTACTGCAATTTCAATAGCAATTATTGCTCTAAATTTAAAATTTCAAAATTCAGAATTCAGCATCCAGCACTTTATTGGCAACTTCATAAAATTTCGTCCAAATTTATCTAACCTCACAAAACCTCTGATTTTAACTGCCACCTACCTAATTCTTTTTGTCTCAAGCATTTTTATCTTATACCAAAGCCAAACAACAGAAGCGATAAAATCACCTTGGCAAATTATTCCAGCTGCATTTTTCATAATTTATTTCATGGCCACAATGAATTTAATCATTTTATTTTTTTATAATAAAAATTTCATTTCAACTATTTTACTGGCAGCTCACTTTTTATTAACAACAAGTATTGCTTTAATAATTTACAAATTGGGTTATGGTTTTGATCCTTTTATCCATCGGGTTACAGAATCAGCAATTTGGCAAAATGGTTTTATCCTGCCTAAAACATTATATTATTTGGGCCAATATTCTTTAGTAACCTTTTTAGCTTATTTAACTCAACTGCCAGTGGAATGGATTGATAAATTATTACTGCCGATTTTACTTTCTATTTTTTTACCCTATACCATCTATAAATCATTAACCAAAACTTTTGCCTGGCCGCAAAACATTTGCCAAATTTTAACTTTAATCTTTTTATTCCTGCCTTTTACTTTATTGATTGCCACCACTCCTCAAGCCTTGGCCAACCTTTTTACTGTAATAATTTTATTTCTTTCCTTTTTATATTTTAAAGACAAAGAAATACCTTTTTATTATCTTATTTTTTTAACTTTAACTGCTCTAGTCATTCATCCATTAGCTGGCATTCCGATTTTAATTTATTTAATAATTACCTGGCTGATAAAAAACTGGAATTTGACCAATAAAATTATCTTAATAATTTTCGCTTTACTTTCTATTTTTGCTCTGCCTTTAGCGTTGCTATTTAACTCAATTATTTCAATTTACAAAGTTACTATTGAATCAAGCGGTTTTAATTTAATTGAATGGCCAACTATTTTTACCAGACAATATAATTATTTCTTAGACATTGCTTATTTATATAAATATTCCATCTACTGGATTTTCATTTTAGTTGCGATTCTTGCTTTTATTCATTTAATTAAACAAAAAAAAGTTAAAATATTTTTAGCATCGATTTTAACTTTTATAATTCTGCTTATCAATGCAATCTTATTAAATTTTATAAAAGTTTCTTTTATTATTGACTATGAGCAAAGTGATTTTAGCCAGAGAGTCTGGCAACTGGCATTTTACTTTTTATTACCAATAGTAATTTATGGCTTTTATATATTTATAGACAAGGCAAGCTCAAGACCAATCTACCAAATATTTATTATCTTTTTACTTTCCAGCTTTATAACTTTTAACTTGTACTTAAGCTATCCCCGTTTTGATGATTATAATAACAGTAAATTCATTAATCTTTCCCAGTCTGATTTAGATGCCGTGCAATTTATTGAACAAAACAGCCAAGGTCAGGATTATATAGTGCTGACAGATCAAATGACCAGTGCTGCTGCCTTAAAAACTTTTGGGTTTACCAGATATTATAATGGCCAGTATTTTTATCCTATACCCACTGGTGGCGAGCTTTATCAATATTTTGAAAAAATGATTTATGAAACGCCAAGCAAACAAAATATACTGGAAGCCATGGATTTAACTGGCGTTAATCAGGCTTATTTTGTTTTGCCCAGCTACTGGAGCCGCTTTACAATAATTTCTGATGCAGCTCTGCCAGAAGCTAATGCTGCTTATAACTTAGATGATAAAATCTTAATTTTTAAATATTTTAAATAAAAAAACTGACCAATGGCTTGATCAGCATAAATAGCTAATGATGACCAGGTAAATTCAAAGTTGAATTGCCGGGTTTTTATTTTACCTGACCGTTTTCAATTATTATAATATTAGAACAAGCAAAATTACCTGTTTCATCAAAACTGCAAACTCTATAATAGTAATTGCCCACGCTGGTAATATTAACTGACTGGTCGGTAAATTGATTATATTTACTGGAGCTTAATTTATCAGCTGAATAATTAAGATTAACATTATTAAAAGTCCTTAAAATAACATATTCTTTAAAATCGCTTTCCTTATTAGCTGACCAGCTTAAATTAACGCCTGAGGCTGAAATACTAGCAGAGATTAAAGGCGCAGCCGGCGCCAGCGTATCTTTTTCTTCTTCTGCGGGAATTTCTGCACTCGCCACGTTGCCGCAGGAAACTTTGTCACTAATTTTTAAAACGCAAATCCTATAATAATATTTCTTGCCTTTTTCTGCCGCAGCATCTAAATAAGAATTTAGCCCTTTAGTAGCAAAAGTTTTAATTGCTTTATCATCCGGATATTTTAAATCACTATTAGTCTCCGAACGTACGATTTCATAATTTTTAAAATCATCCTGATTATAAGCAGCCCAGGAAAGGAAAACTCCGGTTTCTTTAACTTCAGCGGATAATTCAAGACTTTCTGTAATAACCTCAAAATCCGGCTCTTCATTTACATTGATATTACTGTTTTCAATCGGTTCGCCGATTTTTTTATCCAAGTCAAAATTCCATTTATACCAATCTTCTTTTTCTAAACTTTTACTAGTAAAGTCTTCAAACTTTAATAAATTATTTTTATCAGCTTTAAGATCAATTAAAGCTTTTTCATTAGCCTTTAAACGTCCGGCTAATAACATCCCCTGATCATCAAAAATCTCCAGCTTAACATTATTTTCAAAATCTAAAACAGTTAAATATTTTTGCGCAGAATTAGTAATTAATTCAAATTTTGTGCCTTCGGCAGTTGCTTCCAGGCCTAAAGAAGACACCTGATATTTTTTATTTTCACTTAAATTGTGGTAGGTACGGCCTGTAAGCTGATCAATAATCGCATTATCAGACATTAAGCTTGTCAAAACGATTTCTGTATTAGGAGCCAGCCGAATAACTGAACCGCCTTCTAAATTCAAAACTGTCAAGGAATTTTCTCCTGTCTTAATTTTATCGCCCTGCTGCAAGATTGTATCTTTAAGCGCTTTATCATAACCCTTATTGTCAATGTTAGCATTGACGTCTCCCTGAACAAAGGCAATATTAGCTAACAATGATTTGGTTGCTGAATCTGTTTGATTTTCCCCTTTTACTAATTCTTTATCTTTATTAAAATCAATCTTGCTAAAATAATTAACATAAAACCAATAGCCTAAAAAGCCTAAAATAATTAGGATGATTATAATTATAATCCAGCGTACTGGATGGCTTTTGCGGCGGTAATAATACATACCTTTAACAAATTAATAATGACCAATGACTAATTACAAATTCAATATCTTATAAATATAATTTTTAATGTCATAATCCTTTGCTCTTATTTTAGCATTTTCTGACATTTGCTGGTAATTGTCTAAATTATGCAAACTCATATTTAATTTATTCAATAAACTAATTTTATTGCCTGCTTCAAAAGTATAACCATTAACGCCTTCTTGCACCAATTCTGGAATGCCTCCTATTTCTGCAGCAATAACCGGCGTCCCATATCTAAAACTGTCATAAATCGTGCTGGGTGAATTTTCATAACAAAGAGAAGGAATTATTGTATAATGCACTCGTTTAAAAACTGTTTTGCCCAAATCTTTTTGCGGCACAAAACCTAAAAATTCTATCCAATCACAATTTTTATATTTTTCTCTTAAGAATTTTTCCAGCCGTCCAGTACCCACTACAATCAAACGGCAATTATTTAATTTATTAAATTTAGCAAATACTTCCAGTAAAAATAAAATACCTTTATGTTCTTCCAGCTGTCCTAAAATCATATAATTAACCATTTTATCATCAAATTTTTTTATGATTTGTTGCTCATCCAAATCAATTATCACGGGATTTGGCAAAATGACTTCTCTGGATTTTTCAAAAAAGCCGTAATCACGGTAAAAATCTAAAAGCCATTTAGAAGGCGAAATTACAACCTCAGGGCTATTTAATATAATTCTGCTAATATTAGCAAATATTTTAAATAAAATATTTTGTTTTTCCTGACCTTTTATAATCAAGCCTGAAGGATTAACCAGCTGGACATCATGTAGCGTATGGATATTTTTTATTTTTAAACTTTTAACTGCTCTTAAGGTCAGATAGCCCAGGCCTTTTAAATTATGGCTCAAAACTAAACCCGGTTTTTCCTGCTTTAAAATTTTTCTAATCTGGCGGTAAGAATGAAAATTAAAAGTATCAATAATGTGCCAAATTAATCTTTTCCAAACTGGCTGGCTGTTTATTTCAATAAAAGAAAAAATATTTTTAGGATAAAAACGATAAACTTTGATGTCATCCATTTCTGTGACAAAAAAATCAGTTTTTTGCTTTTTGCCGGAAATTGTAATTACAAAAACATCATGGCCGTTTTTTTTAAGTTCTTTGACTATGCGCCGAAAAACCACTTCCGCTCCCCCGCGTTTATAGGGTTTGTATAAACTGTTAATTAACCCGATTTTCATAAATTTGGCTGATTACTAGCGGCCAATTACTATCTGACTAATTCTTCATAAAGTCTTACTAATATTTTTGTCACAAAGTCATGATTATAATATTTTTCTACTTTAGCTCGGCCGGCTTGGCCCATTTTTTCCCTTAATCCTTTATCTTTAAATAATTGATTGACTCTATTAGCCAAATCACCTTCTTGTTTGACCTCAAAGACAAAACCATTCATACCGTCTTCCACGACGCTCCTGACGCCAGGCAAATCAGAAGCCACCACTGGCTTTGCGCAGGCCATAGCTTCAGTTAAAGTAATGCCAAAAGCTTCAGAGCGGTCAATAGAAGGCAAAATAATAGCATCGGCTAAATTGTAATATTTTGGTAAATCCTTATCAGAAACAGGATCAGCAAAAAGAATCTTGTCTTGCAATCCTTCCTCATCTACTTCTCCCTTATATTTTTCCTTCAAATTGCCTTCGCCAACAATTAAAAGCTTAATGCGATAAAGAGCATCCTGATCGCCTGAATAATCTAAAACGCTAAAAGAATTTATTAAAAATTCAATGCCTTTAAAATAATGGGCCTTATCCAAAGCTCCCACAAAAAGCAAAACTCTGTCAAATTCCGGGTTAATGCTGTATTTATATAAAAGTTCTTTATCTCTTTGCGAAGGGAAAAATCTGTCCAAATCAACGCCGGGTGGAATTTCTATGAACTTTTCCGGCTCTGCTTTAATTAAATCTTTGATATTGGAATGCTGGGCATAATCCATAGAATCAACTATGACTTTATCGGCAGCTTTAATTATCCGGGGCATAATATATTTAGTATGAAATTTAAAAAATGGCTTGATAAAAATACCACCAACCACATCCATGTGATAAGTAATAATGAATTTCATTTTTTTGCCCTTTAAAGCTTTTAAAAGCCAAAGCACTTCAGCCCCGCCAAAAAAAGGATAATGCAAATGAACAATGTCAAAATCTTTTAACTGCCAAAAAAGCTGAGGCAAAAAAGCGCCATTGCCAACTTTTCCCCAGGTAACTAAACGTTTTATCTCAAACTCAGGCGAAGTGTATCTTCGATCTTTTTCACTGTATAAAGGCGTAAAAACAGTGACTTTATGACCCAATTTTGCCAAACCCAAAGCATGATTATAGGCAACATTGCTTATACCTCCTTTATAAGGCTTAAAACGGCAGACAACTTGTGCTACTTTCATAAGTTTGAATGTTATAAAGTCCATAAAGTAAAAAACAGACAACAATCTTTATAAACTTTTTACTTTATAACTTTTTACTTAATATACTACCAAATTAGCAAAATTTTAATGATTTGCCAATATGCATTAAATATAGGATTAGCAATATTTTTTAGGATAAAATTATCAATTTCCTGAAACTCTATTTTACCAGTAAAAATTTTAGCAATCTTCCTATCTTTGGCTTGCCTATAATTCTTTTTTTCTTTTCTATGCTTAAATATTTTCAGCCAGCTTTTAGGCTTTAAAAAATAAGCATAAACTTTGAGTTTTTCCAGCCAAAAGCCTGATTTTAAGGAAAATAAAAACAAACCGAATTCCATCAGTAAGCAAGCCGGCGTAATTAAAATTATAGTGCCCCATTTATAATTTTCCAAAAGACAAATAAACCGATTGCGCTCCATAAAATAATACTTCTTTATGCTTTTTGAAAATACATATTTATGATAAATAACTGCATCGGGCACAACTAAAATCTTGTAACCCGCCATTCTCATACGCCAGCCTAAATCCAAATCTTCATGGTACATAAAAAAATCAGGATCAAAAAGACCGATTTTTTTCAAAACTTCACTCTTAATTAAAACCGCAGCGCCTGAAGCATAAGCAATTTCTTTTGGTTCTAAATCACCTGTAAATTTTTGATAACCGCCGCTGGAAAAGCCAAAGCCTAAATAATGAATTGAATTGCCCAGGGAATTAACTTTATCTTTTTCAGGATAAAGCATTAAACGCGGCTGAACTGCGGCAATTTTGGCATCTTTTGCTGCAACCTCAACCAATTTAGACAAAAAATCCGGTTCTGAAATGGTGTCTTGGTTTATTAAACAAACATAATCAAAATTTTCAGCTAAAGCTTTGCGCATAACAATATTATTCCCTTCGGCAAAACCTAAATTTTCCTTGCTTTCAATAACTTCAACTCCGGGAAAATTATGTTTAACAAATAGCAAAGAACCATCAGTTGAAGCATTATCAACTAAAAATATTTTATATTCACTTTTGGGATAATCTAAATTAAACAAACTAGCCAAACAATCAGCTAAATATTCTCGGCCGTTATAATTAACAATGATTATTGCAACTTTTTTCATAATTTTATAAAAGGATAGAGTAAATCCGCTACTCTACCCTTTAAAACTAAACTTAAATCTTAAATCTTAAATCTAATCACTTATATCTTTGACCTCATCCCAATTAATCATTACTTTATTGGCTTTAGCATATTCTACTGTTAACTCTAAACCTTTATTTAAAGTAACGATTGGGAACCATTCTATTCTTTCCTTGGCTCTACTAATATCTGGCATACCTAAACGCGACATAAAAAGTAGAGGATCAGCATAACGTATTTCAGATTTTGATTTGGTCATTTTAATTATTTGCTGAGCAATATCTGCAATTTTATGTTCTTGTGGGCTGCCAATATTAAAAGGTCCGCTTTCTGCTGAAGCCATCATTTTCAAGCTGGCATCAATCACATCGCTTACATAGCATAAAGTCGTAGTAAAAGTGCTATCGCCATAAATAACTAAGGGCTGGTTATCTAATGCCGCTACGATAAAATCAGGCAGCATATGGCCAACAAATAAAGGCATGCGCGGGCCATAAACAGTAAAAATCCTCAAGATTTTAGCATCAAGATTATAAAACTGACGATAAGTAGAAACTAAAGTTTCAGCAAATCTTTTGCCTTCATCATAACAAGCCCTGGGAGTCAGCGGATCGCTAGCATAATAAATATGTTCTTTCATAGTCGACGCCTTATCATTGCGAGGCCCATAAACGACTGAGGAAGAATAATGCAATAATTTAGCCTTGTACTTAACTGCCAGATCAAGAGCCCTGATCACGCCCAAGCTATTTGTGTGAGCTGTGATAACAGCATTTTTTTGAAAATCCTTAGGTGCGGTTGGGCAGGCCAAATCATAGATCTCCTGAATGCCTTGAAATTTGATTTGGAAACGTTCCAGTTCTGGATATTTATCCAGGCTGATTAAATTATTAACATCATCATTAATAAAAATAAAATTTTCATTTTGCAATAAATGGTCAATATTTTCCTGTTGCCCAGAAATGAAATTATCAAAGCAAATAACATTATTATCTGCTATTAATTTATCGCAAAGATGCGACCCAATAAAACCCGCTCCCCCTAAAACTAAAATGTTACTTCTCTTAAAAATTTCAGCCATATTATTGTATTTATTAGTAATTAGTAATTAGTAATTGGTAATTAGTGATTGATATAATTATTCTTATTCTAGCAAATTTAATTAAAAAAATAAAGCCCTTATTATTTAAATTTCAGCCTTGGGGATTTGAGATTTAACTTCTACATTTCTAAAGGTCCAATGCCGATTAACGAAAAAGTTCCATGACAATCCGATAATAATGGCTATTATTTTAGCTAATAAATCAAAAACTGCCAAATAAGTCACTAAAACAAATAAAATAGAGTTGTTAAGAAAAAAATACACCACATTAACAGCAGCAAATTTCAAATATTGTGTTTTTAAACGCTTATCTTTATTTTGAAATGTCCAATATTTGTTGGCAAAAAAGCTAAAAGTCATGGCTACAGAAATAGAAATTATATTAGCGTAAAGAAAATACAAACCAATTGACCGACTAAAAAATAAATAAATTGAATAATCAATAATTGTATTTAATAAGCCAATCAGACAAAATTTAATAAATTGCCGACAAATCTCCTTCTGGACTAATTTATTTACGAATTTAATCATTAAAAATTGATTTAAAATTATAAATTATAAATTGAAAATTTTATAATAAGCCCTTATCAATATCAATGGAAATAACCTGATTTTTTATTACAAAGGGATCATAAGCAGAAGCATCAGTAATTGGCTCGCCTATTTTATAATTAATAAAAAAAGCATCAGAAACATCTACCACTGAAGCAGCCCATTTTTCGCTATAAAGCAAACGAGCTAAATCTTCAGTCTCTACCCATCTTAAAACCCCGCCTTGATCAACAGCATAAACCTTAGGATCGCTAGCAATTTTAACTAATCTCGTGCCTGGCCTGATTGTCACATTGCCGCCAATAGGAATATCAGCTAATTCCATATCTGATATCTGTTTCACACTTTTAAAATCATCATACCAGGTAAAAAAAGTACTTTCGTCCGGAAAAACATAACGTTGGCCATTGACTGCCTGATAATAAACAGATTTACCAGACCCCTTAATTAAACCGCTATTGCCACTTGTTAATTTAAGGGCTTGAAAAATTTTCACAGGATCAATTAAGCCTTTGCCTAACTTGCCGGCATAAGCAGGATTTAACTGATCTATATTGTCAGTATTATTTAAAATAGCATCTCTGATCTCGCGGTTAGTCAAAGTAGGTTTAAAAGACTTGATTAAAGCTGCCAAGCCAGAAACTACTGGCGCAGCCAAAGAAGTGCCAGAATAAAGACCGCCATAATAATCATGAAAAACACTGATTTGCGGATCATGGATAATAGTGCCAAAAAAATCCTGGCCAGGAGCAATCACATCGACACAGCTGGAACCATAATTAGAAAAATTAGCCAATTTATCATTTGGATCACTGGCGCCTACGCCAATAACAATATTTTCGCCATTAGTGCCTTGATGGCAGACAGGATACTCTTTATTAATATCAAGATTATAAACATGTCCCTGAAAATCCTCATTACCAGCAGCAGCCACTATCACAATACCGGCATTAAAAGCATTTTCCAAAGCTCTGCCTAATGCCGGATCATAAGAATCACCCACAAAACTTAAATTAATAATATCTGCCCCATTATGAATAGCGTAATTAATAGCGGCAATCACATCCTGGGTATTGCCAGCTCCATTTTGGTCTAAAACCCGTAAAGGCATAATTTTTGTCTGCCAGCCCATGCCCGTAATGCCCAGGCTATTATTACCAATAGCCGCAGCCACGCCAGAAATAAAAGTGCCATGCAAAATAGCTTCTTCCAAACAGGTTTGCCGCGCCAGACAATTTTCATCATATTTAGGCGAAGGATCATTCGTACCCGTTAAAAAATCCCAGCCATTAAGGTCGTCCACATAGCCATTATGGTCATTATCAATATTATCGCCTAAAATTTCTTTTTGATTGACCCAGATATTATTATGCAAATCAGGATGAGAAATATCCACGCCAGAATCAATGACCGCAATAATTACGCTATTTTTGCCGCTCTCTTGAGCCCAAACTTGGGGCATGTTTAATTTATCCAAATACCATTGTTTGTTGTAATAAGGATCGTTAGGCGTTAATTCCTGGGCATAAGCAAAATTAGCCAATCCCAGTAGGCTAAAAATTAAAAAAATAATTAAAATTTTATTCTTCCTCATATTTTCAAAACTCTAAATAATCTATTTTAAATATTGAATGGTCATTAAGCTCGTAATTGCGCAAAGAACAATATTTATATCGGGCTATATTTTGGGTCAGCTTATGCTTAATCGGATTTTTATGGATATAATCAAGCTTTTCCCAGAATTTTTTAGCCGTGTAAATATTAAAATCGTAAAATCCGGGTTGCCAAATTTTCAAACAATCACGCGTTGAAATATATTTTCCCTCTTTCTTTCGGGTAGGCAGGGCTTTTATGCCCTGGCGCAGATTATGGCCCGCCGAAGCATAAAAGCTTCGGCTACCCAATTGGGAAAATATATATTTGGAAATTAATTGGGCTGACCTTCCTTTTATTCCGTGCATCACTTTGGAAATCGTCAATTTTGGAAACTTTGCCATATCAAACCTTATCAATTGATGCACATGATCATATAAAATCACATAACCGTATATTTTTAAATCATATTTTTGCCGATAAAATTCGCAATTTTTCAAAAATAACTCACAACATTTCTCATCTTTAAAAATCGGCCGGTTTTGAAATGTTTTAAACGTCACAAAATGAATATCGCCCGGCTGGTTAAATCTGCGCATATTTTTATTTTTATTTTGCAATATCCACGGCCAGATGGCTTTAATGCCCTGTCGCGAATTTACCATCTCCTCCGCAGGTAGGCAGGGCTTTTATGCCCTGCCGTAACCGATTTTCTACCGAAGCATAAAAGCTTCGACTATCCGTGGGGGAATATATATTTTAAAATTAATTGACTATTAACTAGTCGGCTGTATTTTGCCTTCCAAATTCTTATCTTGATTAATAGTTTGAGAATTGCCTTGTTCTGCTGTCGGATTATAATCGCTTAACTGAGTAATTGGACTGCTCACAATATAATTAACAAAAAAGGTATCTGGCACATCCTGAATTAAAGCCTCCCAATTTTTGCCATAAAGTCCTTGGGCAATTTCTGCTGTTTGCAACCAATGCAAAACCCCGCCCTGGCTTACCGCGTAAACTTTAGGGTCAGTGGTAATTTTAACTAATTTCACGCCTGGCCGATAAGTCACATTGCCGGCAATGGCAATTGAAGCCAAAGCTTCATCACTAATAGTTTTCACCTGCGAAAAATCAGCATACCAGCTTCCATAAACTTTTTCATTGGGAAAAACATAACGTTGGCCATCAGAGCCATAATAATAAACTGCTAGTCCAGAACCCTTAATCAGATCACCAAAATTAATGCTGCTTGATAATTTATTATCAATCACATTTATTGAAAAAATTGTTAAAATCAAGCCTTCCAAGCTAACTTCAACATTTTTAACGCCTACTTTAGTTGAACGAACTTCGCAGATTAACTGACCATTAACATCGGTCTGATTGCCTGACATGGTAATAATCGTATTAGCGCCAACACAAGCCACAGCGCGGTTGGGCAATGGCTGATTTTCAATATCTTTAAGACTAATAGTGATTTTCGCCGGATCAAGTCCTGTATTTAATATAGTATCTTTATTAATAGTAAATTGTGAATTTTCTGTCGCCAATGTTTGTTTTTTTACACTAATTTTAACAGGCTCACTTTCACCCAGATTGCCTAAATTATCATAAGCCTTAACCTGAAGCGTATAATCACCGTCAGCAATATTTTGCCAATAATATTGCCAGATATAAGTCTGGCTATCATAATCAGTAATATTAAAAGTCTGGTCATTAATCATGATTTGGAAAATAGTAAAATCATGGCCACCCTGATCACGCGCCAAGCCTTCAATTGTAAAATGATCATCATTGATCAGCTCGCCATCATGCAAATTAGTAACTACTATTTTAGCGCCAAAATTATCCACGCCAGAAGTGCTAAAAACCTGCATATTAATATTCGTCAAAGGCGAGTCAGTCGGGCCATTATTGCCTGAGGCCATAAAAATACCCAAATCCCCCACTTGAAAAAGCCCATCTTGATTTTTATCCAGCAAAGCTGGAAACTGCATTTGGATAGTTTCTGTTTTCTGCACCAGGCTATAAGTCTCCACTGTCACAAAAAAACGCAAATTATCACTAATGTCTATGTTTAAATTATCCAAATACCAAGTCTCAGCTCCTGATGAATAATTCAAATTGCCTAGTTCCTGATCAACACCCATCCCCTGAAACCCTGGTTCTCCCCGATCTAACCAAAGCTTAAGATATTTGATCTGCCTTAAATAATCAGCTCCGCCTAAATTTTTCAAGGCAATAGCATTAACTTCATCTGCTTTAGTCACTATTAAACTAAAATCCATGACCAAATTATCAAAAGTAGCAGGATAAAAAGTCACATAAGGCGCTTGCCAGTTAATTAAAGCATTGGTTCCAAAAGCCAAAGCCGGAGGGGCGAGCAAGGCCAAGATGGATAAAATAATCAACCCCCGCTTAAATCTCCCCCTAATCTTAGGCGGAGATTTAAGGGGTATCAAATCTCGCCTCTCCGGTTGAGATTTGAGGGGCACCCGCTCTCGCCCCTCCTGGATAAATTTTAAATTAAATAATCTCATAATTTTAAACTTTTTAATCTTCTCGATAATCTATTTTAAAGATTGAATGATCATTAAGCTCATAATTGCGCAATGAGCAATACTTATAATTGGCGATATTATCGGTTAACTTATGCTTAATTGGATTTTTATGAATGTAATCAAGCTTTTCCCAGAATTTTTTATTGGTATAAATATTAAAATCGTAAAATCCGGGCTGCCAAATGCGAAATTTCAAACCTCGCCTATGCCCCTTTGGGATAGCATGGAGCCTCTGCTTCATGCCTCCAAGTTTCCTCTCCCTTGGGGTAGTCTGGAGCATCTGCTCCAGACGCGTCAAGAGCGGATGCTCTTGACTACCCGAACTGATGTATAAATCAATAATTCTTCGAGCACTTGCGCCCTTTATGCTTTGCATCACTTTGGAAATTGTTAACTTTTCACTTTTAAAATATATTAAACAATGAAAATGGTCGGGCAAAATTACATAGCCATAAATTTTTAAATTTAATTTATTTCCATAAAAATCCAATTCCTCCAATAAAATCGAACAATTTTTTTTATCCTTAAAATAGGGATAATTATAATGTGTCCGGAACGTCACGAAATGAATATCACCAGGCTGATTAAATTTATGCATTTTTTTATTTTTATTTTTATATTTTAATATGTGCTCTCTTTTCTTTGGGTAAGCAGGGCTTTTATGCCCTGCTGCAAATCCTGTCTTTGGGTAAACAGGGCTTTTATGCCCTGCTGCAAATCCTGCTCCGCCGAAGCATAAAAGCTTCGGCTATCCACTCAAAATATACAAATTTTTATGCCGTGCTCTATTCTTTCGGTATCAAATTATAATCCAATAACAATTGCTTTAACTCATCCTGATACGACTCACTGCCTTCAAACTGCAAAGAATAATCAGCTTCAGTAATAAACTTATCATTCAAAGGCAATTTGCCGCTTTGGTATAAAGCTAATAATTCATGATAAGCGATCATATACAAAGGATAAACATCAATAATTTTATAATAAGCATCTTCAGCATCTTTATATTTGCCTTCATCAGTATAAACCCGCGCCAAGCCTAATAAAGCTTCCCCATCCAGCTCGTCAAATTGCAACTGATAATTGAAAGCTTTTTCCGCGTCCTGGTACAAACCCTGCTGGCGATAAATGTAACCCAAGTTCAAGGCGGCAGCTTTTTCTTCAGGCGTGGTTTGCAAAGTGGCCACAGCATCCTGATAAGTTTTCAGATCATCGGCATTCAAATTTCTGGCAGTCAAAGCAGTCAAGCCCAAGTCATTTTGCTTGGGGGTTAATATAAAACCTTTTTGCCAAAGTATAATGGCCAGCAAAATTAAGATTAAAACCAAAGCAATAATGGGCGAAACAAAATTATTAAGCCAAAGTTTTTTCTTTTTAGGCATAAATGAAAAAATTAATAGTTAGCTTTAAAACGGGTAGCGACGAATTAATTCGTCGCTAGATCTTACCGTCTCATACCATTAATTTTAGCGAAAAATGGGGTAAAATTCAAACCCCCTCTATAATCTCCCCCTTATCTTAGGGGGAGATTTGCCGGTGTGAAATAAAGAACAAAACAAGCTCCGCGTAGCGGGGCTCAGAATGACAAAGTGCGGACGTTTTTCCTTTCGGATAGCCAAGGCTCCCTTCGGCTTTGCTCCCACCTACGCTCATGCTCTGGTGGGCAGGCAGAACAGACCCATGCCTTGGTGCAATTCGACCTCTGCTTGGGCGACTCAATCTTTTATTCTTTAACTTTAGATTTATCAGTACATACGGGTTATTTCCACCTTAGGGGTTTGGGGGTGGCAACTAAGCGTCCAAAACAATGAACAAAAGGCATTATTTGCACTAGCGCATTTGCCACCCCCAAAACTTTTTTGGTTCTTTTTTAGTTATAAAAAAGAACAATCAATTAAACACAAAGAGACCCCGCTATGCGGGGTCTCTTTTATCAGAATCAGACTAGATCATTAGAACACGAAGTTGCCGCCATTAACTGGTAGGTTATCAACTTTATAACCATTGTTATTAGCAGCACCACCGCCTAAACCGTCATCCCATTGTAAGTCAGTACCAGCAGCTGCAGTATCATTGGCGTTAGTGATATCAAATCTGAATGAATCATCAGAAGCAGCACTAGCGCCGCTAGTATCGGCTTTAACCTTGAATGATCGGGTAGAACCAGCAGAGATAGAAATGCCCTGAGTAGTACCACCATCATTTGATAACGGTACATAATACTCTGTAGAATCAGCTCCAAGACCAATACAAACGCCAGCAAGATCAGTTGCTGTTGTTCCGATTATAGGATCAACCAAGTCAGTTGATGGATCAGTCGTGTCATAAATCCTGATAGAACCATCTAAAGTAGAACCGGAACAGACCCAGTCAGCAGAATTAGCATCAGAGCCATTGGCTGTCAAAGTAATGCCATAAATAACAGCTGTATTACCGGTTGTATTCGTGACATTAAAGATTAAGTAATCATTTAAGCCAGGAATAGAAGAACCTGATGGTGAGCTAGCATTTTTGTCAATAGTAATGACAGTCTTTCTAGCAAAGATAGCATTGCCAGCACAATCAGCATTAGCAGCTGTTGTGGCAACGCGAGACCCAGAAGACAAACCAATGACTTTAGTGAAGTTATTAACAGCAGAATTCAAATCATTATCGTCTGTTTGCATGGTCACTGTAAATGGATTATTAGCAGAAAGCGCGCCATTAGTATCAGTATTCACAGTAGCAGTTGCTGTTAAGTAACTATCAGTATCTTTAGTTACAAACCAGTTCATACCAGCAAAAGAAGCTACGCCGCTAACTAAGACAGAGGTCTTAGATTCAAAAGTGGTTTGAGCTTCATTTGTTGGATAAGTAATAGTCAATGAAGTCACATTAGCTGGAGTAGTAGCGACTGTAAATCTGGTATCAGTTACTCTAAAGTTTTCATTAGTACCTCTAGCTTTGATTTTCAAAGCTTTTTGGCCAGTTGCGCCCATCTGCACTAATCTTGAACGATAAGCAGTGTCAGATGAATCAGCGCTAATAGCAAAAGTACCAATAGGAGTCACAATGCTCTTTACTTGTGGGACTAATGGAGCAAGGTTATTATTGTCATTAACAATAACAATTGCCGCACCGCCACCAGTAGTAGCAGTCACAGTATTATTATCCTTATCTTCAGCCACGATATTGGCAGCTGATTGGATAGTAATAGCAACGTTGTCATTACCACCATCATTAGTAGCAGTTGTAGTAAGGTCAAGGCTGACTATCAAGACAATAGAATCGCCAGCTGGCACAGTCACATCGAAATTATCAAAAGTGACAGTTTCAGTGCCTGGTACAGCCACGCCGGCAACTAAAGTAGCTTGGACAGTTTTTGGACCTGAAAGCAAAGTATAACCGCTGTCAGTCTGTTGCCATAAATTAGCAGCAGCAATAACACTGTTAGCAGCTAAATCATTAACACCAGCATAAGTGCCGTCAGGAGCACCAGTATTACCAGCATCATTAGTATCAGCTCTTGGGTTAACAATCAGTTTGCTGATAGCCACAGCGCTGTCAGAACCAGATGAGAAGACAAAAGCCACTGATTGAGCGCCAGTTGCGCCTTTCACATGGGTATTATCACCAATTGAGCTGGAAACATTGACATCTAACATAGATGACAAGACAGTTTGCGGATTACCAACGATTGGTGCATTTGGCACAATGTCGCCAGCAGCTACATAGTCATTAGAAGCTGAATATTTAATATCAGCTCCGCCATTGAAAATGTAGCCAGCTGTTGTGTTACCAAAAGTAACAGTATAAGTATTGCCAAATAATTCACCACCCACATCTTCTGTGCTTGATAAATCAGCGGTAATAGCTAAATTCAAAGTGCCATCAACATTAAAGTCATCAGGTAAAGTTAAAACACCTGAACTAACTGAACTAGCAGCTAAAGCACCTGGCAAAGCAATCGGGCCAGAAACAGTGCCACCAGTATCAGAATTAACGATTTTAATGTCAGTAAAGTAAGCAGTACCACCAGAACCTTTAACAAATTGACCAGCTCCAGCGCCATCAATCTTTACATAAGCATTTTTCACATCAACTGCAGCAGCTGAAGTCAAAGAGAATTGGAATAAGGTTACATCACGGCCACCCTTAGAAACATCACCAGTCACTGGGCCATTGAAAGCAATAGTCACAACACCGCCTTCAGTTGTAATAGTAATAGCAGCGCCAGAACCAACATTATTGGTAATAGCAGCGCCAAAACCATACAAAGCATCAGTGATTTGAATATCAGTGCTTTCATCAATATAAACAGAAATTGTCCTGCCTGGTCTGCCAGAAACATCAGCATATAAGCTGAAGTTCTTAATAGCGCCTGAAAGCAAACTGTATGGAGTGGTAAATGGCAAAATTATTTTATCGCCATTTGTTATTGCGCTAGCTGTAGCCACTGTCATAGTGCCTTGTTTCAAGACAAAGTTCTTAACTTCATCAGTGCCAATTGAACCAATCTGAGTAAAGGTCAATTGATTAATCACAGCATCATTTGCACCGCCAGTGATTTTGACTTCAGCAATCAAAGCGCCTTGTGTACCAACTTTTGGATTGCTAGGAGCAGTTAATGGATCAACGATTACAGTGCTGACTGTTTGAGCACCCATAGTAAAGGTACTGCCTTGAACACCAGCCATAGCAGTGCCATTAGCATTAATCACAGCAAAAGCGTGCTGATCAGAAGCAACTGCTGCAGCAGAAACATCAATAATCAAGGTTAAAGTTTTAGAACCACTAATCGCTATGTTCAGATTGAAAGTAGCTTCTTTAGTAGTGGTATTGAATGACTTGCCAGAAGTTAATCTGGTAGTGCCATCATAAAGATAAGCAGCTGCAATATCACCAGCATTACCAACGCCATTGCTTTTCAAAGTCAAAGTAGAAAGCGTACCATTGCCGCTAACCACAAATTTCAAAACTTTAACGCCAGTAGCGCCTAATGGTAAGGTAGCGCCTGTTGGAGTGTCAGAAGCAATAGAAACTGCCATACCGCCAGCGCCTGGTGCGCCAAGACCCAAATCAACATTGATTGAGGTAGCAGCAGCCATTTCATCAGCCGGGCTGTATTGTGAAGCATCAGAGATTGCTGTACCCACAGTGTAATTTACAAAGAATGGATCTGGAACATCCTGGACCATAGTTGCCCAGTCAGCGCCAAATAAAGCTACAGCAATAGCTTCAGTCTGAACCCAATGCAATTCACCGCCTAAAGAGACAGCATATACTTTTGGATCAGTTGTAATTTTTACTAATTTAACGCCTGGTCTGTAAGTGACATTACCGCCAATTGAAATAGCAGCTAACTCTGTATCAGTAATGGTTTTTACTGTAGAGAAATCACTGTACCAGGTTTTGTATGTTTTCTCATCAGGGAAAACATATCTTTTACCATCAGAAGCATAGTAGTAAACTGCAGGCAATGAAGCCTTGATCAAATCACCTGAGGTCAAAGTAGCAGCCTGTGCAGTTGGCACAAAAGCAGCCAAACCAACAGCCCAGATGATTGTTAAAACAACTACGCTTGAGGTAAAAATTTTTCTTAAATTACTCATAAGAAAATTCTTCCTTTCTTAACTCTCTGTTCAATTCACTAGATAAGGAACTTAACGATTCTGCGCCCTTACGCTCCCCATTTTTAAGGGGGCTCAAAGGGGTTTAGAATTTTCCTAATTTTTTAAAAAGTCACCGACATAAAAGGACGATGTCGACCTTTAACTTTAAAAAAACAGGCGTTAAGCTGCTTATTTGACCTAGCAAAAAACTAAGCAGAGAGGGTTAATTAGCTTGCTGTAAACAAAGTTTACAGCGTAACCCTATAAAGGGCTTGTCCAGAATCCAAAGTGGTTCTGGACTAATTTGTGGATGACCCACCAGGGATATAATAACCAAGAGCTAATGACCAATTTATTATGCCTCTGGCGAGTCACCCACTTGCCCAGCACCCTATGTGGTGCTGGGCTTATATTTTATTAATTAGATTTCCAATGCACTTTGTCCTATAGCTGTCATCCTGAACGCAGAGAAGGATCTGTAATCTCACAGATTCTTCGTTACCTGCCTGCCCACAGGCAGGCACTCAGAATGACAAAGTGCGTTAAAACAAAAAGAAACCTGTTTTTCTAAATTCAACAGATTCTTAATTACTAAAGACTTTAGTAGATGCTGCTCATTAGTAATTATTATACAAAATTTAGAAAAACCTTCAAGCACTTCTGTGGATAATAATGAAATACTTGTGCTTGCCCAGTACCCTACGTGGTACTGGGGATAATTTAAAGAACCAAAAGAACAATCTCTATAACTCAAACCTTAATTATTAGCCTGCGTTTTCTTCAGCCGTCGCTGAATCAATGCTTTGCTGAGCATCTGTAGCCTGACTATCATTATTAGCCGGCTGCTGCTCCTCTGCCTGTGGCTGATTTGCTTCCTTTAAGAGACTTTCAATATCTAAATATTTTGCATTCGCATTAATTACTTTGTTCACCAAAGTCATGATATCATCTGCTTGTTTAACCAGAGCAAAAGCCTTGCCTAAAGCTACGTTCCTTAATCCTGTCCTGGCTTGCTGCAGTAAAGCATAAGCTTCATCTGGCTTAGTCTGAATTTCTTCTAAAGTCGGTAAAACCTCAGCCGTTGGAGCCTGGCATTGGCTGCCAAGACATGCTGGCGTTTCTGCTTGAGTATTTGTATTTTCACTATTATCAGCCGGCACAGCAGTATTATCAGCTGGCACAGCAGTATTATCAGCTGGCACAGTTTCTTCAGCAGCCGCTGCCTGATCAGTAGGCTCAGCTGAATTTGCCTCAGTTTGAGCTGCTTCAGCCTCAGCAGCCTGCTTGGCTTTAGCGTTTTCTTCAAGCTGCTTATTTAAAACTATTTGATTAATATTAATGGTTTGCAAATCACTTTTAGCCTGAGTAATGACCTTTTCTAAGTCATCTATTCTGGCACTGACTTTATTAATAATGTCATCAGGCTGCATATTGCTTTGGCCTGCTTCAAATTCCTTAATAATCAAATCCAAAGCTTTCTCGGAAGTCCCTTTTGAAGCATTAATAGCATCTTCTGTGTTTTGCGCCAATTCAGGCAGGCTTTCCTGCTGATCCTGTAAAATATCAACATATTCTTGACTTTTTTGGTCCAAAACACTGGCAATTTCCACAGCTTTATCCTTATCTTTAATTTCTAATTTAGCTAAGTTAGTTTTTAGATTAACCATGCTTTCCTGAAATTTTTTCAAAGTCACATCCAGATTTCCCTTTTGCTGAGGCGTTGTTTCTGCATTTGCCACTACTGTTTTTATCTCTTGCAATCTACGGCCGGCAAATTCCAGCTCTAAATTGGTTTTCTTTTCTTCATCCATAGCTAAATTAACTTGCACTCTTTCTGTAGTCAATTTTAAATTATATAAAAAGTCGCCTGGCAAACTATTTTTAGTAGCACTAACAGTAGCAATCCAAGAACCAAAAACCAAAACAAAAACAACTGCCATACTAACTGCAGGCTTATAAGCAAAAGCAAAAATATTTTTGACAAATTTCAAACCATGCCTCTGGCTTTCAGCCAAATCAAAATTAGTCTGAGCTTTAAGCTGACTCAATAAAATATCCCGGTTGTTTTCCAGCCACTTGCCATCCGGCTTAATTTTCTGCTGTAAACTATTAAGTTGTTTTATGAGTTCATTTTTTCTCATAAATATATGAAGTAATAAAATTTAGTTATTGATCCTTTTCTTCCATTAAATCTTTCAGCGTATTCAGCGCGCGAAAAATCATGACTCTGACTGCGCCTGTTTTCTTTTCAATGACTTGCGCTATCTCATTAATAGACATTTGTTCAATATATCTCAAAATAATTACATCACGATATTCATCTTTTAACTCTCTTAACTTTTCTTCAATTTTCTCCATCTCAATTTTTGTTTCCACTGCTTGCAAATCTGTCTGGCTAACAACTGCTTCCTGCTGTTCTAAAATTTCCTGCTCCATCAGCACTTCCTGCTGGCTTAATTTACGGTAATAATCAATAACCAAATTCCTGGCTATCTTATAAAAAAGAGCGTTAAGATTTTTTATATCTTTACTATTTTCCGCGATATATTGCCAAGTTTTCAAAAAAACTTCGGAGGTCAAATCCTGAGCATCTTCCTGTGTCCTGACTTTAAAAAAAATGTAGCGATAAATCTTTTCCGCATACAAATCATAAACTTGACTAAAGGCTTCAGGATCTTTGTTTTTGGCTCTGAATAATAAGTATTTTTCTTTTATATAGCCTGTCATCTTATAAGACGTGGAATATTAAAAAATGTTACAACGTAACATTTATTTAGATTATTTATGTATATATAATATTAGCATTTTAAAACTGATTTTACAAAATTTACCTAAGAGCTTAAAGGCTAATATAAATTAGCAAAATTTAAACAATAAGTAAAGCCAGACAACCTAATTAAATTTAGACTTGCATTTACTAAAAATATAATTTATAATAACTTTGTCCAGATTTTTCTAGACAAATATTTATATTAGACAAAATTTTATGCAAAAAGTCAACACAATAAGACTCTCTGTTTCTGAAGCAGCTAAGCTCTTTGGCCTGGAGCAAAAAACTATTAGACGGGCTTTAAAAAAGCAGGAAATACGCTATGTCGTGGTCAGAGGCCGGTATAAAATTAACTTTGACAGCCTCTTAAAGTGGTCGCAAAAAAGGCCGACTGTCAGACGAAAAAATGAACAATACGGCCTGGGCCAATATGTGGAAAAATGGAAAATTACTAATAAGCTTTATAGCCCAAATCCCGAAAGCTTAAAGGAGTAATATTAAAATTATACCCTGCTTTAGCAGGCTATTTTAAATAAATTCACCGACCCACTGAAGTGGGGTGTAAAGTTGAAAATTATACCCTGCTTTCTCGTCCGCCAAAGCTTTGCGACGGCGGAAGCAGGTCATTGATTTATAAATAAGCCCACTGAAGTGGGGTGTAAATTATAATTATAAAAACAAAGAGCCCTCCCCGCACAGCGGGGAGGGCTCTTTTTGAAGTAAAATTTATTTGAATTGGCTTAAACCGAATTTATTAGTATAAACAATCTCATCACCTGGCTTTAAAGCAGAACCATATAAAGCAATTGTTCTTTTCACAATATTATCCCAATTGTATTCTGTCTGTGTCCTGTCTCTTAATTTAGCGCCCATTTCTGGAATCAGCTCAGAATGATTCAAAATATATTGCAACTTCTGGCTTAAATCAGTAACACTTTTAGATTTAAAACTTAAGCCAAGATCAAAAATCGCTTCTTTGTTTGGTTCAATATCGCTCACAATAACAGCCTTACCATAACTCATAGCTTCAAGCAAAGCAATAGAAAAACCTTCAGCTTCAGAAGGCTGAACAAAGACATAAGCATTAGAATATAATTCAGCCAAAGCCTGGCCTGTTTGATTGCCAGTAAAAATGATATTCTGGTTATCGCCAGCTAAGGTTTTTAAATATTGGACATAATCGTCAGTGTAATTAGCATCACCAGCAATCACTAACTTTTTATCAGGATTTGGCAAAGCTAAATAAGCCTGGATTAAATAATGAATGCCTTTATGTCTGATTAATCTGGCTACAGTTAAAATATAATCATTGCCTAAAAGTCCCCATTTTTCAGTAATCATTTTCGGCTCTGCCTTGGCAAAAACCGGCACGCCATTTGGAATATATTCTAAATCACCTTTAAATTCCTGGCCATGAACTTTGCTTTGATACTGAGAAACCGCAATAGTTTTATGAGACCATCTGACTGAGATATAAGCGCCTAAACTCAAAAATTTTCTGGCAACAAATCCCCACTTTTTATGCTTTCTGTCATCAGAATGAAAGGTAGAAATTATTTTAGCTTTTCTCTTTAGCAAGCGAGGAATCCAAAGCAAACTAGACGGACCAATAGCATGATAATGAATAATATCAGCATCACGTCTTAAAACATCTAAAGTAGCCAAAAAAGTATGGCTAATAGCATCTAAATGTTTAGTTTTGATCGTTGGCAAATGAATCAAATTAACACCTTTATATTCTTGCAAATATTTAGGTGTATAATGATTGCGCACATAAACAAAAACCTCGTTGCCTTCTTTAACTAAACGAGTTGCTAATTCCTCTACGTGACGTTCTACGCCACCATAGATGGCTGGTATTCCTTTTTGACCAATAAAGTAAATTTTCATATATTTTATACAATATAGAGTTTAATATTGTATAATAGCATATTTGTAAATATTTGTCAAGACAAAATCTTAAGACCAAAAAAAGGGGCATTTACCCCTTATTTGACTTGACCTTAACAGAAATACTTCTAAATGTCAAGCGAAAACTTATTAAACTAAATTCTGGTAAATTTGTAAAATTTCTGTTAAATGTAACTGGGGCTGGGCCTGTTTTTCTGCCCATTGGCGCGCATTTTGTCCTAATTTTTGGCAAGACTCTAAATCATTATAAAGCGCCTTAATTTTAACCTGTAAATCATTTGCTTCTCCGGCCTTAAATAAATAGCCAGTTTTACCATTTTCAACTAGTTCTGGGATACCGCCTAAATCTGAACCAATAACCGGCTTAGCCAAAGCAAAAGCTTCTAA
>CAYNWH010000003.1:44651-73912 GCA_964400885.1 uncultured Gammaproteobacteria bacterium
GGATACCGCCTAAATCTGAACCAATAACCGGCTTAGCCAAAGCAAAAGCTTCTAAAATAGCAATCGGGTTATTTTCATACCAAATTGAGGGCATAACAACTAACCTAGCCCGGCTAATTAAATCATAAAGTTCCTGACCCATTTTATGACCTAAGAGCTTAACATTATTCAACTTATTGGCAGCAATATATTTTAAAATCTGATCCTTTTGCGGCCCCTCGCCAATTATATGCAATTTGATATCAGGTAAAGTTTTCATGGCCTCTAAAAGCACCATCAGGCCCTTTTCCTGGCTTAAACGGCCAAAATACAGCAAACCATCCCCTGCCTCAAAACTAGGCTTAAATTTGGCCAAATCAATAAAATTATACAAATGTTTAATTTTATCTGTTTTAATTTGCCAATTTTCATTAATTTTATTTTTTAAAAATTTACTGGGCGCAATAAAAAGCTTAACTTTGTCATAGCTTTTTAAAATCATCTTATGCAAATACATTTCCAGCATAGCTAAAAAGCTCATAGCCTTATTATCTTTAATGCATTTATATTTACAGCAATTATAGTATTTATGAACTTTACATCTTTCACAAACCTGGCCTTGGGTAAACAAACGATAATTAGGGCAGATCAAATGGTAATCATGCATTGTCCAGACAATCGGTATTTTATATTTCTTTAGAACTCCTAAAATTGACGGAGTTAATTGGAAATTAAAATTATGCAAATGCGCCACATCCGGTTTTTCTTTTTTTAGCAAAGCATCTAACTTGCTCTTAGCTTCAAAAGAGAAAATCAAATGTATAGCCTTTTGCAAATCTTTTAAAAACCCCTCCCTTTTATTAAAATCAATATTTTTAATAAAATAATCAGCATAAGCTGAAGGTTCATTTTTTTCATCCTGCATAGAAAATTCCATTACTTGATGGCCATTTTTTTTCAATAAATCAATCAAATCAAACATATAGGCTTCTGAACCGCCTTTGCGATAAAAAAATTTATTAACCATTAATATCTTCATAGTTTTTAAATTTATACCCTACTTTAGTAGGCCGGCTAAAGCCGGGAATAATATTAATCTTCTAATCTTGCTAATTCCAAATACAAATCTTCATATGCTTGAACCATGTTTTCCAAGCTGAATTTTTCTTTCACTTGTTCATGAGCATTTTTTACAATTTTTTGCTGCAAATCAGAATCTGACAATAATTTCTCAATGCTTTGGAAAATAGCTTCAGAATTTTTTGGCGCAAAAAGCAAACCCGTTTTACCAGATTCAATAATTTCCATGATGCCGCCAACTTTAGAGGCCAAAACAGGCACGCCAACAGCTTGCGCTTCTAAAATTGCTATGCCTAAACCTTCCCATATAGAAGGCAAAATAAACAAAGCCATGGCAGGTAAAATGTTTTCTGGATCAGTACGCCGGCCCCAAAAAACAACATGATCTTGCAAGCCCAGATCTTTAGCCTGATTTTTTAATTCATTTTCCAAGTTACCAGCACCTACTATATTTAAAATAAAATTAGGGTATTTTTTAATAATTAAAGGCATTGCGTCAATTAAGTAATAGTGGCCTTTTTGCGGCTCTAAACGGGCAATGGTCACTGCTGATATCTTGTTATGCAAATCAATTGACTGATAACCTCTAAAGCTAAATTTATGCAAATCAATACCGTTATAAATAACTGCTATTTTCTTAGGATTAATTTTTTCTTTTTTAACTGAATAGTTTTTAACGCTTTGGGAAACAGCAATGATTTTTTTAGTAAAAATGGCCAGTTTAAATTTTATCAGCTTTTTCAGCCAGCTTTCATCCAAATTAATATTATGTTCTGTGGAAATAATAATGGGTACGCCAGCTAAAATAGCTGCTATTCTCCCCCAAGTATCACCGCCAAACAAATGAGTATGAACTATTTGCGGCTTAACTTCTTTTAAAAATTTGACCAGCTGCCAAATCACTCCCAGCCCTAGCTTGCTTTTTTTAATAAAAATTTTAACTGGCAAGCCCAAAGCTTCAAAGTCTTCAGCCATTGGTCCGCCAGCTACAGCTGTGCAAACATAAGGTTCGAATTTTTGCCGATCAAGCTGGCGGCAGAGATCCAAAAGCAGTTTTTCAGCACCGCCTAAAGTAAAGGAATTAATAATATAAACTATTTTAATTTTTTCTGTCATAAAAGTTAAGCTGACTTGCCAGCAAATTTTAATTTAGTCAATTTAAGGCTGGCTAAAGCCAAACCAATGGGCAGCCACATTTTGCCCAAAAAATAACTAGTACCAAAAAACTGAAAAACGATTACGCCAACTACAGCCAAAAGCATGCCTAAAATTAGCCAAGAATATTCTGTCGTTTTGCTTTTTTTATAGCCTTGATACGTGACATATAAAATATAACCCAATAAAGCCAGATAAGTAATTGTGCCAAACAAACCAGTTTCTGCCAGGGTTTTAAAAATAAAGCCATGAGCATCCAAAACTCCGCCATATTCCATAATATACCATTGAATGCCAGCTAAAATATTAGTAAAAGTGCCTATGCCCTGGCCAAAAAGCGGATGCTCTTTAAATAGAGTTAAGGCAATCTCAATTAATTTCAATCTATTCAAATTAGAGGTAGAGATAATTTGTGAAGTAAACAAAGTGTACATTAAATATAAAATCGGCAAGAATAAAACCAAGATAAAATAGAACAAATAATCGCCAAAGATATGTTTAACCTCTTTCCTATATTTGAGCCAGGCTAAGATTAATAGTTCCATAAACAAAGCCAGCCAGCCTGATCTGGAAAGCGTCAATAAATTAATTGCCATCATTAATAAAGCGCCTAGCAAATAAATATTTTTCCAAAAGATATCTTTCTCCTGCCAAAATAAAATTAAAGCAACAGGAATCAGGGCAATTAATATTTCTGCCAATAAATTATGGTTTGTGCCCAAAGGATAAACACCAGCAATAGCAAAAGGGATAGCGCGCCTTAAACCTTCAGAAGGCGGAAAAATTAAAGACCAAATGCCCATCAAAGATAATGTCAAACCTAAAACAAACAGTACCTTAAAAGTGTTATATAATTTTTTAAAGCTGTCGATGATATTAAATGGCAAAATTACATAAACTAAATAAAAGAAAAGAATTGGCCTGAAAATATATTTAATAGAAAGTGAAAGCCATTCCCTATCTACGTTTAATAATGAGGCTGCAGTAGCCAGCGCAAATAAAAGCATAAAAAACCAAGCTGGAAAATTTTGCCGCCTGATTTTTTCTTTTTTTATATAATTTAAATAAAGAATTCTAAACCCCCAAGCTAACAAAAGAACTAAACCAATTAAATCAACGTAAGGGATATCAAGATCTTGATAAACAAATTCTAAATAAATAAAAGGATATAAAAAAGCCATTAAATAAATACCAAATTCCGGATAAAGTATAAAAAATAATAAAACCAATAAAGCCAGCACAGCAATCAAAATATAAAAAGAAAAATCACTAGCCATGGTCAAGCCAACTGTAAAAAACGCAGCTAGTAATAAAAAAATAAATAATGTTTTAGAGTTAAAAGTTGGCATATTTATAAAGCTGTTTTTATAAACTTATTCTTTAATATCCAGGCGATTACTGCGACAGGATGTTTTTTAATAGCCGAACGGGCGGTGCAAATCATCCAATTTTGGCTCTTTCGTTCTAAAGCAATGGCTTCTTGAGCTTGTTTTGAGCTATACAAATCCTCCAGGCTGGCAAAATCCTTTAAATTACCCATTAAATGCGCGGAAATATCAGCCGGATAAACATTGCCTTGCGGATCAATAAAAAGATTATCTTGACCAGAATAATTAGGCAATAAGCGCTGGCCTGTTTTAATATATGCAAATAAGGCATAGGCAAAATATGCCCTGACCCACCTTTTTAAATTCCAGCCTGCCAGTTCGGTTTTAATTAATTTTTCAAATTCATCTTTGAATTTATCTATCTTGGTAATTTTATTTTCTACAATATTAAAATAATTATCAGCATTGTGAATAGCGGCCAAAGTAAATTCAATGCCTAAATCTCGGGACAATTGGTAAACTTTATCTAATTGATCAATATTATAATCACCAGCTGTAAAAGCCAAACGCAAATTTTTAACGCCCAAGGACTGTAAAACTTTTAAGGTTGCCAAAACTTTTTCATAACCGCCAGGAATACCTCTAATCTGATCGTGAACCTGGCCAATACCATCCAAAGATAAACCAATACCAATATCTGGCTTAATTTTTAAAATGGCCTGCATTTTTTCTTTGATTAATTGAGTGGCAAAACCATTGCTGGAAATAATAATTTTAGCCATTGGATTTTTCTCAACCAAAAGTTTAATTAAATCCACTAAATCAGGCCTGAGAAAAGGCTCTCCGCCTGTAATATTTATATCTGTTAAATTATTTGGTAGTTTTGTATATTCAGCCAATGCTAAAACTGGCATGGGATCAGTTTTCCAGATATTGCACATGCGGCATCTTGAATTACAATTATAAGTTACTGCCAAAACCAAATCTTTGGGCAGATTAATTTTCGCCATAGAATAAATTTGTTATCTAAACCACGAATTTTTTACACAAATTATCACTAATTATTCGTGTTTATCAGTGATTATTAATTAGTGTTTCCGTTATCTTATTTTATCTAATTTTAACATATTTTCTATAATTTGTCAAATAAAGAACCCGAAACAAAACACCCCCGTTAGCGGGGGCGTTTTGTTAACTTATATAGAAAAAATTAAATTATTGAAGATGATCATACATAGTTTTAATTTCAGTCTTTCTGGATTCAATAACAGGTTCGATTGGTTCTTTAACTAATTCATAATCTGGATTAAAACCAAAGTCATTTTCGCTTTTGGGTTCAACAATCTCACTGACTTTTGTGGCATTTTTAACTTTTTTAGCTTCGTTTAAGATGACAAAAGCACTGCCAAATAAAAAGCCAATTATTAAGGATAAAAGACTATTTAAGATAATATTAGGTCTAGCTGGATATTTACTAACAAAAACATCATCTACGATTTTAATTGAGACGTCAGTGCCGCCACCATGATATTCAGCGCCTTTATTAACTAAAACATAGGCAATATTTTTAACTAACTGAGAGGCATAATTTCTGTCAGCATCATAAACAGTTATCTCAATAATACCTGTTTCTGGTATGACATCAGCTTTAACGTTCTTTTTCCATTCTTTTCTCCTTTCTGTGCTATCTGTAGAAAATTTATTTTTGATAGTATTATTAGATTCAATAACCTCATTATAAAAAGATGATGTAAAGATAATGCTGGCTAAATTTGAACCGATTTTTTCCGCTGATTTAGTAGCGGTATAAGCATCTAAATTTTGCTCCTGTTTTTGAATAATCAACATTTGAGTTGAAGCTGCATATTGAAAAGGCTGAACTAGACTCACAATCAATGACAAAACTACTGCTACGCCAATAATTAAGGCTACAATTTCCCAGTTTTTTCTTAAGATTTTTGAGTATTGTAAGTTTTCCATATAAATAAAATTAATGTTATAAACTTAATTTAATTTCTCTAAAAAATTAAAGTATTTTATTGATTTCTAATTCTAGCATATTACCTGTAATTTGTCAAGAGTACGAATAAAAAATCTCTCCCCAGAGAGATTTTTTAAAGCTAATATTAGCTAATTCAAAACTATTTTAAAGTTATGTTTATTTCTTTTTCCTGCCCCTGATGCAAATATTTTATAGTGATTTCTTGGCCCGTTTTATACTCTAAAAGGATATCCACTAAATCATTATCCTGACTAATTTTCTGGCCTTCAAAGCTCGTAATTATATCGCCTATTTCTAATTGGTCTGCTAAAGGACTATCTAACTTAATAGCCACGCCCTTTATGTCTGGCCAAATTAAAGCGCCGCTTTCCAAGCCTTGCCGGTCTTCAGCCGTTAAACCATGAACCTGGCTCAAATCCAGATAATTTATGCCCAAATACGGCCTTTGCACCTCTTCGCCCTTTAAAACTTGGCTAATAATAGAACTGATATAATAAATGGGAACAGCTTTGTCTTGGTCCAGCAAAATAGCCACTACCGCACCTGCCCCATTAACGACCGGGGAACCATTAAATTCTGAATTGAATTTTTTAGTCAGTAAAATATATTTGTCTAATTCTTGGCTGGAAGAAATAAAATCATACTTACTAGTTATCTCTTTATACCTTTTATCTGAAATATTAGCTAAATCCAGCTGGTTTAAATAACTATTATAAACAAAAGCTTGCTGGCCAATGCTAATAGTGGCAAAATCAGCAATTTGCACTGGAGGCATATTCTGAGCTGTTATTTTAAGAAAAACAATACCTGTTAAATCATCCTTAACCATCTTGTCTATTTCATAAATCTTTTTATTATAAGTAACAACTAAATTATTGCCAATATCAGTTATTGAATCACTGGTGCTAATCAGCCAGCCATCACTAGTTAAAATAGTCGCCTGACCTAAATAATCTGAAGGTGTAAAAATTTTATTTAAAGCCACATCAGAAATAATTTTTTTCCTGTAAATGCCGACAACCGTGGGTTGCATTTGGTTTTTGATTTGCTCTACCCTTAAATCCTGTTCAACTACGACTTTCTTAGGTTGGCTGATAACTATTTCACGAGAGCCAGTATCTGTTGCTTCAGTAAAATACAAATCCCTAAAAAAAGCAAAATTTGATAAATAATACCTCGTGAAAAACTCACCGCTAATTCCAGCTAAAAAGCCCAAAACAACAATAATAACTATAAAAATTATAGATTTAATAGTTTTTTTATTCTTTTTTTCTTCCATAAATTTAAATTATTAAATAATTAAATTATTAGCCCATGAGGCAATCATAAAATTATTTTTTAAAAATTGCCAATTAAACTAATAATCCAATATAAAATTAGGGCCAAGAAGCAGTAATAATGACAATAAACAGCAAAATAGTACTGATAAACACATAGCGCAAAATTATTTTTTTACTTAACTGCTCATTTAATTTTGCTTTCAAAAGCCCCCAAATCAAATAAAGAGCAATAGTTAAAATAATAGCATTAACATAGAAATTAGTTGGCAAAAAAGCTAAAGCCCAAAAAAATTCAAGAATTATTATATTGATTATTAATAAATAAGCAAATTTTATATTTAATCTTATTTTATTTATCCAAAAAGACTGGCTTAAGATTAAAGAAGTTACAAGTATCAAAATGATGGAAAGAAGCCAAACTGGCAAGTTCAAAAAAACATTAAAAGCATTCAAGTTTATAATCAAAAAAAAGAAAATCAAGAGATTAAAAAAAGCTGACAAGTTTTCCAGGGCATAAGGCTGATAATTATATGGCCGATAAAAAAAGATGAAAATATTTTCTAAATATAAAATTAAAAGCAAAGCGAAAAATACAACGAAAACATGCTTTAAAAGACTAGAACTTAACATTAAAAGCAATCCTACATTAGCATAAAAAAGTAAAACAGGCAACAAGGCAAGATAAAAAAAAGTTCGGCTGAAAAATTTTTCTTTAATTAAAATCTTTAAGAAAAATAAAAGTAAAAACAAGCCAACCGATAAAACGATATAAATCAAATTTATATTATAAAATAACAATTCCAAAACTAAAGAAATCAAAATCGGACAAATTAAAACTGATATTCTTTTAAAAAACATGTCTAAATTAAATCTTTAAAATTATTAATTAATATTTCCATCATAATATAACCTTTGGTCAAAGTAATATTTTGCAGCTGACCATATTTTTCGAACAAATTTAAAATGCCATTCAAACTCTTTTCTGTCAAGTAAGAAAAGGCTAAATTACCTAAAAAATCAGGCAATTTAAGGTCGCCAACCTTAAAATTAATTACTTTCAAATTAAGCTTGCCGTTCTTAACTTCAGGCAAGAAGTTTAGGGTGATAATCAGCTTTGAATGTTCTTTGGCTCTAGCAAACAGCTCTAGACTATCGGGCAAAATAGCCAACTGAATATAATCGATTCTTCCAGCCAGCACCTCATTGTTCTTAATTTCATCTCTAAGTAATGCGGTTAGCTGCTCTTGGCTTATTTCTAAATTAATGTCAAAACTGCCCATTGCCTGCTGGCTAATTGCTTGCTGAGCCACAGCAGCTTTAAATTCAGCGAAAACATCTTTATCCTGATCAGTTAAATTATCGGTTTTAACTAAGTAACTCGGAGCTGGCTCTTGATAAAATCTTTCACTTAAAAATGGAATTTGCTTCAAACCGCTTTTAGCTAAAAAGTAAGCAAGAAAACCGACTAAAACAAAAACTACAATAATAAAAAGAAGAAAACAACTACCGCAATTAAAAATTTTTTTGCTCTGTTTTCTTTTTAATTTTTTCTTAAGTTTATCGACTTCTTGTTCCAATTCTTCAAATCGATTTTTTTTGTCTTCTATACGAGTCATTGAAATTGGGAATTAGCGATTAAAGAAGGGTTTTTAAAATTATTATCAGCAGTTCCCTATCTTCAATCCCTAGTCTCAAATTTCCTAAAATTATTCTTCCAAAACTAATTCTTCCTCCTTTCGTTTATCAATAACATCTTCAACAAAAACACTCAAGGCAGTGACGACAGGTATAGCCAAAATAACGCCGATTATGCCGCCTAATTTACCGCCAATTAATAATGCCACAATAGAAACAACGGGGTTCAAACCTACAGTTTTTTGCATAATCTTCGGCACAAGAATATTATTTTCTAGTGCTTGGATTACTATATAGAGAAACAAAACCAGCAGCGCCTTAATTGGCGACTGAAAAAGGGTTAAAAGAATAGCCACAAAAGCCGAAAAGATAGGGCCTAAATAAGGGATAAATTCTAAAAGTCCGGCAATGATCGCTAGAATTAATGCATATTTAACACCCAGCAAAAGCAGGCCAATATAGACAAAAAGGAAAATTACAAAACCCAAAATAAGTTGTCCTCGCAGCCATAAGCCTAATTTGTTCTGAATCTTATTTATCAGTTGATATGAATAAGGCAAATAGCGAGAAGGAACGACTGAATGTAAAATTCTTTTAATTGCCTTGTTTTCTACTAGGACGTAAAAAGTTATGACCAAAATAAGGAAGACTGAAAATACGCTTGAGAAAAAATCACTCACTTTAGAAAATAAGCCGCTAGTTGTTGCTGGTAAGCTTGCTTTAATTGATTCTAAAGAAGATTCAATTGCCTGAGAAATGCCATATTGATTTAAAAAATCATTTAATTGAGAAAATTCAGTTCTGATATTTTGCCAATACTGCGGAAAGCTTTCGGATAATTGAGTAATCTGTTCAGTAATTGGCGGGATAATTAGCAAAACAACCAAAGCAACAATGGCTAATAAAACTAAATAAATGATGACAACAGCTAAGCTTTTAGGAATTTTCTTCAATCTTAGCCACTCAACAACAGGTTCTAAAATGGAAACCAAAATTATGACAAAAAATAAAATAGCTACAACATCTTTAATTAAATATAAAAGCCAAAGCACGAACAGCACAAATAAAACCTTTAGAATAGAATTTGTAGAAATTTCAATATTAATTTTCTTATTATTAGCCATAGCTATAACTTAATTCTTAGATTATTTAATTACTTTAATTATAAGGAAAAAACGGCAAGTGGTCAATCTTTTCTGCTGGCTAATGAAATTTAGATGAATATAACTAAAAACATTAATTATGGGCTTGACAAAAAAATAAAAAAATGCTAATTTAAGCTATTAATTTAAATTGGGAAATAAATTTCTGCTTACAGAGCTTTGTTAAAAAAAATCTATTACCCTTTCTTAATTTTGGTTCTGTAAGCAGAAATTTGCAATTCAAATAAAAAAGAAGGCCAGCATCCTTCTTTATTTATTTCCCAAACATTATTATAATAAATTACACCTTTCACTAATTACCAACCTTCATCCCGCTAAGTGGGACTTTGGTTGGCGAAGGCCAATTACTAATTACTAATTTTATTCCAATTTTAGCCACAAATAAACAAGCTAAATTTGATTATGAAATTCTGGAAACCTTTGAATCCGGACTGGTTTTAAGCGGCCAGGAAGTCAAATCAATAAGGCAAGGTCACGCCAGTTTAAAGGGCGCTTATGTTACTATTGATAAAAACAATGGAATTTTTTTGATTAATGCGAATATCCCAGCCTATAAAATGACGGGCAATCTAATTGATTATGAACCCAGCCGCTCAAGAAAACTGCTTTTACACAAAAAAGAAATCAGTTTTTTAGCAGGAAAACTGCAGCAGGCAGGATTGACATTAGTGCCACTTTCCTTGTATACTAAAGGCAAGAAAATCAAATTAGAAATAGGTTTAGCTAAGGGCAAAAAGAAAATTGACAAACGAGCCCAAATCAAAGAAAGAGAGGAAAAAAGAAAAATCCAAAGGCTCTTAAAAACCAAATTCCGCTAATCATGATAATTAAAAATCCACAATTTGTTTGAAAATTGTAAATTGATCATTGATTATTAGATCCTAGGGGATGACTGGTTTCGATAGGAAGAACTTTTAAAATACTGCAAGCCGAGGGTATTCTTAACCTCGCTAATCCAAAGAATAAAACAATAAGTGCAAACAACTTATTTGCCAAAGTTAAGAGTGCTTTTACTCCTAACTTTGCTTTTGCTGCAGTTTAATTAAAACAGCAGCCATCCTTGCCACTGATGCCTGATAAGTGGTAAAGGGTGTCATTTTATCAGGCTGTTCTCATTTGGTCTAGTCTTAGCTAAATGAGAGTAAACTTATAAGACCATTTCATTTGTCTGGCTATGCCAGACTAAGCTTGTAGAAAGTATTTCTAAAGACTTTCTAGACGCGGGTTCAATTCCCGCCATCTCCACTTCGCCTTGAACTTTATTCAATGGCTCAGTGTCTATGACACTTGAGCGAAGTCACTGACGAACATTGATAGGAAGTGACTCCATTTTAATTATTAACATCACAAAAAATTGAAAAGAATTCGTTTTCGACGCAAACAATTTATAAAAAGGCCACCGCAAGAGATTTATCCTGTAAATGAAAAAATTAGATTTCCAGAGGTTCGACTAATTGATGAAAATAGCCAACCGCTTGGCGTTTTACCCACATCAAAAGCACTAGCCATGGCCAAAGAAAGAGGTTTTGACTTAGTCGCTGTATCGCCAAAAGCAAATCCTCCAGTAGCTAAATTCTTGAATTACGGCAGTTTTAAATACCAGCAGGAAAAAGCCCTAAAAAAACAAAAATCACTGCAACGTAAAACTGACATGAAAGAAATCAGGATCTCTCCGCGTATTGGCAAGCATGATTTAGAAGTCAGGCTAAATCAAGCGGAAAAATTTCTCAAAAAAGGCGATAAATTAACTGTAGAAGTTATTTTAAAAGGCAGAGAAAGACAGCATCCAGAATTAGCCAAAGAAGTAATGGAAACTTTTGTTAAATCAATAAGCGAAAAAGTAGCAATAAAACTGGAGCAAGAAATTAAAAAACAAGGCAATAGATTTTCAGTCATTCTTCTGCCTGCTAATCTTGCTGAAACAAATGATAGCGAAGAGAATAGCTAGACTTGACTAATTTCAAAGAAAAAGCTAAAATAATTTTAAATTAGCTAAAGAGCTAATATTTTATTTTCTTAATTAATTCGTAATTCGGAGTTCAAAGTTCAAAAATATGCCAAAGTTAAAAAATCACAAAAGCATAGCTAAAAGATTTAAAATTACTAAAAAGGGAAAAATTATAAAAAAGAAAGCTGGGCAGGATCATTTCAATGCCCGTGAATCAGGCAATATTACTAAAGCCAAAAGAAGATCAGTTAATGTTTCTAAAAGCATTAGCAAACAGCTAAAATCCTTAATGCCCTATTCTTAAATTTTGAATTTTTAATTTTTAATATATGCCAAGAGTAAAAAGAGCTAAAATACATTTAAAGAAAAGACGAACTATTAGAAAAGCCACTAAAGGTTATCGTTGGGGTCGCAAAAAAACAATCCGTTTAGGCAGGACAGCTATGCTTAAAGCTGGCCAGCATGCTTTTCAGGCCAGACGCAAGAAAAAAGGTAATTTCCGCCAATTATGGCAGATCAGAATCAATGCTGCAGTCAGAGAACATGGCTTAACATATTCTAAATTTATCAATGGCTTAAAAAATAAAAAGATTGAATTAGACCGCAAGGTTCTGGCTGACTTAGCTGTTAATAATCCAAAAATTTTTGCCGCTATTGTTAATGAAGTTAAAAGCGCAAAAGCTGAGCCCCAAAAAGAAGCTAAACCAACTACCCCAAAAGCGCCAGCTAAACTCAAAACTGTAAAAAAATAATCAGATAAAAAATGCCCCGCGTAGTGGGGCATTTTTATTATTGACAAAAAAAGAAAAAAATGCTATTTTAAATAATCATTAACTTATCCCTTTCGGATGATTGGGATACAAACCAAAAGGAGGTGTCGGATGACACAAGAAGAGAAGCAGGAAAGAATGGCAATCACTGATGGCCCAAGCGAACTTGACCTGATTTATTCTCTAATGAGAGAAGAAGATGTTATGTTCACCATTGATGGTTGCAAAGTACCAACGATCATTGACGGCCTGGAAATCCCAAGGGTTGATGGTGTTAAGCTATGCACAGGAAACGGCTCCAGGAGGTTATGGGCGATCAAAGGTCACTTCAACATGCTAAATGGGCTAAAAAGAGATAAATTCTCGAGCCACAGATTCCACGGCGCCTTTTATTATGAAAATGGCCGACATGGCTGGGTAGTCATCGAAAAATAACATTATTAACTTTATTTAAAGAGCAGGGACATTGTCCCTGCTCTCCTTATTTTTTTATTAACTCAATACTTTCAATTGTCATATCTGCCAAAGGATGATCACTTTCATCAACTTGAGCTAATTCAATTTTATCTACTACATCCATACCAGCTGTGACAAAACCGAAATTAGTATGATGGCCATCTAGCCAGGGCGTGGCAGCAGCTGTAACAATAAAAAACTGGGAACCATTGGTATTAGGGCCGGCATTAGCCATGGCTAAACTGCCCCTGACAAGTTTATGGCTGTTGAATTCATCACTAAAGCGATAACCAGGTCCGCCAGTGCCGTCATCTGACCAATCATCATCTTTACTTAAAGGATCGCCGCCCTGAATCATAAAATCGGGAATGACGCGGTGAAATTTAGTGCCATTATAAAACCCTTGCTGTGCTAAATTTAAAAAATTATTAACCGTAACCGGTGAATCATTATTATAAAATGAAACAGTAATATTGCCCTGATTAGTTTTTATTATTGCGCCATTATATTGATCCAGTAAATTTTGCTGGCCTAATTTTTCAATTGCCGTCTCAATTTGCACCTGTTTATCTTCAGTCGCAGTATTAGTGTTAGCCTGATTTTCATTTTTTATTGCCGTGCCACAGCCTGATAAAAGCAACAAAGATAAGCCAAATAGAATAAAAAATTTTCTCATAATTTATTTAAATTAATCATTAAAACTAATAAGTATTATAGCAAAATTATTTTAAGCAAGCAACAAGCCAGACTCTTGCCAGAAATAAAAATTAATGCTATAATTGGGCTAAGGATCTAATCCTTATTTTTATTTTCTCCGATTAATTGTTAAAAGTTAAAGGTTAACAGTTAAAAATGGAGCGGTAGTTCCCGCCTTTACTAAAGCTTCGGCGGGCAGGCAGTTGGTAACAAAAATTGCGAGTAGTACGCATCCGCTCCAAAGATTTTAAAACCCAAGTTTATAAAAGGTTACAGTTGTTATTATGGAGCGGTAGTTCAGTTGGTTAGAACGCTACCCTGTCACGGTAGAGGCCGCGGGTTCGAGTCCCGTCCGCTCCGCTAAAAAAGGAACAGCTAATGTTAGCTGTTTTTTTGATAGGATCTACGAAACGGTTGGAACTTTTATGGTATAATATCAATATAATAATAAAAAAATTATGTATCAAAATAAAACTTGGCAGAACCTATTAGAAAGATACTTAAAAAAAGATTGGATAGATAAGCCAAATATTTTTGCAAAAACTGCAATTAAATATTTCCCTAAACAAGGCAAGCTTCTTGATTTAGCGTCAGGAGTTGGTCAGGATAGTGTTTTTTTTGCTCAAAAAGGTTATTCGGTTATTTCATCTGATAACTCTGATTATGGTTTAAAGTTATCGCAACAAAGAGCTAAAGATAATAATGTAATCATATCTTCTAAAAAAGCTGATTTATCAAAAAAATTACCTTTCAAAGATAATACATTTGATATTGTATATTGTCATTTAGGATTGCATTACTTTGATGACAAAACAACAAAAAAAATATTTAAAGAAATTCATAGAATATTGAAACCGCAAGGTATTTTCGCCTCATTATTTAATTCTGTTGATGACCCTGAAATTGATAATCCAAAATTTAAGGAAATTGATAAAAATTATTATCTTGAAACCACAACGGGTTTATATAAGAGATATTTTTCAGTAAATTATTTGAAGGATGTAATAAAAGGGTTATTTGAACCGATAATTGAAGATAATAAAGGTGAAACTTACAAGGATGAGATTAAAACTCTAATGAGATTTATTGGCAAAAAGATTTAACAAATAGTTCCAACATAGTCAATTAGCCCCCGAATTTTACAAAAAATCGCTAAAATAGCGATTTTTGGGTATAATGTGAATATAATTATTAACTACAAAATCATGAAAAAAGGTAAAAATAAAATTATAATAATTATACTTCTTATAATCCTAGTACTGATAATAATTTCTGTAGGTTACTATCTTTATTATTTAAAAGTATATTTACCCAAAATTTACTTAATTGCAGACTGTAGCAATGCTCATAATCCACCAGATACACGGTCGTGTATATATTATAAAAATATTAATAATGAAAAATTATGCAATAAAGTTGGTGGTAGATGGGAGGATTTTCCTCAAGCAGCCAGTATTGCCCAAGGGAAAACTGGTAAAATTTGTATTGTAGAATTAAATGATAATCCGTTAAACCAACAAATCTTTGAGAGTGATACATATAATTGATGATATTAAAAAGTAATAACAATACTTAAATAGTTCCAACATAGTCAACTAGCCCTCAAAGCAATCAACAAGAAATCGCTTATCCAGCGATTTTTTGTTATATTATAAATATATGAATTTTAAGAGCAAAAAATATTGGTCAGGCAAGGTGACTAGAGAAAGCCATGCTTTGGCCTTGGCAGAAGGTATTTTTACCTGGTCAGATCCGAAAAAAATTGCTCAATCATTAAAAAAATCGGCTGAAGAAAGCTGGGCCAGAAAAGCCACTCCTTTTCAGTCAGCCATGTCCATGCTTAATTTTTACATTAACCGCGCTGGAAAAAATCTAGAGCCTAAACAGAAAAAAATTTTAGAACAAGCTAAAATAGAATTGCGAGAATTATTTGGCCGAATATAGTTTTAAATTTGAATAACTGCAAGGCTTGATTTTTATTTTTACTTATGCTAAAGTGTGATAATTATGTTAAAATAAAACCATGAAAATAAGACAACAATTTTATCTAGTATTAATTATTTTAATTTTGCTGATCATTGCATCAGCCGGTTTTGTCTTTGCTAAAATTGAAAAAGATACTGATGCAGATACTCTTTCTGATTATGAGGAACAAAATGTTTATACTACTGAAGAAAATAATCAAGATACTGATGCCGACACTTATCCTGATGCCACTGAAATTTATTATGGCTATTCCCCATTAGAAGGCAATAATGCCAAATTAACTACGGTTCAACTGGACATACCCTATATCAATGAATCTCCTGACGGCAGCTGGACAGGTCCCTGGAAAAATGCCTGCGAAGAAGCCAGCATTGCTATGATTGAAAATTTTTATTTAGGCAAAAAAGATGTCACAATCAAAGAAGCTATGAACTTCATGAGTGTGCTTTTTACCAAACAAAACCAGATCTGGGGTTCAAATGCTGATGCTGATGCTGCTCGCTCAACAAAATTGATAGATGAATATACTAATTATAATGCTGTTATAAAAGATAATCCCACAATTGAAGAAATAAAAACAGAATTGCAGCGTAAACGACCAGTCATTATTCCTGTTTATGGCAAAACTTTAAAAAATTCTAATATTCCTTTTTTAGCTACTGGCTCTTATTATCATATGATGATTATTATTGGTTATGATGATGAAACGCAGGAATTTATTACTAATGATACTGGAGATATAAAAACCGGAGCCAATCACCGCTATAAATATGGAACAATAATGGACTCTTTACATGATTTTAATTTCGCAGAACATAAAGCCAATGGTCCGGCTAAAGCTATATTTACTTATCCTAAATTAGTTAAATTAATTTCCAGCCCTAAAGTCTATTACCTCAAAGATAATACCAAGCAATGGATTGTTAATGAAAACACATTTAATGCTAAGGGATTTGACTGGGATGCGATCAATATTGTTCAGCCTCAATGGCTGGTTAATTTCCAGACTGGAAATGATATAAAAATATAATATTTAATACAAAAATATACTAAAATAAAATAATTGACTATTTAAAAAGCAAGGTTCACAAACCTTGTCTTTTTTATAAAATAATTCAGATTTTTAAATTTCAAATTTTTTATAAATAAACTTTTTGACAAATTCTACTATAGTAAAATAAACAAAAGCTAAAACAATAATAACTGCTGCCTGCCATAATTTCAAGACGCCAAAACCGAAATACGATCTTAAGCCAGTAAATAATATTAATACAATTAATACCGTAGTAATCAACGAAGCCCAAACAAGTGATTTACTGGGTTTGCTCTGCCAAAACCATCTTTTAGTACGAATGACAAAAATCAGCAAAACTTCTGTTAAATAAGATTCCCAAAACCAGCCTGCCTGAAAAACAGCCATTTGAGCATGAAGTATCAAGATCAAAAAGCCAAAAGTGACATAATCAATGACTGATGATAATAGGCCAAAATAATTCATGGCTTTTTTAATTTTTCCAATATCCCACTGCTTGGGTTTTTTTAAATATTCCTCATCAACTTCGTCGCCGGAAATAGCCAGCATCGGAAAATCACTAAAAAAATTTAATAAGATAACTTGGACTGGCAGCATAGGAATAAAAGGCAAGAATAAAGCAGCGCCAGTGACAGTGAACATGTTGCCATAATTAGAGCTAATAGTACAAAGAATATATTTTAAAGTATTGCCAAATGTTTTACGGCCTTCCTCAACTCCGCCGATCAAAACGTGCAAACTTTTTTTTAGTAAAATAACATCAGCTGCTTCTTTGGCTACATCAACAGCCGTATCAACAGAAATACCCACATCAGCTGCGCGTAAAGCCGGTGCATCATTAACGCCATCACCCAAGAATGCCACATTATGACCTGCCTGCTTTAAGGCTTTGACAATTCTTAATTTATGTTCTGGCGTGACTTTGGCAAAAACATCAACGCCATAAACTACATGTCTTAATTTTTCATCGCTCATTTTATCTACTTCCTCACCTAGCAAAATCTTGGAGTATTCATGGCAAATTTCCTGGCATAATTTCTTAGCAGCCAACTCGTTATCACCGGTCAAAATCTTAATATTGACTCCCAAACTTTTAAAAATCTTAATTGATTCAGCGGCTGTTTTTTTAGGCGGATCACTAAAAATAATCAACCCTAGCAAAGTTAAATCTTTTTCATCTGCGACTTTATATTCTGTTTGATTAGAAATTTTTTTATAAGCTACTAAAATAACCCGATAACCTTCGTCAGCCAATTTTTCTAAGGTTTTTCTGACTTTGCCAAGATGATTTTGAATTTTTTCCTCACGATTATTTATCTCAATTTGAGAGCAAATAGCCAATACTTCTTCAACTGCACCTTTACAAATTAAAATCTTTTGTTTATCTTTTTCAGCAATAATGCTCATGCGGCGGCGGTAAAAATCAAAAGGTATACTGGCTAATGCTTTATAACCATTATTTTTTTTCAAATTCTCCTGTGCATATTTAAAAATTGCTTCATCCAAAGGGTTCGGAGCTAAATCATGTTTTAACGTATAATGACTGCCCAAATTAGCATAATACAAAACATCCAAATTTTTCTTTTCATCAAAATCCAAATAATTTTCTAATATAATCTTGCCTTCAGTTAATGTACCTGTCTTATCAGTGCAAATCACATCAGCATTGCCTAAATTTTCAATTGCCATTAAACGTTTAACAATCACGTCTTTCTTTGCCATTTTACGTGCACCCCGTGAAAGATTTATAGTTATGATGATCGGCAATAATTCCGGAGAAATGCCCACTGCAATAGCCAAGGAAAAAAGCAAAGCTTCCAGCCAATTGCCTTTAAATAAAGCCAATATAAGAAAGACTAAAAAAGAAAACAGGATAATTATTCTAAACAAAAAATAGCCAAAGTCACTAATGCCTTTTTGAAAGGCTGAAGGCGGTTCCTGTTGTTCAAGTAATTTAGCTGTCTGGCCTAAAAAAGTTTGCTTGCCAATAGCCACTACAATGCCTTTGCCATTGCCCTGCACCACATGGCTGCCGCTAAAAACTAAATTAGCAGCTTCTAGCGGCTGCTGGCAGCCGCTTATAAAATCAGCTGTTTTCTCTGCCGGAAAAGATTCTCCGCTTAATATTGCCTGATTGACAGCAAGATTATTAGTTTCGACTAAGCGTAAATCAGCTGGTATAATAGAGCTAATCTGCAATAAAACAACATCCCCCACGACCAATTCAGTAGCATTAATATGCTTGATTTTATTATCGCGAATAACAGCCGTTTTTAAAGCAACTTTATTTTTTAAAACTTCCAGCGTTTTTTCTGAACGGTATTCTTGGATAAAGGCCAAAATCGCTGATATAAGAATCATAGCAATAATAATCACTGCTGAAGTATATTCACCCAAAAAACCGGAAATTATAGTGGCTAAAAGCAAAATAATAATCAAAGGATTCTTGAATTGGTCTATAAAAATCGAAATAGCTGAACGTTTTTTTTGGCTAATTAATTGATTTTTGCCATACTTCACCTGTCTGTCTTTCGCTTCCTGAGAGCTTAAACCCTGAGGGCTTGTTTTAAGCACATTATACATTGCTTCTGGCTGAAAATCAGTATATTTGATTATGCTGTTATTGGACATTAAAATGTTTATTAATTATTATTATAATTATAGCAATTTTAAGCCCTGTTAGACAGAGTTAAACTAATAATAAAAAAACGGACCAGACATAAGGCCGCTTGCAAATAAATTAAAGGTCACTAATAAGAAACAAAATTCTTATACTCTTCTAAAAAATCACTCAAACTCTTTTTTAGTTTATTCTTTTCTACATTATTCAATACTAATACTTTTTTACTTTCTCGCAATTGAACTGCCTCTTTAACATATTTTAACCCATCAAAATCAGGGAAAATCTTTTTTAATGCTCTGGGAATATCTCGTTTTTTTACAATTATACCTTTGCTTAGCAAAAGCTCGTTGCTCATATTAATAATATAATTAACCCAGTTGCGCGGTTTTCTACTAAAAATATTCCAAGCTTTATCAGGATTAGTAGCATAAAGATATTCAGCCCTTAATTCGCAGCCTAAATCCCTTTTTATGATTTCCTTTACTGGCGGTATCATTTTTGTTATATCTTTCCCCCATATAACTCTGGCCTGAATTTTATATTTTATAAGTCCCAAATTCGTAAAAAATCTGGTTGCTTTATTATTATTTTTAATTCGATTAATTAAGTCCTGATAAGATCTTATAACATATTGAATATCAAGCTTATATTTTTTTGCTAAATTATTTAAATTTATCTTTTTTATGTTATCAATATTTTTTACTAAAACTAAAAGGTCATAATCACTATAACCTTCTATAAAATCATAATTTGCATAACTGCCTTCAACTACTAGACTTACTAGATTTTTGCCTAATTTACTTTTAATTGCTTCTATTAGCTCTTGCTCCATTAAAAATAATTTCCCCTTATTCATAATTTAAATACTATCTATTTCTTCTTTATATTTTTCATAACCTTCCTTGCCTAACAAGCCATACATATAATTTTTGCTTTGTTCAACGCCTGGCTGGTCAAAAACATTAATATGTAAAAATTCACCCAGATAATAAACAGCCATTTCCATAAAATAAAATAACTGGCCTAAATAATATTCATCTAAATATGGCAAAATAATTGTGCCATTGGGTCTTTTATTTTCCATCAAAGAAACCGAGGTTGCCCAATGTTCAATGTTCAAAATATCTTTAAATTTATGCCCGGCGAAATAACTAGCCTCTACGTTTTTATATTCTGGCACTTTAAAATTATTGCTAATATTAGCCACTTTTATAAAAGTAATAATTTTATCATAAGGTCCTTCAATGTAAAGCTGAATCTGGGAATGCTGATCAGTCGGCCCTAAAGCAGCAATCGGCGTAATGCCGCAGTTAACAAGTTTTTTCTTTAAATCATGTTTATTGGCCAAACTTTCTCCCCAAAGCTGCCTAAACCAAAAACCAACTTCATTCAGATAATAATCATAAGGCATTAAAATAGAAATATTTTGCTTGCGTTTTTTATAAGCTAAATATTGCAGTGCGGCAAAGAAAAAAGCTAAATTTTTGTTATAATTATTACTTTTAGCATTTCCAGCCATAACCCTGGCACCAGCTGTCAGCTCTTTGATATCAAAACCAGCACAAGCTGCTGGCAGTAAACCGTTGATTGACAAAACTGAATAGCGACCTCCTCCAGCATAGTGTTCTATAATTAAATAATCTTCCTTTTTAGCTATTTCTAAAAGCTCACCATTTTCTAAATTTGTAGTAATTATAAAATGCACTTTATGCCTTTTATGGCCAACTTTACTAATTACTTTTTTACGCAGTAATAAAAAAGTAGCAAGCGGTTCAATCGTATTGCCTGATTTGGAAACTATATAAAAAACAGTTTCCCTTAAGTTTAAAATCCCTAATAAATCAGCAATGGGCTGAGGATCAGTTGTATCGCCTAAGAAATAAACTTTCAAATTTCTGCCTTGCTTTGGTTTTAAAGACGCAAAGCTGCCAGCCAAAGCGCTGTAAATCGCCTTGGCACCTAAATCAGAACCGCCGATACCGACTACAACCAAATTTCTAAATCTTTTCCTTAAATTTTTAGCTAATTTGATAATTTGCTTGATTGTTTTACGCTCATAAGGCAATTCTTGCCAACTCAAATCAGGATTATGGCGCTCCTGCTTAATTTTTTTATTTATTTTCTTTAAATCTCTGGCTAATTTAGCAACTTCAGCAGTTTTAAACCCATATTTGCCAACATGTTTTGCCGACATGAATTTGTAATCATATTTTAGCAATGGTCCCAACATATTAGAATTTTAGATTTTTAGATTTTTAGCGTTTTAGTCATGGCTAAAATTCTAAAACGCTAAAGAACTGTAACTCTAATTAATTATACCACATTTTCTTGCTTCTTAAAATTTATTCTATTTAATGCTATAATATAATTATATAAATTAACCTAAATATATGCGCAATTTTATTATTATCATCTTTATTTTCTTCTTACTTTTCTTGGTTGGCTCACTTTTTATTATCGATCCGCTGATTTTTTATCTAATGATTTTCATGGCTTTTTTGATTGCCATTATTTGCTTAATTTATTATTTAGGCAAAATTAGAGGAGTTATAGCTGCTTTGCTTTTTATATTTTTACCGTTTGCCATTGAATATCTATTTTATACTCTTAACTTGCCGCTTTTTGAAAATCCTTTAATCAGCGAGCTTTCTAAACAAGAACTGGTTCTGGCCATTACCCTTAATAATTTATTTTTTATCTTTACTGTCCCTTTGCTTTTCATGACTGCTTTATTTGTCGCCCAGAAGATTAAACCTTTTGTTAATATCAAAACCTACCATAAAACTTTTCTAGTTATCATCAGTTCAATTTTAGTTTCTTTAAATTTTATTTCAATCACGCAAAATAGTTTCATTTATCAAAACGCCATTAAATGGCTGATTATTGCTTTAGTTCTTAACATCTTACTGGCTAAATTATATAATTTTAAGCCGGAAACTCCGGAAATCTTTAAAGAATTGCCAGTTATTTTATTTTTAACAATTTATGGCGCAGGAGCCCTAAGGCAATTAAATTTCTTCAATCTAATATTTATTCTTTTGCTTACGATTTTTTACCTGGTTATTTTATACGATGAATATAAGACGAAAAAAATCAGCCAGAGCGCTTAAATCTTTTGAATGTTTTAATGATAATAATTGCCAAGCAAATTATTATAATTACTAAACTTATCACTTGCGCCCAGCGTAAACCTAAAAAATAAGGGCTGTAGTCTTGCCTTAAAAATTCATTTAACCCGCGACCAATTGAATACAAAATAAAATAAACTAAAGTGATATTGCCTAAACCTTGAGTTCCTTCAAGGTTTTTGTTTTCCAGCCAAGGGCTGGTTTTTGCCAGCCTGATTTTGTGCCAAACCAATAAAATTATAAAAACAAGAAGGTTCCAAAGACTTTCATATAAAAATGTGGGCTGAAAATACGTAAAAGAGGCAAATTCAAGCGGACGATTAGCTGGCACAATCGGTATGCCCCAAGCTAAATTTGTTGGCGGGCCAAAAAGTTCCTGATTAAAATAATTACCAAACCGGCCAATCGCCATGGCCAAAGGCAAGGCAATAATAATTAAATCAGCCAAAAACCAGGGGTTGATTTTGTTTTTTTTGCCATAAATATAAATAACTAAGATGCCGGCAATCATAGCGCCATGGATTGCCAAACCGCCTTGCCAGACTTTAAAAATATCCAAAAGATGCTGGGAGTAATATTCCCAGGCATAAAAAACATAATACAAACGGTCGCCAATTAAGCCAAAAATAATCAAATAAAAAGTCAGATCGTAAATTACCTCTTTTTTAATGCCATATTGTTTAGCCAAATAAAGCACGACTAAAAAACCGAGCAACGCGCCAATTGCGATTAAAAAGCCATACCAATGGATTTGCAACCAGCCAATTTGCAGTAAAATCGATTGCGGCTGATAAGTGTGTAGAAAATTAATCAGTAAATTCATAAATTTGAATTTCTCCCTGGTCAAAAACCTTATTTAAATAATCTTTAGACTGCGGCTGGTACTGGGCAGCTGTTTTTTCTAAATTAGTAAAAAATATATAACCAATATTATTTTGCTTTAAAAAATCAATTGCTTGCCCTTGGGTATATTGATCAGCCAAAAAATCATTAACTTTACTTTTTTTCTCCTGGTAAAATAAAGTTTCAATATGGTGCGCCAGATAAACCTGCCGATTAACAAAAGCCGGGATGAGCTGACCTGTATATTCATAGCTTAGAGTAATTTTATGCTGGGAATTATTGCTGTCTAACCAAGCAGTTGCTGTTTTAAATTCATTAGGCAAGTAAAATTGCGACTTTTGCCTCTCAAAATAAGTTAAGTCACGGCTTAGATTAAATAAAGTGGAAAAACAAAATAAAAGAATAAACAAAGTTATTTGCAGAAAAATATTATTTTTCAAAAAAGTAAATTTTGGAAATTGAAACAAAAAATCAACAATAAAGATTACTGACAATAAAACCATAGGAATTTGCAAACCTTGCAAAAATCTAATCTGGAAAAAAATCGGCGAATAAACCAAAATCAAGCCAACAATCAGCCAAAGGCTTAAAAAAACATATTTATCATTTTTAAATAAACTTTTCTTTTGGCCTAAAAAGATAATAGCCAAGAGAGAAAAAAACAATAAAAACCCAAAGCCCAGCAAGACAAAAATTAAAGGCGGCGAAACCAAAACATTTTGGCTGGCGCGAGCGCCAATAGCAAAATCAGTTTTAATTTCATAGTAATGATAAAAAACAAAAGGCGAACTCAAAATTATAGCTAAAAAATAATGGTAAAAAACTTTAAATTTACGGCTTTTTACAAATAAATATAAAGCATAAAAAAATAAAATAATTACCATGTAAGGAAAATAAAAAGGATGGAAATTAAACCAGACTAAACCCAGCAAACCAGCGGCAAGACTATAAAGATAATTATTATTTTCCCAGGCCAAAAGCATTAAAAAGAAAAAAGCCACCATTAATGTCAAAGAGGCTATAAAATGCGGGGTTTGATATAGGATTAAAAAAATATTTGATTCTGGCACCCATAAATCAGTCGGCCAAAAATAAACATGGGCATCAGCATTAAAAGGATAAAGTTTATCAATAATTCCAGCAAAATAAGCGCCTACGCCTGAAGCAAAACAGATAAAAATTAAACTTAGCTTCCTTTTCTTTTCTTCCTTAAAAAAATAACTAATAAAAATATAAATTATTACCAGAAAAATCGGTATTAAAAAAATCCGCATGAGCTGAAAAGCTAAAGGCGCCGATAAATTAAATAGGCGGGCCAATAAGCCGACTTTTAACCAAAGCAAATTTAATAGGCCGGCTGATTGAAGTTCCGAAGTAAAATTATCTTTCAAAAGCCAGGCGCCGGCTTTGACCTGGTTAATATAGGAAAAATAAACAGCAGAATCACCGGGCGTTAAAGAATGGATGCCATTATAAAAATAGCCAGCCGGCGCATGCAGATAAGCATAAATATAAGGGATTGTAGTAATTAAAACCATTACCACTATTAAAAGAATGACAAAATGCCATTCCTTTTTGCTAATAGACTTAATAATCTCTTTTAAAGTCATATAGTTAATTATATAAAATTTTTGCCGAATTAGCTACCTACTAATCATCAATTTTATCTTAAATTTTAAAACTTCTTACATTTTCAAAACACCAAGGGGTTTGGGGTGGCGACTAAGCGCCGACTTTAGCACCATCAATCATAAATCAATGAGATAGCGCATTGAGCCACCCCAAAACTTTTTGGTTCTTTTTGGTTACAAAAAGAACAGGAATATTGTTTTTATTTTAATACAAAATTTTAAATAAATGAAAAAGGGCCAAGTGAATGACCCCTTTCGGCCGAGGAATGATTTGTTTGGTGGTCAGAAAAAGATCCTGCCACGCTTGATCTCGGCAATTGTTTGCGGCCTGCTGAACCAAAGTTCAAGGCCGACTGAGAGTGCTGTTAAGGCAATGAAAACGATCATCAGCCAAAACGGCACTACCCTGTAGGGAGCAAACTGATTCGCTATCCCAAACAGGGAAAAGATTGAAAGAACAACACCTGCACAACCGCAAATTTCCGCTTTTGTCTGCTTCAGCATCAAAATCCCCCTTTTTCAGCTTTTTCAGGCTGCTCTCATTATAGCATATTTTAATAAAAAAGTCAAGAAAATTCGATTATCATTTATTTTTGTTCAAGTCAATGATTGTTTTAATGACTGTATCTGGATTTAATGAAATACTGTCAATGCCCTGTTTAACTAAAAATCTGGCAAATTCAGGAAAATCACTAGGCGCCTGGCCGCAAATGCCGATTTTTATTTTATTCTTTTTAGCTTTTTTAATGGCCTCGGCAATCAGCTTTTTTACTGCTTCATTTCTTTCATCAGCCACATGGGCAATTAATTCTGAATCACGATCCAAACCTAAGGTTAATTGAGTTAAATCATTTGAGCCTATAGAAAAGCCGTCAAAAATTCGCGCAAATTCATCGGCTAAAATTATATTGCTGGGTATTTCTACCATCACATAAACCTGTAAACCATTTTTACCTTGCACTAAACCATTTTCCTTAAGAATTTTAATAACTTTTTTGCCTTCTTCAATGGTGCGGCAAAAAGGCACCATAACTTTTACATTAGTCAATCCCATTTTATCTCTGACTTTTTTAATAGCTTGGCATTCCAAATCAAAAGCTGGCTTAAATTTCGGGTCATAATAACGCGAAGCTCCACGCCAACCCAGCATCGGATTATCTTCTTTAGGTTCAAAAAATTCTCCGCCGATTAAATTGGCGTATTCATTGGTTTTAAAATCAGAGAAGCGCACAATAACATCTTTGGGATAAAAAGCAGCAGCAATCTGAGCAATGCCATAAGCCAGCTGATCAACATAAAAATTAATTTTATTACTATAGGCTGCTGTTAATTCATTGATCTGCCTCTTGATTTTAGCATTAAGCTTTTTAAAATTGATCAAGGCTAAGGGATGGATCTTTATATAGGAAGTGATGATAAATTCTTGTCTGGCTAGCCCAACACCTTTTTGAGGCAAAAATGAATATTTAAAAGCCTGACTGGGATCGCCTAAATTTATCATCAAATCCACTTTCTTTGGCTGTTTAACTCTTTTTAAATTTATCTTCTTAATTTTATAAGGCAAACTGCCTTTATAAACATAGCCATTTTCCCCTTCAGCACAACTGGCAGTGACAGCCTGGCCCGTTTTTAAAACTTGGGTAGCATTCTTCGTGCCCACAATAGCTGGCAAGCCAAGCTCACGCGAAACAATGGCTGCATGGCAGGTCCTGCCGCCAGCATCAGTTACAATGGCTGCTGCCTGTTTCATAATTGGCTCCCAATCAGGATCAGTCATTTTAGTCACTAAGATTTCGCCCGGTTTAAATTTATTCAAATGCCTAACACTTTCAATCACCTTAACCTTACCGCTGGCTATTTTTTGGCCAATACTTTCTCCGCTGGCTAAAACTTTGCCCTTTTTAGATAAAATATACTGTTTCAAAATATTAACATCAGCTGCTGATTCTACTGTTTCCGGCCGAGCCTGGACAATATACAATTTATTTTCCTGCCCGTCTTTGGCCCATTCAATATCCATGGGCCTTTTATAATGTTTTTCAATTAATTTTCCCCATTGAGCCAGCTGCAGAATATCCTTGTCGGCTAAGCAAAATTTATTTCTCTCCTTTTTATCAGTCTTTACATTTTTAGTAGGATAAGTTTGGCTCTTAGTATAAATCAATTTCATTTTTTTACTACCCACTTCTTTTTTAATAATAGCCATTTTGGGCTTATAAACAAAAAACTCATCTGGATTCACCCTGCCTTTAACCACATTTTCACCCAAACCATAGCTGGCATTAATGACAATTAAATCGCGGAAACCAGATTCAGTTTCTAAAGTAAACATTACGCCAGATTCGGCCAAATCAGAACGCACCATTTTTTGAATGCCAGCTGATAAAGCCACTTTTTCATGCTTAAAGCCTTTATCAACACGATAAGAAATCGCCCGATCAGTATAAAGCGAAGCAAAACATTTTTTAATGGCTAGCAAAAGCTCTTTTTCGCCTTTTATATTTAAATACGATTCCTGCTGGCCGGCAAAAGAAGCTGAAGGCAAATCTTCAGCCGTACCTGAAGAGCGCACAGCCACATCAGGATTGGTTCTTTTATATCTAATAGCTAATTCTTTATATGCCTGTTTTATTTCCTCTTCCAAATCAGCGGGAAATTTAGCCTGCAAAATAGATCGCCGTACTTCCTGTCCAACTTTTTTCAAGTCTTTAAAGTTATTCTTGTTTAATTTTCTTAAATCTTTATAAATTTTCTCTGATAACTTATTGGCAGCCAAAAAATAACGGAAAGCTGCAGCTGTCGTACAAAAACCATCAGGGATTCTTAATCCTTTTTTAACTAAAGTATTATACATCTCGCCTAAAGAGGCATTTTTCCCGCCGACCTGGGGAACATTTTTAATATAAACTTGAGAAAATTTCAGGATGTATTTTTGTTTTTTCATAAAATTTTAATTTATGCCCCACTTTAGTGGGCTTATTTTTATTTATTTAACTAGCCTGCTGAAGCAGGGCGTAATTTTTTTATTTATTAGCCGACTAAAGTCGGATATAAATTGGAGGGATATTTTTTTAACTTTATACCCCACTTTAGTGGGCTAGCTCAAATTAATTTCCCAATTCAAATTACTTACCCTGCAAATTATCTCATTAATTCCCTCCCTGCCAAACTCTTTTACTTTTTCATTATAATTACAAAACTTATAATTTTTTAATTCATCTATACTTTTAACTAAACCGTGCTTAAAAGGATTGCCAATTATATAACCCATAACGGTAAAATAAGCTTCCTTATTCGAAATATTTTTACTATAATATTTATCCCAAATCGAAGGATATTTTTTATCATCTTGATTTAGACCATAAGAAATGCCACCATTTATCATTTGTATGATTTTCTTTAAATTCAAACCTTTATGCAGATAAAAGAGTAGATGATAATGGTTGGATAAAATGCTATAAGCGTCAGGTTTAAATTTATATTTTTTTGCCGTTTCCAATATTTTATCCAAAACAATTTGCTTTTTTAAATCTTCTAAAAATAAAGGCTCTCTATTAAATGCTCGGCAGGTGATAAAAAAATAATTATTGTCAAGATAAAATTTCATTTTTATTTTATATTTATTGGCCGACTAAAGTCGGGCATAATTTACACATTTATTATACCAAAAAGAGGCCTGGTTGCCCACGCCCCTTTTCAATAAATCTTTCTTTGTCAGACTAAGAAGTTATATCCCTTTTTAATTTTTCAATATAATCTTTAGCTGCATCTTTGCCGCCTAGGCCAAAAGCCAGGCCAGCACCTAAGGCAATCATAACCACAACTGCTGTAAATAAAGTCTGAATCAAAGCCACCGCGACATTTAACTGAATTAAAGCAGCTAAAATAGCAAAAATGATAATAGCATATTTTGCCACTGCGCCGGCTAAAGGCGCTAACTTAGCCTTAGCCCCTTTTAAAATTCGCACAATCAAATCATCAACAAAATAACCGAGCACCAAACCGACCACTAAAATTAAAACTGCAATAACCACATTAGGCAAATACAACGCCACATCTCTTAAGAAGATGGTGAATTGGCCTAAATTTAAGATTTCAGAAATGGCAATCAACAAAGCCACATATAAAAACCATTTAACTAGCCAGCCTAGAATTTGAGAAAAAATAACTCTAGTGCCGCCTTCTTCAATTTTCTGCACCACATTGATTTTTCTAATGTACTCATCGACCTTGATAGCTTCGATAATTTTCTGGACAAGCTTGCCAATTGCTTTGGCAATCAGCACGCCAATAATCAGGATAACTAATGCGGCTATCAAATTAGGCAGATAAGCCACAACTTTATCCCAGAGCAAGGCCAAAGCATCTAAAATTGCCTGGCCAATAGATCTTAAAAAGACCATAAGCTTTTAAATTAATTATTAATTAAATTATTATTTAAATAATTTTTACATTGAATGTTACTTTAAACCCAAATCAGTGTCAATATCCAAAGCTAAAGCAGTTACCTGGCTGGGATCAAAAT
>CAYNWH010000004.1:0-38526 GCA_964400885.1 uncultured Gammaproteobacteria bacterium
AGAAGCCATGAAATACATTAAAAAATCCAAAGAACGAACAATCTTCTAACCGCCAAGCTGTTGATTAATAACCCAAAAACCGCCAAATGGCGGTTTTTTCTATGTCCGCCGAAGTTTTATGCAAAGGAGGATTTTTGCGAAAATAGTTAAGATTATTGATATTTTGGCTGTAAATATTGACATTTTAATTAAAATATGCTATTATATAAGATATTTAATCTAGATGAAAGGAGGTTTTAAGGCAAGGTTAGCGGATAAAGTCAACCAATAAAAAAACATTGTAAAAGGAGGTTATGATGCCCATCAAAATGGTTAAATGCGGAATCTGCGGTAAGAAGATAACCAAAAGAAAAAGCGTCAGTATCGGGGTCACCAGAGTATGTCAGGAACATACTGAACGGATTGAGGAATACCGTAGGAAGCGGACAGTTGTCTTGGCAAAATGCCCAAACGGGTGTCCTCCCGGCAGTATAGATAACCCCAGTTGTTTCTACTTTGATGTTCTGGATATACCCTATGAAAATGGGGGCTTTCCCCAGTATACTTGTAAGCTGTGCCACGGTTCGGGGATTCTCATTAAAACTGCGAACGATGAACAGCTTCGTGCTTTTACTTCGCAGAAGGAAATGGATTTCTTGTTGAAGAGATTGACCTTTACTTCTTCATCACAGATCCATCTCTGGATTGAAGGGATAGAAGCATTAAGGACTCATTAGGAACAAACTAAAAACAAAGGAGGTAAGGAAGATGCAAACGCGAAACGATTAACTACCCGGCGGTGAAGACGTCGGGTTTTTATTTTGCTTAAATTTGAAAAAAAAGATAAAATGGGTATATAGGATACCTGAAACACTAATTAATTAACACGAATCACACGAATATATTATTCGTGTTTATTAGTGAAAATAGATTCGTGGTTAAGCAATCATTATGAAACAAAAAGTCGCAATTGCCATGAGCGGGGGAGTGGATTCTTCGGTGGTCGCTGCTTTATTAAAAAAACAAGGCTATGATGTCATTGGTATTTTTATGCATTTTTGGTCAGACCCGCATTATGCAGAAAAACAAACCATTGCTAATAAATGCTGCTCTATTGATGCTAAAAATGACGCCAGACGAGTTGCTGAAGCTTTAAATATTCCTCTTTATACTTTTAACCTGGATCAAAATTTTAAAAAATATATTGTTGATAACTTTTTAGGGCAATATCAAAAGGGACTGACCCCGAATCCTTGCGTGCGTTGCAATCAGTTTATTAAATTTGGCTTATTTTGGAAAAAGGCTCAAGCTCTAGGCGCTAAATATATTGCCACTGGCCATTATGCCCAACTCAAAAAGGATAGAAAAGGTTATCATTTAATTGAAGGAGAGGATAAAGTTAAGGACCAGTCTTATTTTTTATATCGTTTAACACCAGAGATTCTCAACCATTGTCTTTTTCCTGTCGGGAAATATAAAAAGGCACAAATTAGAAAACTTGCCCAAAAGTTCAATTTGCCAGTTTTCCAAAAGCCAGATTCCCAGGAAATTTGTTTTGTGCCAGGAAAAGAGCATTATAATTTTTTAGAACGCTATTTGAAATTAAAACCTGGAGATATAGTCTCAACTCAAGGTAAAAAATTAGGTAAACATCAAGGTTTGCCATTATATACCATTGGCCAGCGTAAAGGTCTGGAATTAAATGATGGTCCCTGGTATGTCGTAAATATGAATTTTAAAAAAAATCAATTAATCATTACTAATAATCCACAGGACCCTGCTTTAAATTCTGATATAATGTATATAAGTGATATTAATTGGCTGCAAAAGATTAAATTACCTGCAAAACTGGAAATTCGTATCCGTTATATGCATAAGGGTGAAAAAGGATTGCTAAACCAAGAAAAAAAAGATTTATATAAAGTCCAATTCCAAAATAAACAACGTGCTATCACGCCCGGCCAGTCAGCTGTTTTTTATAAAAACAGGGAAGTGCTGGGCGGCGGTATAATTATAAAAAATAAAAATGCCCACTAAATTAACGAGAAAAGAAAAAATTGGCAGTTTATTAATTGCTGTTTTTATTTTAGCTGTCAGCTTTGCCCAAATTGCTTATGTCCAATCAACCTTTTTAAATCAATTTTTTAGTTTGGAAATTGTGGGCTTAACTTTTTTTGTCGCTTATTTAATTACTTTTCTGACAATTAATTATTATCCTAATTTAATTGCTAGGTTTAATAATCTTAAAACAGCCTTAGTTGTTCTGTTTTTGGAAATAATTAGTTTGCTAACTTTTATCTCTACCAGCCAGCCAATAATCATTTTTATCTTTTTTATTGTTTATATTATTGCCATAAATTTAATTTTTATAAATTTTGACATCTTTTTAGAAGCCCAAACTAGTAATACGAGAACCGGCAAAGTACGCGGTCTTTATTTTACAATTTATAATTTAGGCTGGGTTGTTTCACCATTTATTTCCGGCCAGATATTGGATAGACTCGGATTTAACTGGCTTTTTCTTCTGGTCATTATTTTAACTTTGCCTATTATTTTAATCTTAAAATTCAGCTTCAAAAATTTTCATAATCATTATTCCCATCGCCATTTTAAAATAATACAAACAGTTAAAGAGCTCCTAAAGCATCCGAATTTGGAGAAAATTTTTTATATCTCATTTTTGCTTCAAGTTTTTTATTCAGTTATGGTAATATATACGCCAATTTACTTACATCTAACAATCGGTTTAACTTGGACTGAAATAGGTTTAATTTTTACTATTATGCTCTTGCCTTTTGTCATTTTTGAATACCCAGCTGGCTATTTGGCCGATAAATATTGGGGAGAAAAAGAATTGTTAACCATTGGCTTGATTATTACGGCCATTGCCAGTATTCTTATTTTTTATCTTAATACCTCAAATATATTAATTTGGGCTCTAATTTTATTCTTTAGCCGCATTGGCGCCAGCTTAATTGAAATCATGAGAGAAACATATTTTTTTAAAAAAGTTGATGTTGAAGATATTGGCCTGATTAATGCTTTTCGTTCTACTTCGCCGCTTTCTTATCTTTTTACGCCTATAATTTTTGGTCTGGCTTTATATCTTTGGCCGATTAATTATATTTTTCTGGTCCTGACAATAATCATGCTCAGTGGTCTTTATTTCTCTCTAACTTTAAAAGATACAAAATAAGAATTAATATAAATATTATAAAAGCCATTTAAAAAATGGCTTTTATTTTAATCTTGCCAGAATATATTTTTTTAACTATAATACTCATATGTTAACTGCCAAGGAATTAAGAAAAAAATATATTGAATTTTTTAAACTTAAAGGGCATGCACAAATACCCAGTGCTTCTTTAATTCCGGAAAATGATCCCAGCTCTTTGTTTACCACGGCCGGCATGCAGCCCCTGGTTCCTTTTTTAATGGGTGAAAAACACCCGGCCGGCAAAAGGATTGTTGATGTGCAAAAATGCATCCGTACAGCAGATATAGATGAAGTGGGAGATAACCGCCATCTGACATTTTTTGAAATGTTGGGCAATTGGTCTTTGGGCGATTATTTTAAAAAAGAAGCCATAGAATGGTCATGGGAATTTTTAACTGATCCCAAATGGTTGGGTTTAGACCCTCAACGACTTTTTGTTACGGTTTTTAAAGGTGAAGATGAAATTCCTAAAGATCAAAATTCTATTAAAATCTGGCGAAATGTTTTCAAAAAAGAGGGGATTACTCATGAAATTGCCCAAAACAGCCAGATTGATGATACCACCAGAATAATTCCTTTGGGCAAAGATGATAATTTCTGGATTGCTGGCGCAGCTGGCCCTTGCGGTGCTGACACAGAAATGTTTTATGATGCCAATCCTCAAGCCGGAGCTTTGAATGATAGTTTTGAAAATTTGGTTAATAGCGGCCGCCTGATTGAAATCTGGAATGACGTATTTATGGAATTTAATAAATCAGCTGACAATAAAGTTACCAAATTATCCCAGCAAAATGTAGATACTGGTATGGGTTTGGAACGTACAATTACAGTTTTAAATAACTATGAAAATGTTTTTCAAACTGAATTATTCATTCCACTATTTAAAAAACTGGAGACATTAAGCAATAAAAAATATGCTGATAATGAACGGGCATTTAAAATTATTGCTGATCATATTAAAGCCGCAACCATGATTTTGGGAGATGAAAAGGGAATTACGCCTTCTAATGTCGGCGCTGGTTATGTTTTGCGCCGTTTAATTCGCCGCGCTGTGCGTTATGGCAAACAATTAGGCATTAGTGACGTCTTTACTTTTAAAGTTGCTGAACTGGTAATTAAAATGTATCAGGATACTTATCCGGAAGTTAAAAAGAATAAAGAGTTTGTGATTAATCAATTAGTGCTGGAAGAAGAAAAATTTGCGAAAGCTTTGCAAGATGGTTTTAAAAAAGCTGAAAAGATATTAGCATCTAAAATTCCGATTGATAATGAAAAATTTAATAAAATAATGCAAACGGCTAATAAAGGAGAAATTTTAGGACTGGCCTTGAAAGATCTTCGTGAAAATAAGGATACTAAAGCTTATCTTGAATTTAATGTATCTTTAACCCAGAAAGAATTGAGAAGGGCTACTATCACAGGCAAGGAAGCTTTTGATTTATATCAGTCATTTGGGTTCCCGCGTGATTTAATGATAGAATTGGCTCAGGCTAAAAATTTGTTTGTAGATACCGTTGGTTTTAGAGAAGAAATGAAAAAGCATCAAAACCTGTCCCGCACTGCTTCAGCTGGGATGTTCAAAGGTGGCTTGGCAGACACTTCAGAGGAGACGACCAAATTACACACTGCCGCTCACTTAATGCTAGCTGCTTTAAGGCAGGTTTTGGGCCCAGATGTTTACCAAAAAGGCAGTAATATCACACCTGAAAGATTGCGCTTTGACTTTAATTATGGACAGAAAATGACTCTGGAACAGATTAAAAAAGTGGAGGACATAGTTAATGAACAAATAAGTAAAAAAATAGCTGTAACTAGCCAAGAAATTCCTACAGATGAAGCCATAAAAGCAGGCGCTATGGGTGTTTTTGGCCATAAATATGGTGATAAGGTTAAAGTCTATACTATTGATGATTTTTCCAAAGAAATCTGTGGCGGCCCCCATGTTGACAATACCAGGGAATTAGGCCATTTTAAGATCATCAAAGAGGAATCTTCCAGTGCTGGCATTCGGCGCATTAAAGCTATTCTGGAATAGCTAAAATTAGCCTATTTATACTTATACGGCACCGTATTTTACCAAAAAACTTGACATTTATTTTAAATTATATATAATTTATATATAAATTAATTATTAATCTATAATTAATAAAAAGGTTAAAAAATGATTTTTTGCAAAAATGATTTCTTGCAAGGAATCAGATTTTTTAGTTTCTTTTTAAAAGCGTATATTAATTTATGGTGGATCAAGAAAATAAATCAGTTAAAGCAAGTAAAGATTTTATTGAAATGAAAGGCATTATTCTTGAGCTTTTGCCTGCCGGCAGTTTTAAAGTAAGACTGGAAAACAACCAGGAAATCCTGGGTTTTCTTTCTGGCAAAATGAGGATGAACAAAATCAGGCTTGCGCCTGGTGATGAGGTAAAAGTAGAATTAACGCCCTATGATTTATCAAAAGGCCGTATAGTTTATAGATATTAAATTAATTTAATAATAATTTAATTAGCAAAAGATTAAATAATTTTATTTATTTTTTTATTACATGAAAGTCAGGTCATCTGTAAAAAAAATCTGCAAAGACTGCAAAGTTGTCAGAAGAAAAAAAAGAGTTTGGGTTATTTGTAAAAATCCTAAACACAAACAAAGACAAGGCTAACCGAGTCTTAATTTTTAATTTTTAATCAATATTCACTAATCACTAATAACTAATATGCCAATCAGAATTGTCGGAGTAACAATCCCTCAAGAGAAAAGAATAGAAATTGCTTTAACTTATATCTATGGTATAGGCCAGGCTTCAACTAATAAAATACTCAAAGAATTAAAGATTGATCCCAATACCAGAGCTAAAGATATTACCAGCGAACAGGAAAATAAACTTAGAGAATATATCAGAAAAAACTTTAAAACCGAAGGCGATTTAAAAAGAGAGGTTTTAGGCAATATTAAGCGTTTAAAGGAAATAAGGGCTTATCGCGGCCTTAGGCATGAGAAACGTTTGCCCAGCAGAGGACAGAGAACAAAGACAAATTCCAGAACAGTGCGAGGCAATGTTAGAGTAACTTTAGGTAGCGGCAGAAAACCATCAGCTCAAAAGACTTAATAATAAATTAATTAATTACTATTTTATTAATCATAACTTATGGCAGCTGAAGAGAAAAAAACAGAAGAAAAGAAAATTGATAAAAATCAGCCCGAAACTGAAGATCTTGGAACTGAAAAAAAAATGGATACGGATACTGAAGAAAAAAAAGAATCATCCCTTAAAACACCAAAGGGCAAAAAGAAAATTATTCGCCAGATTGCTCATGGTCGAGCTTATATTCAAGCAACCTATAATAATACTATCATCACTTTAACTGATTTAAATGGCAATGTTTTATCTTGGTCAAGTGCTGGTCAAAATGGATTTAAGGGCCCTAAAAAAGCCACACCCTATGCAGCCAGTATTATTGTTAAAAATGCTGTAGAAAAATCAAAAATTTATGGTTTAAAAAATGTGAATGTCTTTGTTAAAGGTGTTGGTTCAGGCCGTGAATCAGCTATCAGAGCGCTAAATACTTATGGCATAAATGTTTTATCTATTAAAGACATTACACCGATTCCTCATAATGGCTGCCGCCATAAAAAACCACGCCGCATCTAAAATAATGAACAACCAATAACTGATAACTAATTACTAATTATGCCGCCTGTGGCGGCATCACGCCAAAGGCGTTGACTAATTACCAATCACCAATATATATGGCTAGAAATCTTAATCCAAAATGCAAACAATGTCGCAGAGAAGCGCAAAAGCTCTTTTTAAAGGGTGACCGTTGTTATTCTCCAAAATGCGCTATGGTTAAAAGAAATTTTCCGCCTGGCGCGCATGGCATAAAAGGTTATCCTCGCCTTTCTGGCTATGGCATTCAGCTAAGAGAAAAACAAAAAGCAAAAAAAATTTATCGCATTTTGGAAGCTCAATTCAAGAATTATTTTAAAAAGGCTAATAAAAATAAAGAAAATACAGAAGAAATATTGCTGCAATTATTAGAAATGCGCTTAGATAATGTTATTTATCGAGCTGGTTTTGCCAGATCAAGAGACCTGGCTAGACAGCTTGTCTCACATAATCATTTCTTGGTTAATAACAAAAAAATAGATATACCTTCTTACCAATTAAAAGTTGGCGATATTATCAGTCTTTCGGAAAAAAGCAAAAAATCAAAAATATTTGCTAACTTAAAAGAACAATTAAAGAAAACAGAACTAGTTTCTTGGTTATCTTTAGATTTAGATAAATTAGAAATTAAAATAACTGACAAGCCAAAAATGGAAGATGCTAAAAAAGAGTTTGATCCAAAGTTAATTGTTGAATTTTATTCTAGATAATAAAATAGTATTAAATATTGCTTTTATAAGCTAAAAAATAAACAAAAATTTTATGGAAACAATCTTTTTGCCATCAAAAATAGACATAAAAAAGGGCAAAACAGAAAATGAAGCAGTTTTAACAATAGAACCTTTATACCATGGCTATGGTATTACTTTAGGTAATGCGTTAAGAAGGGTTTTACTTTCTTCTCTGCCTGGAGCAGCCGTAACCTCATTTAAAATAAAAGGGGTTCAGCATGAATTTTCAGCAACTAAAGGTATTTATGAAGATATTTTAGAAATAATGCTAAATTTAAAACAATTACGCCTGAAACTTTTTACTGATGAACCAGTAGTTTTAAAACTCATTAAAAAGAAAGAAGGCGAAGTTTTGGCTAAAGATATTGCTAAAGATGCCAATGTGGAAATCATAAATCCAGATTTAAAAATTGCAACTATTACTGATAAAAACATCGAATTAAATATGGAAATCATAGTAGAAAAGGGCAGGGGCTTTGACCCGACAGAAAATCGCGATAAGGAAAAATTATCAGTCGGTTCAATCGCTGTTGATGCAATTTATACCCCAATTAAAGACATCGGTTTTAAAGTTGAGAATACGCGCGTTGGCCAAATTACTAATTATGACAAGTTAATTATGACTTTAGAAACTGATGGCACGATCACACCAAATGAAGCAATAAATGATGCAGCAAAAATTCTTATTGATCATTTTTCATTGCTTTATAAGGAAGGAAAAAAGCCAGCAGAAAGCATGGAAGAAAAAACAGCAGCTAAAAAAATTGCAAAAAAGAAAACTGCTGCTAAAAAAACAACTAAAAAAGCAAAGAAGTAATTATGAAACATCTAAAAAAAGGAAAGATTTTAGACAGAAAAATAGGCCCCAGAAAAGCTTTGTTGCGTAACCTGGCTACAAATTTGATATTATATGAAAAAATAAAAACCACAGAAGCGAAAGCTAAGGCCATAAAGCCAATTATAGAAAAATTAATAACCAAAGGAAAATCAGGTGATTTGCATGCTAGACGCGAATTAATAAAATATTTATATCTTGATAATGCTGTAAAAAAAGTTTTAGAAGATCTAAGTCCTCGCTATAAGGAAAGAAAAGGCGGCTATACCAGAATTATTAAATTAGGCACTCGCCAAGGCGATGCAGCCAAAGTGGTTCAGATTGAATTCGTTTAATCTATAAATTTATGAAAACTACTAATCTAAAAGTTAAGATCGAAAGAAAAAAACATCAAATCGATGCCACGAATCAGTCTATTGGCAGATTAGCCAGCCAAATTGCTCTTTTATTGCGAGGCAAGCATAAAAATGATTTTGCACCCCAAATTGATAACGGGGATTTTGTTATCGTTACCAATATTAATAAAGTAAAATTTACCGGCAAAAAGCTAGAGCAAAAAGAATATTATAGTTATTCAGGCTATCAAGGCGGATTAAAAAGAAAAAAACTCAGTGAACTTTTCCAAGAAAATCCCGCAGAAGTCTTAAGAAAAGCCGTTTATAATATGCTACCAAAAAATAAACTCAGACAAGACATGATAAAACGCTTAACTTTTAAATAATATTACAAATATAATAGATTATGCCAAAAACTGTAACTAAAACTAAAGAAGTATCAAAAGAAGCACCAAAAGCCAAAGAACAATTTATTTCTGCAGTAGGCAGAAGAAAAAGAGCAATTGCATCAATTAGATTATTTGCTAAAGGCAAAGGAGAGATTACTATTAATAAAAAACCAGCTAAGACTTATTTGCCTGATTTTGAAATGCAAAAAATAATTAATGAACCATTAAACCTTGTGGATCTAGGTTCAAAGGTTAATATTTCTATTTTAGTCAGAGGCGGCGGCAAAAGGGGACAGGCAGAAGCCATCAGACATGGCATTGCCCGCGCTTTGCAAAAATTAAATAAAGACCTGCGTAAGACATTAAAAGTGGCTGGCTTTTTGACCAGAGATGCTAGAATTAAAGAAAGAAAGAAACCAGGTTTAAAACGCGCCAGAAGAGCGCCGCAGTGGGCTAAACGTTAGACATAAAACTATCATTCTTAGATATAAAAAACACCCTGATGGGTGTTTTTTAATCAGCTTTTATTCTTAATAATTTTATGCTAAAATAAGCTCAAACAGGTAATTCGCCTGCTTATCTTTAATTATGCAAACTCAAGCTCAAAATATCGCTAAAAATACAACCTGGCTGACTTCGGCTTATATTTTCCAAAAAATATTTGCCTTTATTTATTTTACACTAATTGCCCGCTGGCTAGGCGCTAGTGATATCGGCTTATATGTTTTTGCCATTTCTTTAACCACGATTTTGTCTGTTTTTATTGATTTTGGCCTGTCACCAGTTTTAATCAGGGAATCTGCCAAATATAAAGAAAAAGCTAACGCCTATTTAAATAATGTAATAACTGTAAAACTGCTATTCTCAGTCATTACTTTTATCGCTGCAGTAATCATTATCAATCTCTTAAATAAGCCGCCCATTGTATCTATGATGGTTTATTTAGCAGGCTTAGTCATGATTTTTGACTCTTTTAGTCTAAGTTTTTGGTCAATCTTTCGCGCCTGGCAAAATTTAAAATACGAATCAATTTCTATTGCCATAAATCAAATCCTAATTTTCATTGTTGGCCTAGCTGGCATTTTATTAAAATTTCCCATTTATGTTTTAGTTATTGCCTTGCTTTGCGGCAGTTTTTTTAGCTTCATTTATCCTTTAATTTTATTAAAATTTAAGCTGGACTTTAAATTTAAATTACAATGGCAGGCTGAAACTTTAAAAACACTTTTTAAAATTGCCTTACCCTTTGCTTTAGCCGGCATTTTCACCCGCGTTTACAGTTATATTGATCAGGTTTTATTATCTGTTTTAATTGGAGATCAGTCGCTTGGCTGGTATTCAGTAGCTTATAAAATTACTTATGCACTGCAATTTATTCCAGCTGCTTTTGCAGCGGCTATTTTTCCGGCCATGAGCTATTATCATGCCTGCGAAAAAGAAAAATTAAAACAAGTTTTTGAAAAATCAATGTACTTTCTAATAATTGCTTCACTGCCCATTGCCTTTGGCATTGCCAGCTTGGCTGATAAAATTATTTTATTTTTATATACCAGTGAATATGCGCCTTCAATTTTAACCCTACAAATATTTATTTTTGCTATTATTGCTATATTTTTAAGTTTTCCTGTTGGTTCGATTTTAAATGCCTGCGATAAACAGGCCATAAATACTTTTAATCTGGGGGTAACTATGATTTTAAATATTATTTTAAATATTATTTTAATCCCTAGATACCAGCAGGTAGGCGCTGCTATTGCTGCATTAAGCAGCTTAAGCTTAATGTTTATCTTAAATTTAGCCTGGGTGCCCAAAATTATTAAATATGATTATAAATTTCTCTTTATTAAATTGCTTAAAGCCTTATTTTCCGCTCTAATTATGGCGGCCATAATAATGTATTTGAAACAAAGTATAAATTTCATTATCCTAATTATTATTAGCGCTTTAATTTACAGCCTGATAATGTATTTCATTAAAGGTTTTAAAATAGAAGACATAAAATATCTATGGCAGGCCGTTTTTAAAAAATCAGAAAAGCCGCCATTGCAAGATAATTTATAAATAAAATTATGCAAAAATCATTACTGATTACCATTGATTTTCCGCCGAAAGAAGGAGGTGTTGCTAATTATTTGGCTAATTTTTGCAAATATTTACCCAATGATAAAATTATTGTTCTAGCTAATAAACAGGAAAATTCTGAACATTTTGATCATAAACAGAATTATAAAATAATAAGAACAAAGCTTTATCATGATTTTTTCTGGCCAGCCTGGCTTAAGACCATAGGCCAAGCTAAAAAAATAATAAAACAAGAAAGAATTGAACAAATAATAATCAGCCATGTATTGCCTATGGGCTATATTGCCTTACTGCTAAAATTGCCTTTTATCGTCAGTTTGCATGGCTATGATATTCTTTTAGCTAAAAAAAATCCCTGGAAAAAATTTTGGGCCTCCTTAATTTTACAAAAAGCCAAATATATTATTGCCAACAGCCATTTCACTAAAAAAGCAATTTTAGATCTGGGGATTAAAGAAGATAAAATTACTATAGTTTATCCTTGTCCCAATATAAAGCCTGAAAATTTAAATGAGACTGAGAAACTGATCATAAAAAGGGAATTAGATTTAGAGCATAAAAAAATCATGCTTTCAGTCGGACGCTTAGTTAAAAGGAAAGGATTTGATTTAGTTATTAAAGCTTTGCCAGAAGTGCTGAAACAAATTCCTAATTTAATTTATTTAATAGTCGGTAATGGTCCAGAACGGCTGAACCTGGAAAAATTAGCTGAAGAGCTACAGGTAGCAGATCATTTAACTGTAATTGAAGATGTTAAAGATTCTAATTTACCTTGCTATTATGATTTAGCAAACATTTTCCTGATGCCCGCCAGGATCATTAACAAAACTAATGTTGAAGGTTTTGGCATTGTTTATTTAGAAGCTAACTCTTTTGCTAAGCCTGTCATTGCTGCCAAAAGCGGGGGAGTAGAAGATGCAGTCATAGATGGCCAAACTGGAATTTTAGTGAACCCAGAAAATGTTCAGCAAATTTCCAGTGCTATTTTAAAGTTATTTAATAATCCCGAACTAATGAACAAATTAGGTATTCAAGGCAAAAATCGTGTTTTGGCAGAATTTCAATGGCCGATTCAAATCGCAAAACTTAATAATGTTTTATGAATGACAAATCAAAATTAAATATTATTATGTTTAACATGTCCAATTACAGCGATTGGCAAAAAGGATTAGTCAATCGCAACTATCATGTTTTGCATAATTTAGCTAAGAAGGATGAGGTCAATAAAATTCTTGCTGTGGATTTTTTGCCCTTTAACTGGAAAAGGGGATTAAAAGTCTTTTTAAAAGATCAAATTTTAAAAGATACTCGTGGCTCTATTGTTTATGGTGATTTAATTTCGCGCTGCTGGCAAATCTCCAGCAAAGTATTAGTTTATTCAACTTTACATAATTTATGGCGGCCAGAAAAAATTATCCTGGAATTAAAGAGAATAATTGCAGAAGAGGCCATGGAAAATAATCTTATTGTCTGGAATTACAACCCTTTTTACACTGATTATTTTAATCAATTTAACCAAGTGTTAAATATTTTTGACGCAGTAGAAAATTGGGCATTGCATAGTAGCTACGAAAAATATAAAAGGAAATTAATTGAAAATTACCAGCTTATTAAAGAAAAATCAGATTTAATACTGACCGTTTCTCAAACATTAAAAAAAGAACTTTTTGATAATTTAGAAAAAGTTCATTGGCTGCCCAATGCCGTAGATTTAGATATTTTTAATAATCAAACTCAAATTTTAGAAGCTTTAAATAACATCCCAAGGCCAAGATTATGTTTTTTAGGTATTTTAAACGATCGTCTAGATGACGAAATTTTGCTATATTTAGCCAAAAAAAATCCAGACAAGTCAATAATTCTAGCCGGCCCGATCTGGCCAAATTTTCCGCAGGAAAAATATAACCAACTAAAAAATGTTTATTTTCTGGGAAAGATTAATTTTAATGATATCCCTAAGCTATATAATGGCATTGATTCGGGCATTGTCCCATATAAAATAACTGACTTTATCAAAACAGGCGATTCCATGAAATATTATGAACTTATAGCTACTAATCTACCAATCGTGACAACAAAAATATCAGGGACAGAAAGATTTGGACAATTATTAACCATAGCAAACACCCCGCAGGAATTTAATCAAGCTGTTAATAATGAACTAAATAAATCTCGAGAAAATTTTAAAAAAGAACGAGACCAATTTTTAGAAACAAATAACTGGCAATACAGGACAGAGCAGATGCTTGAATTAATTTATGAAAAACTTTAATTATGGATTTATCAATAATAATTGTTTCCTGGAATGTTAAAGAATTGCTAAGAAAATGTTTGCAGTCAATTTTTGACAAAACACAAAGTTTAGAATTTGAAGTCTTTGTTGTTGATAATGCTTCTAAGGATGGCTCAGCACAAATGGTGGCTTTAGAATTTCCGCAAGTTAATCTAATTGCCTCCAATGTTAATTTAGGGTTTGCTAAAGCTAATAATTTAGCGCTAGAACAGGCCCAAGGCCAATATGTTTTATTTATGAATCCTGACATGGAACTAGTAGAAAACAGCTTTAAAACCATGTTAGAACTAATGGAAAAAGATGAAAAAATAGCACTTTCAACTTGCCAGTTAATCTATCCTGATGGTTCTCGCCAAAATAATATTAAAAATAATCCAACCTTGTGCGATCAGCTTTTAATTCTTTTAAAACTGCACCATTTGTTCAAGCCCAAATGTTTAAAAAAATATTTAGCCAAAGATTTTGATTATACTAAAGAACAAGAAGTCAAACAAATCATGGGCGCCTTTGTTTTTAGCAGGGGAGAGATTATGAGAGAGGTCAGCGGCTGGGATACTGATTATTTTATCTGGTGGGAAGATTTGGATTTATGCAAAAGAATTCAGGATTTGAGTTATAAAATTGTTTATACGCCAAAAACTAAAATCATTCATCATGAAGCCAAAAGTTTTGCCCAGCAACAAAGCATAGAAAAACAAAAAAAATTTAATAGGGGAATGGCAATCTATTTTAAAAAACATAATGGCTTATTAAGTTACTGGCTCATTAAGTTCTTGGGAATACTAAGTTTAATTTTAGCCTGGCTAAGCCAACTTTTTAAAATTAAACCCAAAGCCCAATCAAAAATTTAAATAAAAGAAAACACCTCGCCAACAAGTGACGAGGTGGTAGAATACGGCCGGCTGAAAGCGGTCAAGACAGTTCTCAGGCCAGGGAAACCCTGAACCATTTTGAACCGAGGCGGTCTCAAGCCATCTTCCAGTGATCAACTGGATGACGAGTAGAAACAATTCCATCCTGACCTGGGTAGATAACGGAGTGCACTCCATCCTTGCCCTTTTTTTGAAATAGCCTCAGCTCCCAGCGTACGATTAAAAAGTATAGCATATCTAAAAAAAATTGTCAATAGTCTATGACAAACTTATTAGAAAAAATAATAAATAAAGATATTTTAAGGCTAATTTTAGCTATTTTTATCTTAGAACTATTTTCTCTAATCAGCTTTAAATTTGCCTGGCTTTCAGCCATCTTTTTTATTATTATTTTAATCATTGTTCTTTTGTTTTCTTTATATAAATTAGAATATGGGCTTTATATTGCTTTAGCTGAACTCATGATCGGCTCCCAGGGATATTTATTTTATTTGAATATTGCTGATTTTAAAATTTCAATCCGGCTGGGTATTTTCTTGGTTGTCTTTTTTGTCTGGTTCTTCAAATATTTTAGGCCAAGGAAATATCTTAAATTGCCGGATAAAGGCCCTATTTACACGACTTTTATTATTTTTCTTATCTTTATCGGACTTGGAGTTATTAACGGTATTTTGCATAATAATGGTCTAAAAAATGTTTTTTTTGATTTTAATGGCTATTTATACTTTGGCTTGTTTTTTGTCTTTTTTGATGTCTTTATTGGTTTGAGGCAAATTATAAATTTTTTAAAAATTTTGTTTGCCACTTTGATTTATGTAGCTTTAAAAATTTTCCTCACCTTGTATTTATTTACTCATGGTTTTGAAACATTAATAAATTTATTTTATACCTGGATCAGAGATACAAGAGTAGGTGAAATTACCTGGGCAGGCAGCAACTTTTTCAGAATTTTCTTGCAATCCCAAATCTACAGCTTAATTATAATCTTTATCTGCTTAAGTTTAATTTTAAGCTTATTAATTACTCAGCAGGAAAAATTCAAACAAACACTCAAAAATAAAAACTTTCTTTATCTTTTTTTAATTTTAATTCTAGCCCAAACTTCAATTCTAATCAGTTTTTCCCGCAGTTTTTGGTTTGGTGAATTAAGCGGCTTTGCCGTATTATTGATTTATTTAAACTTTCTAAAGGGGAATAAATTTCTTAAAATATTGCAAATAATTGGTACTGCATTCTGTGCTGGAATATTAAGTATTATTTTAATGATTTTTATTACCAATTTCCCAGTGCCCAAACCAACAGGTGCTTTTACTGCTTCAATGCTAGCTGACCGCTTTACCACAATTTCTGGTGAAGCTGCTGTTTCTAGCCGCTGGAATTTATTACCGATTTTACTGGAAAAAAACAAAAAAAATCTTATTTTAGGCAGTGGTTTTGGCACCACAGTCACTTACCAGACAGAAGATCCTCGCATTAAAAATGAACAAAATCCTGAAGGCTGGTACACAACATATACTTTCGAATGGGGTTATTTAGATACTATTACAGAAATAGGAATTTTAGGCCTTTTAGTTTATTTGATTTTTTTGGGCCAAATTTTATATTTAGGCTTTAAAAATCTTAGCCTAGCCAAATTTAAATTTCTAAATTTAGGATTCTTAATTGGTTTAATTGTCCTTTTGGTTACTCATGCTTTCAGCCCTTATTTAAATCACCCTTTGGGTATTGGCTATCTTATGGCCACAGCTTCCATTTTCCAAATAATAAATAATTATAAATTAAAATAATTTAATATTTGTAGATTAGTAGCCAATTCGTAAATTTGTAGCTTATGTGGATAAAGACTTGACTAGTTTTTAGGCCTCTGTTATTTTATATATTATATATTTAAAAATAATCATATAGTATGTCAGACCAAAAATATCTAACTCCAGAAGGTTTAGAAAAAATCAAAAAAGAATTGGAATATTTAAAAACAGTCAAAAGAAAAGAAATCAGCCATAGAATTGAAGAAGCTATCAAGTTAGGCGATCTTTCAGAAAATGCTGAATATCATGAAGCTAAAGATGACCAAGGTTTCAATGAGGCCCGAGTCAGAGAATTAGAAAGTGTGCTTAATAGTGCCGTACTTATTAGTAATGAAAAATGCGCTAAAAATACTATAGGCGTGGGCTGCACTATCAAAGTAAAATTTGATGGCAAAGAAAAAGAATTTACTATTGTCGGCCCTTCAGAATCTGACCCGCTTCAAGGACTAATCTCTAATGAATCGCCAATTGGCCAGGCTTTTATTGGCAAAAAAATAGGTGATATGGTAGAAGTTGAAGCGCCAGCTGGCAATATCAAATATAAAATCTTAAGAATAAACTAAATATAAAAATTTTTCCCTATAACTAAAAAATTGCACTTTATTTAAAGGTGCATTTTTTTGACCTTTTTGCTGAAATTAGGTAAAATATAAATAGGTTCAATTATACAATTTTAATTTTTTATAACATATGCCACAAGATGAAAAAAAAATACGTTTAGCTAAGCTAGAAAGAATCAAAGAGCAGGGGATTAACCCTTATCCTTCAAAATATGATAAAAAAGATTCTTTGGCTGAGGCTTATCAGGCTAAACTTGGTACGAAAATTAAAACAGCAGGACGACTCATGACAATCAGAGACATGGGCAAGCTTTGTTTTTGCCATCTCATGGACGAAACCCAAAAAATGCAAATCGTGCTAAAAAGTGATGAAATGAAAGAAAATGACTATAAATGGTTTATTAAAAATCTAGACATGGGCGATTTCATAGGCGTGGAAGGTGAAATTTTTAAAACTAAAAAAGGAGAAATATCAATTTTAGTCAAAAACTATACCTTATTGGCAAAAGCACTTTTACCTTTACCAGAGAAATGGCATGGTTTAAAAGATGAAGAAACCAGATTAAGAAAAAGGTATCTTGATTTTATTGCAAATCCTGAATTAAAAGAAATGTTTTATCGCAAAGCTAAATTCTGGCAGGCTTGCCGTGATTTTATGTTAAAAAATAAATTTTTAGAAGTTGAAACTCCTGTATTAGAAACTACAGCTGGCGGCGCTGACGCTGAACCATTTATTACTCATCATAATGCTTTGGATATTGATTTGTATTTAAGAATTTCCATGGGAGAATTATGGCAAAAAAGGTTAATGGTTGCCGGTTTTGAAAAAACTTTTGAAATTGGCCGCCAGTTTCGCAATGAAGGCATGAGCAAAGAGCATTTGCAGGATTACAGCCAGATGGAGTGCTATTGGGCTTATGCTGATTATAAAGAAATGATGGAATTAATAGAAAAAATGTATAAATACATAATTAAGCAAACTTATAACAAAACTAAATTTGAAATAAATGGTTTTACTATAGATTTTGACCAGGAATGGAAAATAATTGATTATGTGGAAACAATTAAAACAGATTTTGATTTAGATGTGACTAAGGCGACAAAAGAAGCTTTGGTGAAAAAACTTAAAGATTTGAAAGTTGATTTTACATCTGATCTGCCAAAAGCTCGTTTAATAGATATTTTATGGAAACAAGTTAGGAAAACAATTGCCGGGCCAGCCTTTTTAATTAACCATCCGGTTGAAGTTTCACCATTAGCCAAAAGAGATCCTAAAGAGCCTGCCAAAGTTCAAAGATTTCAAATTATTATTGCCGGTTCTGAGATGGGTAATGGCTATTCTGAATTAAATGATCCTCTTGATCAGGCTGAAAGATTTAAAGAACAGGCAAAAATGCGGGAAGCAGGGGATTTGGAAGCGCAAATGTATGATAAAGATTTTATTGAAGCCTTGGAATACGGCATGCCGCCCACTGCCGGCTTTGGTTTTTCTGAACGTTTATTTTCTTTTCTGGAAAATAAAACAGCCCGCGAATGCCAACTTTTTCCATTAATGAAGCCCGAAAAATAATTATAGTCATTTGTAATTAGTCATTAGGCATTGGTAATTTGAATTTTGTTGTTGACCAGACTAGACTTTGAATTATATAAATAAAATTTGATTTAAAATAGAAAAGCCCCGCCCGGTCGTATGACCTTGGGCGGGGCTTTGGGTTAAGCGCAAGACATCTTGTGCTGGCAGTGATCCACTGGAATTGGGTAATTTCCAGTAAAACATGCATCGCAGAGTTCAGATGGCTTAAGACCAAGTACCCCCGCTGTTATTTGTTTGGCCTCATCAACTGGCAAATAGCCCAGATTATCAGCGCCGATTTCCTGCCTGATGGCTTCGATAAGCGCTTCCTGGCTAATTTCCTGGTCAGGATTTGCAACCTTAAGCTGTTGCTCAATTCGCCAAGCAATGAGATTCTCTTTTTCATAGGTGTCGATCCCCATATAGCAAGGGAACTTGTAAGGCGGCGCGCTGACTAGCCAAGCTATTTTGATTTTGTGGGCGAGGTGCGGATAATATTCCTGAATGAGTTCTCTGATCGCCTGGATGATTATCCTGGCCACAGTACCGCGAACCAGAGAATCATCAACAATGATTATCCAAACAGTCTCCATGATAGTGGCAAAATACTCGATCTTGTCAGCGATTTGCGGCAACAAGTAGTAATACTTGAGCCGGTTTACCGCCTCTCGATCAAGCTGCTCAGCCTCTAAAAAAGAACGACCCATATGAGGGTCTTTGGGTAGAGCATTGTCATAGCAGCCTTGGCCAGGCAAATTGATGGCTTGGGCAAAGCTATAGCCTAAAGCTGCGCCTTGGCCTGATTCCATCATGGAGATTATCAGCCCGGGCAAAGGATGATGGCGAAACAAAGCTTGGCCATAACGATCCCTGATTTTCTTAACCTTAGGATTTTGAATGGCCATCAGGTAGATGTAGCAAAAGATGCAGATCGCCAACCTGGATTTTTTAGGCGGCTTATGACGGATCAATTCCGGAGAGCCGATTTTGGCCTCAATGATCTCTCCTGGTTCAACTTCTCCTAGATGCTTGGCCTGAAGCAGATGCCAGGCGCAAGGCTCGGATGCGAAATAGAAGTAATTATCATCTTCTCCGATTTCCAAAGGCCTAAAACCTTTTTTATCGCGAAAAGCAATAATTCCTTCTTTTGTTAAAAGCAAACAGGAGTAAGCACCTTTCATTTTGGTCATGGCTTTTCTGACTGCCTCAAGCAGGGACATGTTTTCATACTCTGCATAATACATGATGAGGACCAAAATGACTTCAGTGTCTGACTGGCCTTTAAATTCCAGCCCCAAATCATTACGCAACCAATTTTTCAATTCCTGAGCATTCGTGAGATTGCCATTATGCACAATGGCAGCATCACCAATCCTAAGTGAACGTCGAAAAAAAGGCTGCGCATTTTTTTTCCAGGCATTACCTCTAAATCTTCCCAGTTGAAACTGAAGCTTATCTTGTTTGGTTACGCCAGTTCCAGTTGTAGAGTAACGATTTTGAGTTAAAGCCGCATACCCGTCCAAATTCAGAACCTTTTCTGCTGGCAAGGCTGCGATAACTGGGCCTAAACCCTTAAGGGTTTCTATCCCATTATCATCGCAAACAGATATACCAGCACTTTCTTCTCCCCGATGCTGCTCGTGCAACAAGAGATCGTAAGCAATAGGGCCAATAGGTCCTAACTGCTTGCTTTTGGTCACCACCCCAGTAATCCCACACATTATTTTTTCCTCCTTAAATTTGGTTGTTTGTAAAGAACGCTTTAAGCTTATAAAATCTTGCTCAAACTGTCAATTTTTGCTAAACTTTGTATAGATTATAGCGTTTTAGATTTTTAGCGTTTTAGTTAAATTAGCAGGTCAGTGGAATATAACTAGAACTCTAAAACACTAAAATTCTAAAAATCTAAATATAAAAATATGCTCGACATTAACTTTATCAAAGAAAACCTTAAAGCCTTAGAAAAAGTTACTCAAGAAAAAGGCCTAAAAATTGATTATAAAAAACTGCTTAAACTTGATGAAAAAAGGCGAAAAATCATTCAAGAAATTGACCAATTGCGCCAAAAAAGGAATGCCAATGCCAATCTGCTTAAAGACCCCAAAAAAAGATCAGAAAAATTAATTAAAGAAGGCAAAACCTTAAAGGATAAAATAACTGCCTTGGAAGATGAATTTAATAAAGTAAAAGCAGCATTTGATAGTATAATGCTTACAGTACCCAATATAATTTCTGAGGATACGCCTATTGGCAAAGATTCAGAAGATAATAAGCCAATAGCTAAGTGGGGTAAATTGCCAAAATTTAATTTTGAGATTAAAGATCACATCCAGCTGGGTAAGGATTTGGATATTTTAGATTTGGATAGGGGAGTCAAAGTTTCTGGTTTTCGCGGCTATTATTTGAAAAATGATGGTGCACGCATGCACATGGCAGTCTTGCAATATGCTTTTAATAAATTAGTCGCTAAAGGATTTAAACCTTTTATAACGCCGACTCTAGTCAAAGAAATGGCTTTTATCGGCAGCGGCCATTTTCCTTTTGGCAAAGAAGAAGTTTATCAAATCGGCAACCCAGGCAAATTAGATAGCGGTGAGGAAATTAAAGAACCTTTATATTTGGCAGGCACTTCAGAACCAGCGCTTTTAGCTTACCATGCTAATGAGACTTTAAATGAAGAAGAACTGCCTTTAAAATATTGCGGCTTTTCTGCTTGCTACCGCAGTGAAGTTGGCAGTTATGGCAAAGATACAAAAGGCTTATACCGTCTTCATGAATTTATGAAAATAGAACAGGTAGTTATTTGCCAGGCTGATATCAAGCTGGGATTAAAACTGCTTGAAGAATTACGCCAAATTGCTGAAGAAATTTTACAAGATTTAAAATTACCTTATCAAGTAATCGCTGTTTGCACTGGCGATATGGGCGCTGGTAAATATAAAATGTATGATATTGAAACCTGGATGCCATCCAGAAATGCTTACAGTGAAACGCATTCTGATTCATTTTTAACAGACTGGCAGGCCAGACGCTTAAATTTAAAATATAAAAACAGGGCAGGGGAGAGCCAATATGCTTTTACCTTAAATAATACTGCATTAGCTTCACCTAGAATTCTTATTGCTCTTTGGGAAAATTATCAAAATGCTGACGGCAGTATTACGATTCCGGAAATCTTACGACCTTATTTAGGTAATCAGGAAAAAATCAGTAAAAAATAATAATTTCCATACTAGATTAAAAAATTACTCAAGCTAATCTCTTTTTATAATGAAAAAGTATTTATCAATAGGCCTGTTTAAAAATAAAAAAAAGAGAAATAACCCTTTAATTTCTAAAAAATATAAGCTAGAAAGAACCGTTCGTTATCGTAATCCCTTGAGAATTACAAAAAGCCTGTTCAAATTTAAACTTTTTCGCGTCATAAATATTATCTTGCTTATAGCTATTTTAGGAGGGCTATATTTTTTTCTTTTTTCTAATTTTTATGATATTACAAATATTGAAATCCAGGGCAACCAGATCATTTCCACTGATGACCTTTTGGATATAACTAATGATTTTCTAGCTAATAACAGATTTTTCATTTTAAAAAATAGAAATATTTTTCTTTTTAACCGCAATAGCCTTAAAAAGAAAATAAACCAGGTTATTCTTTTAGATGATTTAAAAATAGAGAAAATATTGCCTAATACCATTAGACTTACTTTAAAAGAAAAAGAAGCGGCTTTAAAATGGCTAACTGATAATCAGGAATATTTAATTGACAAGCAGGGAATAATAATCAAACGATTTTATAAATTAAGTACACCTAAAATTTTTCAAATTGCTCAGCCAGAAAATCCACCCCAAGAGTTAGAGCAGGAAAATGTGATAAAAGTTACAAATTCAGCTAGTCAATCAGTAAACCTCGGTGATCAGGTTTTAAAATCAGAAGATATTGATTTTATTTTAAATTTAATTAAAGAAGCAGAAAAAATAGACTATTTAAAAATTTCAAACATATCTGTGCCTAATATTTTTCCTCAATATCTTCTAATAGACGCTGAAAGCGGCTGGAAAATCTATTTTAATTTGTCTGATTCATTAAAAAATCAATTAAACCGCTTGGATATATTAATTAGTGAAAAAATCAAAAAAGAAAATTTAAGCGCAGTTGATTATATAGATTTAAGACTAGGAGAAAGCGTTTATTATAAAATGAAATAATAAAAAAGCCCCTACACCGTCTGGGGCGTAGGGGTAATAACTGGCAGAGCAAGCACATCCCAGCGCTTGAGTTGCTCGACAATATGTATGTCTTTGCATCTCCTACACTGGACCCGCTCGTCATTGGAATAGATTTTCATCGGATTTCCACAGCAAGGGCAGCGGATCACTATCTCTGTTGCCATAAGTTACCTCCTTAAATTTAAGATATTAAAGTATACCACATAAATTATACTTTGTCAATGGTCAAATAAGACAAATTAAGCATTAAAATGACAAAAAATAGCTAATTTTAGCTATTTTTTGTCGATTTAAATATGCATAAATAATACAAAAACGACAAATTTTAACAATATTTAATTAAATTAAAGGTAAATTAGAGACATTAAATATATAAACCTATAATTATATAAATAGGAAAATAATAAGTTCAAAATAAATAAATTTGAATAAATATAAAAATTAAAAATTTTAGAAAAAATCCAGTATAGTAATAAAAAGAATAAATAATGAAAGGCTAGATGACCAACATTATTATACCTAAGCCTTATTTCTATCTATTTATGCGTCGTATAAGATATATTGTGCGTCGCCATATTATTAGTAAAAATGGCTATAAATACCACTCCTCTACCAGACTCCAAGTAAAAAATCCTATAAAAAATACTGGCCTAATTCCTGATCTTTTTTAAACCTAGCAACATTCTTATTAACTTGCTTATAAAAGCCGGGATAATGGCTTCTAGTGATAATTCTCCCCTTGTAGAGCTGCTTATAGGGCTTTTTCTGGTGATGGGCTATCTCATGAGCTAAAATGCGTAAAATTGAGTTAATACTCTTAGGCTGGCGTTTTTTAGGCGTTAAGATATCAATGGCTATTACTTTTGTCTTTAAATTAGTATAACCTACTGAAAAATTCCTAGCTGTATTAACTGGTGCTTGGCGATTCATAACTCTAAATGTAAAGCCTGTAACTTTTAAGCATTTACAGGCTTTAATGAAAATATCTTCAATTTTTATTAAATGCAAATTATTCATGTGTCGTAAAATTGTTATTTATGAACCCAAAATGCAGATTTGATAGTCCTAAATAAATTATTTTCTTTGGTAAAAGGAGTTGAAGAAAGCATATTTGGATCACGGTAAAAAACTATACGCTTATTATCATCGAAACAATCTGTACAACCGATTAAAACAATAAAATGACCGTGAGCCGTTACTTTTTGATTAGAGGTACTTATGATAATAGGTTCTCCTTTTGCTAAATGGTCTAATATTTCTTTTTTGGTGTCACCAGTTTTTCCAGTAATTATTTCACCTTTCAGACCAAAAGAAGCCAATACAGTACTAGGACCATATTGAACTTTTTTATTGCTATTATCTAAAGTTGATTGTTGTGGATTTACAAAGACATCGTACTTTGTCCCTACGCAACGAGCAGTTGTACACGTTGACGGGCAACCATTGACAGTGCATCCTTGACCAGGGCAATTTCTGTAAAATTTGGAAAGATCTGCAACTTTCTGAATTGTTACATTTCCCACTAAATAATTAACTACCATTGTTAATGAAGCGATCCCACAGCCTGAGGAAGCAATAGTGCCGCAACCAGCATAAGAATAATCACAGATTGATCTGGGACAATACTGCTTAAGCTCTGGAACGTCCGGACATTTAGGACAATTCCATTCTTCTGGTATGCCAATTGTTACCCGGCCGTTATTAATGCAATCTTGAAAAGTTTTTTCAGTGATGGGTATTCCTGCGCAATTTTTCTCACCAGGTTGTTCATTAGTTAAGTCAGGAGCCAAAGCTGCTTCTGCTTGCGGAATAAATAAATTATCAAAATTGTAGCTACTAGTACTTGGACCTGTTTCTGTACTTATTTCGGTAGTCGGTATATAAGCAGGAATATATTCCACTTGCGGCCCTTTTAATTCAGTTAAGCCAAATAATGATAATATAATATAACTTGATAAAACTAAACCTAAACCAATAAAAGCTCTGATAAAATAACTTTTGGCTTTTTTAATTTTAGAAGAGTTTCCAGCTGCCAAAATCCAGTAAACTCCGGTAATAATTACTGCCACAATAGCAATCGGCAAGATAATATATAAAGAAGCATTATAAATTGTAGTTATATATTCAGCAATATCCCTGGCTTTTGTATAGCTAAACAAAGGCACCTGTAAATTTAGCCAGGCTGGTTCAGCATAGACATGACAACATGTTCTGTTGCTGCTGCATAAACCAGACGTATCATCAGGTGATTCTCCAGCATCGCAAGCTGACTTGCATATGCCATCTTCAGGATATTTTGTTTCACAAGGCTCTTGAGCATATGCTAACAAAGGTATAAGCAGCAAGAAAGATATTAAAATTATAAAAAAATAATTTTTTATTTTCATTTATTTAATATAAATTAAACATGTGTCGTAAAATATTATAATTCAAAAAATTAATCAATTTGCTATTGACAATTATTTTTTAGTGCATTAGATATAATTATTGCACCTGGCCTAGGATCCGGCCTATCAACCCTTTGTCCATTTTCTAGCGTACCTCTAATGCGAAAGATTTTACCATTATCAGGATCATTATGAGTATAAAAATATTCCATCGGTAATTTGCATTTCTTACCGCAATTATAATATCTTGGCACTAAAACTTCATCCCTGGTGCCCATTTTCTTAACCATTTCAATTACACAATCCAGTGCAGTCGGCCAAACCCTACATTTATCCTGCTTGCCATAAGCATTTACTCTGCGATCGAATTGAAATGGATTACTAGATGTGGCATTATTTCTTTCTCTATAATGAATACCAGCAAATACAGTCCAGCCCACTCCTGTAGCTGCTTCGGCTCTTTTATAAGCATTTACTAAATCAGCATTAGCCATTATTTTTTTACAAATCTCCTTAGCATTTTTACCTCCAATACCGGGACTACTTGGGGTATTCCAGCTATTGGCTAAATCATACTGGAATCCCAATTCAACTGGATTTATGTATTCAACTTGCGGCCCTGTCAATGAAGTTAAACCCAAAAAGGATAAAATAATATAGCTGAATAAAACAATGCCCAAACCAATAAATGCACTAATTATCCTACGCCTAGCTTTGAAAATTAAATCTTTGTCCCCGCCAGCTAAAATCCAAAGCGCACCAGAAAAAATAAGGACTACGATTATAATTGGCACCACAATATACAATGAGGCATTATAAATCGTCATTATGTATTCAGTAATATTCTGAGCTTTAGTATAACCAAATAAAGGCACTTGTAAATTTATATCCACTGGTTCAGCATATACATGACAGCATTTACCAGTACTGCATAATCCGGTTGTATCGTCATAAAACTCCCCTGCCCCGCAATCAGTTTTGCATTTGCCATCTTCAGGGTATTTGGTCTCGCAAGGCTCTTGTGCCAAAACCAACAAAGGTAAAAAAATAAAAAACAAAAATATAAATACAGTTAAGAAAAATTTTATTTGTTTTCTCATTTATTTAAAACTTATTCTATAATGCGAAATTAGAGAGGGCTATATTTATCTGCAGGAGCAATATAATAAAATCTGGGAGCAGCACAACCAAAAATTTCTCGTGGGGTTGACGGCCAAGGAGAAGGATGTTTAGCATTAGGATCATGCACAATTATTTTACCTCCAGAAAGACCTGCTAAAACAATATAATGCCTATGCTTAGTAAATTTACAATTAGGCGCGCCTACAGAAGCAATAAGGGGCTTGCCTGCAGCTAAATAATTGATTACTTTGCTTTGAGTAATTTGTACGCCTTTAAAACCGACTTTATTAAGAGCACAAGGTTTTGAATTTGTGAAACAATTGCCATCTGTACCTTTACCACAAAAACGGCATTTGCATGGAACAAGTATGCCTTCGCCTGCCTGATAAGGATCCTTTTTTACGCCATAAAAAGATAATACCATAGCAAAGGAGGTCGCCCCACAAGCAGATGAACCATAAGTGCCACAGCCTCCATATGGCTTTCTTGCCCAGGGAGAACCATCTCCTTGTCTGTAAACAGGAACTCCTGTAGCTGTATTTACGCCAGGAACAGCTGGGTTGGTCTCCCCCATTAATCCGCTATTTTCTACATTAGCCGCATAAGATTCCGCACCGATAAAATATTCGTCATCAGCGCCAATATATTGTACTTGGAGTGAACCCACGTTTGTTATGCCATACAAAGATAAAATCGTATAACTTAACACAGCAATTATTAAACCAACCACAGCTCCTGAAATATATTTTTTAGCCTCTTGAATCTTTGTGATATCACCGCCAGCCAAAATCCATTTAAATCCAGCCCAAATTATAATGACAATAACTATAGGCACTAAAACATAAAAAGAGTAATTGTATATATTCGCAATATAATCAGCAAAACTTTTTACTTCTGCAGTCTGGAATATAGGAACCTGCAATTTATAATTTAATTGTTCACCATAGGTATGGCAACATTTTTTATCAGTTGGACATAAGCCTGATTCTGAATCTTCAAATTGGCTGGCTGAACAGCTGTCAATGCATTGCCCGTCATCAGGGTATTTCAAACCGCAGCCAGCACCAGTATTAGCTGTTGCTGTCACCCCCTTACAACATCTATATTTAATATCATCATATTGAGGAGCATCGCAAAATCTAACACCACCTGATGAAGTTGGCTCGCATTGTGCAGTACTAACTAATGTAGTATCAACACAGCTCCAATCAGAGCCTTTAGCTATACAATTAGCATCATCAGCTGCCCTAGCAGATAATGAAAATATTAAAAAATAAAATACTATAAACAATATGGCATTTATTTTTATGAAATATTTTAAAAATTTTTTTATTTTTTTCATCGCAATATTTTTTTATAAAAAATTTGTTTTAACCAGTTAGCTAGTAAGAAAAATATCAAGGCATTTAACAGATCAATCACCTCAATGCCTTTATCTCTTAAAACATAGCTTAAGGCCAGCATAAATATTGTGCCTAAATAAATAACAGAATCAGCTAAGTAAAATTCAAACCCAGTCACCATAATATCATACTGCTGTATTCCCTGTTCTCTCTCTCTTTTAAATCTAAAATTATTCTGCAATAAAGCAAAAATAAAAGCTGAAATTAAAATTATTTCAGGCAGCCAGAAAAGCAAAAACTGGCCAAATTGCTCCAGTAAATCAGGAAAAAACAGCCAAATGATAAAAATAGCAATGCTGATCAGCCAAACCAAGTATTTAGTCACAAAAGCCCAAATAAAAGCCATAACTTTATCTGAAGTTGTTTGATACATATTTTTTTAATAACCAATAACCAAATTCCAAAGTCCAAACAATACTTAATAACTAATTTTTAAATTCTAAACTCTTATTTAAAACATTAAAATTTCGAATTTTGAATTTGTTTGGTTATTGATTATCGGTCATTATTAAGGCAGATATTCCAAAGGATTAACAGGAATGCCGTTTAACCTGACTTCAAAATGTAAATGCGGCCCTGTTGTCAACGGGCCAGCGCCTCTGGTACCTGGCATAGCTCCAGTTAAGCCAATAACATCACCATAATTTACATAAGTGTCTTCTTTGACATAAATAGCGCTGACATGGCCATAAACCGTAGAAATTCCATTATCATGAATAATTATTATATAGCTGTAACCCATACCAGCATCTACTACACGAGCAACATAGCCAGGCGCTGGGGCTTTAATGGGCGAACCTTGTTTTGCTCTTATATCAATGGCCGGATGCTCAAAAATATAGCGGAAAGGATATTCTGGATCATGGAAATAAGCTGTAATTTCATGGGGCGCTGGCAACGGCCAATCAAGCAGAGTTGCTTTAGGCTCTGTTGAGCCGCTTCTTAATCTTTTAATCTTATCTTTTACCTGGTCTTGCAAATCAAGAACTTGGGAATCAATTGCATTTTGTTTTTGCTTTAATCCAACTAAAAGGTTCTGAAATTGCAATTCAGAAGATTTTGTTTCAACTAATAATGTCTCTTTAGCTGATGACTCATCTTTAAGTTTTGTTTCTCGAGCTTTAAGCTGCCCCTGGAGTGATTCTAGTTCTTGTTGTTGTCTTTCTTTGTCAGCTTTTTGTACTTCCAAAGCCTGCTTTAATAGCTGTAAACGATCAACTGTTTGCTTGATATTATTCTGTACCTCTTCCAAATAATTAAGCTGGTTAAAAAATTCAGCAAATGAATCATTTAAAATCAAAATCTCTAAATAAGATCGTTGATCACTTTTATCAATTAATTTGATGTATTCTATGATATTCTCCTTGCGCGATTCTATTTCCTGTTCTTCACTATTAATCTTGAAATCCATGGCTTTAGTTTCCAGTTTAGTTTTATCAATCTGCAGCTGCAGGGTTTTTATGTCCAATTCAATTTTTATAATCTGATTATCCAAAAGTCCTAGCTGGTTTTTTAATGTGGCTGACTGATTTTTATAATCTTCAATTTTCTGCGCATATTCTTCAGCGGCTTTTTTCAGGTTCTCTATTTTATTTTGGTTTTCCTCTATTTGCTGATTTAAATCCTGAACTTCAGGATTATTAGCATATAAATTATCATCAATTTCTGAAGCAGTCACAAAACCAGAACTTAATATTAATAAGCCCAAAAATACAAAATAAATGAAATATTTGCGATTTTTCATTCTAATATAATTATAGCATATTTTGGCTAAAAATTAAATATAAAACAATGAAGCAGCAATTTATAAATCGCTGCTTCCCTAAAAAGACTATAATTATATATTATTTTAACTTGTTTTGCGCCTGATTAATTCGCTTTAAAGTTTCTTCTTTCCCTAAAACCCAAGCAATTTCAAAAGGGCTGGGAGAATTTTGCAAACCAGATAAAGCGACCCGCATTGGCCAAAGCATATCCCCTACCCCATAATTTTCCTTTTTTATCCAAGGCATTATTTTTGCTTCCAAAGTTTTAATTTTAGTAAAGTCTTGATTATCCAGGATTATTATAAAATCTTCCAGCTTAACCAAATTTTCTAATGTTTTATCTTTATTGGATTTTTTCCAGACTAAAAGTTCTGGTTTATAGTTAATATCTTTATAGAAAAACTCAGTATTTTCGCTAATATCAGATAATTTTTTAAGACGCTCCTGCTCGACTTGTATAATTTTAGCAAGTAACTTTGTATCTTTAACCTTTTTTAGGTACTTTTCACAAGCCTTAATTAGATCCTTAATATTCATCTGTCTGATATAATAGCCATTTAGCCAATCTAATTTTTCCAAGTCAAAAACCGCGCCTGATTTATTTACTCTGGTTAAATCAAACTTTTTAATTAATTCTTTTAAACTATAAATTTCCTGTTCTGATCCTGCTGCTGCGCTCCAACCTATCGTTGCTAAAAAGTTAATTAATGCCTCTTTTAAATAACCTTTGGCTAAATATTCTGAAACTGCCACATCTCCCTGGCGTTTGCTTAATTTTGAACGGTCAGGATTTAAAAGCAATGATTGATGGGCAAATTCTGGCGGCTGCCAGCCAAAAAATTGATAAAGTAATAAATGTTTGGGCGTGGAAGAAAGCCATTCTTCACCCCGAATCACATGGGTGACATTCATCTCGTGATCATCTATAACATTAGCCAAATGATAAGTCGGAAAACCATCTGATTTTAAAAGCACTTGGTCATCAATATCACTGGAATTAAACTTTACTTCATCTCTAATAATATCACGCCATTTAATCTCTTTATCCACTGGTACATTCAAACGAATCACATGGGGAATTTTAGCCTTTAATTTTTTACTTATTTCTTCGGTTGTTAACTGGCAGCAAGCCTTATCATATTTAGGCGCTTTTTTTTGCTGAATTTGTTCTGCTTTGATTTTGGCTAATCTTTCTGGCGGACAAAAACAATAATAAGCCTTGCCTTGCGCCACTAATTGCTCAGCGTATTTTTTATAAATTTTCAAACGGCTGGATTGATAAATAGGCTTATTATCATATTTTAAGCCAAATTCCTTAAGAATTTTCATTATTTCCTTATCTGCACCTTTAACTAGCCGACTTTGATCAGTATCTTCTATTCTTAGCAAGAATTTACCCTGATTATGTTTGGCAAATAAAAAATTATACAAAGCAGTTCTTAAACCGCCAACATGCAAATAGCCAGTCGGACTAGGCGCAAAACGTGTAATAACTTTTTTCATAAATATTGTTTAAATTTATCTAGACCAATTTTCACTATAGGTTTTTTAAATTCAACAACCTTATCTAAAATTTCATCTTTATTAACCCACTGCCAGTCTCTATGTTCATAAGGAGATAATTTAATCTCATTATCATCACCTAAAAATTCTAACAAAAATAAGGTTTGTTTTTGCCCCTTAAACTTATCAAGCAATATCCCTATCTTATTTTTAGGCCATCTATATTTATAACAATTTTTAAGCATTTTCAGTACCTTGAAATTATCAGTGCCAAGTTCATCTTTCATCTCCCGTAAAACTGCTGCCTCTAATTCTTGCTTAGTTTTAGATTTTTTTGCTCCTCCCTGAGGAAATTGCCAATAAGAGTATCTAGCATGCTTAGTGATTAAAATTTTCTTCTGCTTGTTTATAATAAAACCAACCACATTTATCCTGTAAAAAAATATATTCCTAAATCTCCACCACAGGCAAGCTAATGGAAATATTATAACAGCCTTAATAATTCTTTTCCAGCGCCAAGGCTCCTGAATCAGGCGCCAAAGCCATTCCAAACCTATTTTACGCCAGGAAATTGGCGCTCTTTTAATCCCACCAGCAATAAAATCTATACTGCCCCCTACCCCTAATAATAATTTAGCATTTAATAACTTAATATTTTGGGACATGAAATATTCCTGTTTGGGCGCGCCCAGACAAACAAAAATAATGTCTGGCATTAGATGGTTAATCTGTGGAATTAAATTCTGATCATTTGAATTTCCCTGACTGTCAAAACTACCGCCATTAATATATTGAATTGTTAATTCAGGATATTTAGCAACTATATTTTTTAAAGCTCGCAAGCCAATGTCTTGCTTGCTGCCTAAAATTAAAACTGAGTATTTTTTGTGTTCAGCAAGTTTGAGTATTTGCCAAACCAAATCCGAGCCAGTTGTAACATTATTTAATTTTTGACCAAAGATAAAAGCGCCGATTTTTAAACCAAAGCCGTCAGGAATGGAAATAAAAGAATGTTGTAAAATTCTTCGAAACTGTTTATCTTTATAACTAATTAAACAAATTTCCGGATTTGGCGTCACAAGATAACCTTTCTTATCTGTTGCCAACTGGTCTCTAACTTTATCAACTGCTTCAGTTAAAGATAAATCATTAATTTTTGCGCCTAAGATATAAATTTCCCGCATGAGTTTATTTCGAAGAATAAATTTTTACTGGCGTGCCAATATATGCCCAGTTATAAAGCCATTCGGCATCTGGCAATTTTAAGTTAATACAACCATGACTGACTCTGGTGCCAAAACGCCAGTGCCAATAAGCGCCATGAATAGCATACTTTTTATAAAAAGCCATGACATGAGGCACATTAGGCAAAGAATAATTGTCAGGATTATCAGGGCCATAAAAGCCGGTCATGGTAGTAGAAGGTATCTTGGTATAAATTTTAAAATTGCCCAAAGGCGTAGGATATTTCCAGGTGCCAGTAGAAATAATAAATTCTTTTTCCACTTGACCTTTGAAATAAGCAAAAAGTTTTTGCCGAGCAATATCTATTTCTATTGATTTAAAAGAATCATATTTGCCAAGAGGTGAAATTGTCTGAGTGGCAGCCAAAATATCGGTTATGCAGTCATTATTAATATCGCCATCAGCAATAGAAATACCGCCCTTAAAATTATCATAAACAAATAATTTGGGGTTTATTTTAGGCTTGCCTTGGCTGTCAAAAATACGCAAATGAGCTCCCCCACTATACCCTGCTCCAGTTAAAATATCTAAATATCCATCGTGGTCAACATCACTGGCAGCCAGATTAACTCCGCCTCCAAAACCGCTAGCATAAGCCAAAAATTGGTTTATTAAATTACCATCATAATCAAAAATCTTGACTCTGGGTTCTTTGCCTATAGCCGGGGCGGCAATAATTTCTGCCTGCTTATCATTATCTAAATCAGCTGCCAAAACATTAACACCACCTAAAAAAGTATCTTCAAAAGCATAAAAGCCTTTTATAAAATTAGTATAATTATCAAAAATTTTAATTATTGGTTCTGAATTATAGCCAGCGCCAACTAATATTTCCGGTCGGCCATCGCCATTAACATCGCCCACGCTAACATTGGCACCGCCTCGCAAATCTTGACTAAAAGCAAAGAAGCTAAAAATCACCTGACCATTTTTATCAAAAATTCTTACTTGCGGTCCTCCGCCTTCATTAGGCGCAGTGATTATTTCTTTTGCACCATCATTAAATAAATCAGCCACAGTAACTTTTAAACCTTTACGAAAAGTTTCCGCATAAGCTAAAAATTCAGATTGCAATTCTCCTCGATAATTAAAAATTCTCACCAACGGCTTTTCATTTCTGCCAGCAGCCACAATAATTTCTTTAAAACCGTCGCCATCTAAATCAGCTGTAGTAATATTAGCGCCTTCAGCCGTAGAATTTTCAGCAAAAGGATAAAACTCTTTTTCTAAGCTAAAATTTTGGGAATTTAAAATTCGTACTGTTGGTCTAGTAATTTCCGGCGTGACAACCGCTTCTTGAGCAAAAGCAATTGATGGGATAATTAAAAGGGTTAAAATTACAAGATGAATTACTTTTTTCATAAATTAGCCCCTAAATTATAAGATTTAATAATTGAGTAAATCGGTCCAGCCGGCGTTAACTCGCTGGCCATTAAATCAACAGATTGAACTTTAAATTCTGAACTCGAAATATTAAGATTGGGAACTTGCAAAGATGTTTTAAATTTTACCCGACCCAAAGTTAAATGCAAACGAAATGGCCTAAAATCTATTTCAAAGCCTAACCCCTCCAGAGCCTCCCCTATTTCTCTTTGCAATTTTAAAATTTTGCTGCCATTCAATTCTTTCATTTTCAAAAAAATAACCTTGGGATTATGTAAATCCGGAAAAGCATCTATTGAGTTTGAAAGCCGAAAGTTTAAAATTGGAAAGTTGGCTATGATTGGTTCTAATGCTTGATTTATGGCTGCAATTTTTTCCTCGGGAACAGAGCCTAAAAAATGCAAAGTTAAATGAAAATTATCCTTTTCTACCCACTTAATGGGTTTATTTTTATTTAATTTCTTTAATCTTAGCACTAAATCAAATACTTCTGCCTTAATTTCTGAAGGCAAATTTAGGGCTAAAAATAAACGTTTTGTCATAAATAAATTATACCTGAGATTAGCTAAAAAGAAAAGAAAAACGGCTCTACTTCTACGCTCTATAAGAGCTACGAAGTATTGAGCCGTTTTAAAATAAATTTGCGGGGAAATAGCCTAGCCAGACCCTCGGGCACCGGGAATTCTGCCTTGATCCAATTCTACATCCAGTCTCGCAACTGACTTTTACGGGCCAGGAGGCAAACCCTCCATCAGCTGGGACATGGATTTTTCTTATCCTTTTGATGCTATCGCCCGGATAATAGCCCCTTAGGCTAAAATTGGAGGCAACGGCTGCTGGTGGTAATCTGGTTCATTGGGCCTCCCAGAATAATGGACCACCGGCCTTTTAGCAGAGCCGCCTTTGCTAGGAGAGAATCAACGAAATCTCCTGCAATGTTCCTTTTCCCACCTTGAGAAAGTTGAAACCTTGCAGCGCCCCGATATTCCTGTCTTTAACTGACTGGACTGGTGTTATCAGTCAAAGACCCCAAAAAATTGGGCTTCTATTTCCCCGTATTTTAAGTTTAACTAAGGAATATTTTTTTTACAAATAAAAAAGCCCTGAACTATTTTAAGTCCAGGGCTGTATGAAATGAAGTGAAGGGCAAGACATTTCAGAGCAAGCTACAGAAACAAAATATACCAAAGTGAAGTATAAGCTGCTTATTATTCTAGCAATGTTAAAGCTTCTTTGACTGCCTGATCCATGGTCAACTCTCCCTTATAGGCTGGCTTAAGCCATTCGGGCAGAGAGCTATAGACAATGCGACGAAAACTTTGAGAAATAAAGAAGCAAACCCCCAGGTCACTGAGACTACGAATGTTGCGGCCCCTGACTTGAAGCGCTTCAATCATGACTCTCCAGTTTCTTAAGGCCCAAACATGCCCGTTAGAAAAACGACGTTCTTCAAACTGGGCCTCTGGGTCTGTCGGACTGGCATATCCAGGCCGCAAGAAAAAAATCACGGGTGCAATGCCAGCTGGCAAATCAATGCCTTCGCTGTAATTGGCGGCTGTACCAACCAGCACATCACCTTCGCCGTTTTTAAACTTTTCTGCCGCTTGCTTGGGTTTGATGCTATTACCATAGGAAACAGCGTACAATCCCTGCTCTGCTGCCAACTTAAGAAACTTTTGGCGTTCCATTTCAGAAACCACGACCACCAGCGAACGGTGACCTTTTTGCGAGAACTTTTTGACAGCTCTGACAATCATTCTTAAGGAATTGTGCAGGTCATTGCGCCGCCTTTTTTTCAGAGCCAAATTCGACGTGTCAGTGGGCATGAAAACCCGTGTCTTGCTCACGTCAAAAGTGGAACCAAAGGAATAGAAAGGTAACTCTAAGCCAGTTTCGAACTTGAGAATGTCAGGATCGCCAATGGTGGCAGAATAGCCAATCAGCTTTTTACCCAAGGTTTTGGAAATCAAGGGTACTACATAATAACTTTTGATGGTCAAACGAAAACGAGCCTTTTTCTGGCTGTCGCAAAATTCCGTATCATCAACCTTGTAGTAAAAGGCGATGACGTAATTAAGGGGATTTCTCCCCTTTTCCGCCAGAGAAAAACGCAAGGAACGGATAAGCTTAGGAATGCGCAAGACCAGGTTTTCCAAAGTCTTGAGCTCGCCTTTTTGCTTAACCGGATCCAAGATTCTGTTCTTAATCGCCTGGCGAATGACTTTTTCCATTTCATGGACGTTAAATTCTGACAAAATACCAATTAAGGTTTCAATGTCAGAATCGCGCAAAAGTGTGGGCTGATACGATTGATTCTTGTAGGCAATCTGCTTGAATTTGCCGGCGAACTTTTTGATAATAGCTGCCGGTTTTGGAGCTATCCCTTCGAGAATGTCAGCAACACGATAAAGATGGTAATCAGTGAGAGTATATTCAAAGATGCTGCGGGCAACTTTGGCAAGATTATGAACCTCATCAATGACTACCAGTTCTGGCTCCATTTCGCGCCAGCTGCCAACCAGCATGCGGTTGACAAGGAAAAAAGCAGTCGTGCAAACCACGATTTTCCCTTTTTTGCTCTCTTCTTTGGCTTGAAATTTCGCCCAATAATAAGGACAAGGATCAACTCCTGCTTCGGCTGTTAAGCCAGTTTCCTGATCAACGCGATGCGGACAATCCAGCATATAGCAGGGAGATTCCTCTGCTGAAACATTCGGCGTTTCACTGTCTTGGTAATAAAGGCAAGGATACTCTGACCTGCCATACATGACCAAAACCTGATCAGGAAAAGCCTTGGCAATCTGGTCAACCTGAGGTTTTGTTGGCGTCACGTAAAAAAGTGGTCCCATTTTCTGCTTGGACAAAGCCAGCAAAGCTGCCATGCCAATGGCTGTTTTGCCTTCGCCAGTAGGAATTTCCAGTAAAACTCCGCTTTCTGATTTGCTAATCAGCTTAAGAGCTTCTGCCTGGACATCTCTGGGCGTTTCAAAAGGAAACGCTGTTTGCATTCTAGCCGTGGATAATCCCTCCATCGTTTTTTACCTCCGTTTTTAAAAGTTCTTTCCCGAAATTGGGAATAGTTTAACTTAGCAAAAATAAAGCAAAATGTCAATAAAAAAAGCGAGGATCCATGATCCTCGCTAAGCAGTCCACGGTAATGTAAGATAACATACATTAGCAGGCTGAATTGGACTTGAGACAACAAAACTGAAGTGGAATCCTAACTTTTTATAATTCCTGCACTGCAGATTAATATGTTAGACAAGAGCATGCCCTAGGTGACGGTAGTGATAATTATTGCATTGGCAATATACTGCATTGCGTATTTTTTAAAATAGCAATTAACAATAAAATTGTCAATTATTATTTTCAATAGAAAACCCCGCATTTTTCATGCAGGGTTATGAAGCACACAGAAAAGTACTTTATGCAAGGTTAATGTAGCCTAAGGTATGCCACTACAAAGAAGTCAACTGAACAAAATGCGATTAGGCTATTTTGAAATTAAATGAGCATATTTATTACCATGAGTTCCTCTTTTTAAGTGTCGCTCTTTGCGGCTTAAACCCTTGCCTTTGCGGAGTACCTGTTTTCCTCCGCTTTTGCCAGTGAAATGTTTCGCATTATGAACTTTACCGCTTTTGCCATGTTTTCTTGAGCCAAGATTACCTCTGCCCTTTTCCATATTTTATCCTCCTTGATTTTCTAAATCCTGAATAATAGATTTTAGCGCATTTTTATTAAGCTGTCAATGCCTACTTTTGTAAAAAAATTAAAAGGCGAAGCAAAAATGCTTCGCCCAGCAGTGAATTTTACTGCAATCGAAGATATGACACCAAAGTGGAGTTGATTCGAGACTACGAGACTGAACTATATTGAACAGGATTTATTAATTTATACCTTTTTTAAAAAACTGTCAAGACAAAAATAAAAGCGCGGAAAAATTCCGCGCTTATAACTAGAAAGTAATATCCCCTACTGGATTGGAAGCTAGAGCAAAAGATTGAAAACCAAAGCACTGAATTAATAAAGGGGCAAGGTTTTACCCTTGCCCCTTGTTGGTGTTGGTAGCTTTGGCCGAATCAGGCCGCGGCCTGTTCCGCCAAAGCCTCCTCGGCGACCGCGAACTCCACGAGGTCGAACATGCCGGAACAGCCCGTGCCGCCCAGACCCGGCCGCTGCGGTCCGAAGCCCGCGAGGATGCCGGCCTTCTTGATGACCTCGGCGATGACGTCGGGGTGAATGTCCTCGGTGTTGACCATGACCGTGCCCCTGACCTCCCAGGAGTCGAAGCGCGGCTGGGTGATGCACACGGCCACCTTGCGGTCTTTGGCGCCCTGGTTGCCCTTGCGCTGGTCCACTTCCCAGCCTTCGTTCTTCTCACCGCTCTCCTCGGGCAGGATCAGCGGATAGCAGGGGTCAGTCAGCCGCAGCAGGCCAGGCAGCATGTTGCCGGCGGCGCCGGAAAGGTTGCGTTTGGTGCCCGGCACCTTGACCGACTTGGCCGCGTTGCAGCAGGCCGCGAAAAACCACTTGCGCGGAATGACCGCCTGTTCGGGGTTGTCGCTGTCGCGGTGAAAGTCCTTCATGCGATAGACCTTGGTGCCCGCTTCTTCCTCCGGGCTCCAGTCGGTCTTGGGGCCTTTGCGCTTGGTCTTGTCGCGCAAGGTGGTGAGCAGTTCCTGGGTCGGCTTGTCCATGAACAGCTCGGAGGTTCCCCTCAGACAGAAGCTGTAAGGGACCCACCCTTTTTTCTCGACACTGGATTCCTGTTTGTCCTTGGCCATGTGTTTCTCCTTTTCTGTTGGTTAGTGTTTAGCCGTCTTTTGCAAAACAGCTCCTTGACCGCCCTTTAACGTAACTCACTCAAACTAAGACCAGAAGACTTAACTGAACCTTCCCACCTCCTTTTTGTCAAAGATTTACCACCTTAACAAAAATTAAAATCTTTGTCAAGCGCTTAAAACAACTAAATATAAATCTTTAATTTTTATTAATTATAAAAGCGCTCTTTGAAAAATCTTAGAGCGCTTTTGTCTAGACTAAAATCTACTGAATAAGACTTCAGTTTATGGGAGCAAACAGAATCTTAGCGAAGTTTAATGAACTGCAATATATAATTTTTGCAAATTTTAAACTATTTGTCAATAGT
>CAYNWH010000004.1:38626-40440 GCA_964400885.1 uncultured Gammaproteobacteria bacterium
CGAAGGCAGCAAATTTTAGCTCAGGTGACATCACTGTAATATATCTTATTATCAAATAATTATAATTCTGTCAAGATTAAAAAGCCCGGGACCAAAATGATCCCAGGCAAGCTGCGCTGAAAAAGCAGTCAATTGTAAGGCTCTAAAATGAATTAAAATGAAAAAAAGCAAAATCTAGCGGAACGTACTGTAACATTTGATATTATAATCCAAATTGTATATTTGTCAAATAAAAAGCCCTGAACTAGTTTGGTCTCAGGGCTTTATAATTTTGACTGAACTACACCAGACAAAAATGCAATGTACAGAACAACACGCTATTCTATTGTAGTCAACTAAAATTCACAGCATTGTAAATGACCGAACAAAAATCTACTATAATAAAACAGATTAATATATTTACTTAGCAATGTCAAAAAAAATGGCGATCCCGCGTCGCGGGATCGCCCTGCACTCCGCTTTACTCCATTTCAATATGCCAGACTATGCGGGACTCTACAACGCAAAAGCGCACTGCATCTTTTGATTAAATAAATTTAACTTATTAAAAAATTTTTGTCAAAAAAAAAGCGAGGCAAATATACCTCGCTCTGTACTGTAGTCAAAACCATTGCAACATACGACAATGAAATACAAAATACGTAAGTTCAATGAATTGTACTGCAACTGTTTAAAGTTAGCTCATTTTGGGTAATTTGTCAAGTTTAAAATAAAAGATCCCTAATACAATTTGTATCCATGATTAATATAATTAAAAAAGGCGGGAATGGATTTCCTCGCCTTATACTTAGACCAGTGAACGATGCTTTAATACATTGCAACACATAGTATTGAAATGCAATCCAAGTTACTGCATTTTTATAATTTATGCCTAATATTATAATTTGTCAAGTTTAAAATAAAAGACCCCTTTACCTTGCGGCTTAGGGTCAAAAGCTGAATTTTAGGTTAGCGCAGATGAAGGTACGCTAAAGCATCAAATTATGCTGGATCGGATTATACTGGGCTTAAATATACTGCATTATTAAATACTTAGCAGAATATTATAATTTTGTCAATAAAAAAGGCCCCAAGCTTAGCAAGCCTTGGGGCATAGACTGAACAGGACATAAATCAATGGCATAGGACTTTGCGGCAGTGAATAATAGTGAAAAGGATCCGACTTTAATCAACTGCAATGATTTAAATTAACAAATGAACATGATTTTGTCAAGAAAAAAAGAAGCCCCCATTTTAAAGAGGGCTTTCACCTGTAGTCTAATGAAGATAATTACACGGCAGGGTGCGTAACTGCAGATGATAAAATAGAACTGCAATAACTTCAAGCTAACAAAAATTTATTTTTTTGTCAAACGTTTGGAATAAAAAAAGGCGAGGAATTTCTTCCTCGCCCTGCACTCTACTAAAGGACACCATACATGACGAAACAGAAGTAGAGTTGACGGGAATGCAAGCGACAATACGGAACAGAACTATACACTATATGCATAATTACTATCATAGATAAAATGATCTGTCAATATGCTATACTAAACCTATATGAAAAAAACATTATTTTGGATAACTAAAAATAAGCAAATTCAATGTCAGTTGTGCAACCATTATTGCCTAATTTCCGAAGGCCAAACTGGCATTTGCGCTGTGCGTAAAAATATAAAAGGCCAGCTTTATTCTTTAGTTTATGGCAAAGTTATTGCGGAAAATATTGACCCGATTGAAAAAAAACCGCTTTTCCATTTCTTACCCGGCAGTCTAAGCTATTCCATTGCCACGGTTGGTTGCAACTTTAAATGCTTGCATTGCCAAAATGCTGA
>CAYNWH010000004.1:40540-69304 GCA_964400885.1 uncultured Gammaproteobacteria bacterium
ATGCTATTAATGTTGATTTAAAATTTTTTAATAATGAAACTTATTTAAAAATCTGCGGTGCCAAATTGCAACCGATCCTGGACAATTTAAAATTTCTAAAGAAAAATAAAATCTGGCTGGAAATTACTACTTTAATCATCCCTGATTTAAATGATTCTGAAGAAGAATTACTTAGCATTGCCAAATTCATTAAAAATGAACTGGGGGCAGAAACGCCTTGGCATGTCTCTCGCTTTTTCCCGCAATATAAACTAAAGGATCAAAACCCAACTGATGAGGAGATTATCCATAAAGCTTATGCTCTGGGCAAAGAAATAGGCTTAAAATATGTCTATGCCGGTAATATTGTCTCTGACATTCATGAAAATACTTATTGTCCAAATTGCAATAGATTAGTGATCAGACGCACGGGCTATAATATTGATAAGTTTGACAAAAACGATCATTGCCCAAAGTGCAATACTAAAATTGATTTGATCTTAAAATAAAAAGACCCCGCACCTATAGGTTTGGGGTACTGAACTCTAATGAACAGGAAAGGACAACACTACTTTAAAGTTAAGCTGACGCAACGGTAATAAACAGCATATTTTATGTTTATTATATAAAATTAATTTTGTCAATAGAAAAACGGTCCGCTACACGGACAACTTGTTATCAGTAGATTAGAAAAGCCCCTCACCTTACGGTTTGGGGCATTTGCTTAGTAGAAAAAATTTTGATCCAAGTCAATAGAATGCAGGACAATGTATATGGACGTAAAAGGACTGCAATTTGTCATTATATCAAAATTTCTAATTTTGTCAAGGAATCATAAAAATGACCCCTTGCCTTATGGCTTGGGGTCTTGCAGTCTAGCATAAAGAAGCAAATGCGACTTAAGTGAACCGTAATGATAGCATACACGATAGCAGACTACTGTAATGCTTTTTATATTAAATAATTAAATTATTTTGTCAAATTAAAAAGCGCTTCGCTATGCGAAATGCTTTTAGGCGAACTACACAATTACAGAAGTGAATGATAAAAGAACTTATGATAAAACACTCCAGGTCACAATACTGCAATTGTTTAAAATTATCAAATAAACTATATTTTGTCAATTAATAATATTTAAACATCAGCGGTTAATATTGACAATTTTTATTTTTTTTGTTTAAATTAAAAATCAAACTAAAAAGGAGGTATCCATGGCAGCAGGACATTGTAATAGATCCTTGGCTCAAAAGTTACAGCCCCTGCAATCTACTCACCAACCCAAAGGTCATAACCTAAAAGTTGGTGACCTAATTTTTTCAGCTGATTCAACTTTGCCAATTACTACTAAACCAGGAAAAGAAAAAGGCTTTGTTGCCAAATTATTTAAAAATGAAAAAGATGAATGGGTTGCTCAGTGCGAGCCTAAAAAAATTGATGGACCAGGCCTTTGGTGCATTATTCCAGCCCAGCCTGAAAAAGGCCAGTATATAATAATAAAAAAAATAGCGCCGACGCTTGTTCTGGGACAACTTTTTAAAAATGAACAATCGGCAGAAAAAAACCAAAAAGAAGCAACTCCAGCAGATGACCTTCAAGCCAGAATCGCTGCACTCAAAGCAAGATTTAAGCCAAAATCATTAGATTAAACCGACCTTCATTTATTGACAAGGACTGAACCCTCAGTCCCTTTTTTATTACATTTAAAGTGCTTGACATTCCCCTATTTATCTAATATACTTAATTTAGCACTCATTCATTGAGAGTGCTAATAATTAATGATTATTCCCCACTTTAGTGGGCTAAAATTATCCTGCTAAAGCAGGGTATAAATAATTTCATATTATGTTCAATATAAACAAGTTCACCACTAAATCTCAAGAAGCCTTACGCCACGCCCAGGAAATCGCTGTTGATAACCAAAACCAGCAGGTTGACGCTTTGCATTTGCTGGCTGCCTTGCTTTTGCAGGAAGAAAGCTTAGTTTTAACCATCTTAAAAAAAGTCGAAGTTGATGTCAGCCAAATAAAAAATAAAATTGCCCAGCTTTTGGATAACTTCCCTAAAAGCAAAGCCGAAGTAAATTTAACCCAAATGTTTTTAACTGAAGACTTGGCTCGGGTTTTAGCTGGCGCTGAAAAAGAAGCTAAGGATTTAAAAGATGAATACATTTCTACTGAACACATTTTTTTATCAATGCTTAATACTAAAAGCAAAGTAAAATCACTTTTAGATTCTTTTAATATTTCTCATGAGCAAGTTTTAAAATTATTAGCGGAATTAAGAGGCTCGACTCACGTGACTGATCCGGAACCAGAATCAAAATTTCAGGTTTTGGAAAAATATGCGCAAAATTTTACTGAGATGGCTCGCCAAGAAAAATTAGATCCAGTCATTGGCCGTGATGATGAAATTCGCCGTGTGATGCAGGTCTTATCGCGCCGCACTAAAAATAATCCGGTTTTAATCGGCGAAGCTGGCGTGGGTAAAACAGCTATTGCTGAAGGTTTAGCCCAGCGCATAGTGGCTGGCGATGTGCCAGAAACTTTAAAAAACAAGGAATTAATTGCTTTAGATCTAGGTGCTTTAATTGCTGGTACGAAATTCCGAGGCGAATTTGAAGACCGGCTCAAAGCTGTTTTAAAAGAAGTAGAAAACTCCAATGGCCAGATTATTTTATTCATTGACGAATTGCATACTGTTGTTGGCGCCGGCGCCATTGAAGGCTCAATGGACGCTTCTAATATGTTAAAACCAGCCTTGGCCCGCGGCAAACTGCATGCTATTGGCGCTACTACTTTAAAAGAATACCAAAAATATATTGAAAAAGACCCGGCTTTAGAGCGCCGTTTCCAGCCGGTCATGGTACTTGAACCAAGTTTAGATGACACCATCGCTATCTTGCGTGGCATTAAAGAAAAATATGAAGTCCATCATGGCGTGAGAATAACTGATTCTGCTATTTTAGCTGCGGCTGAACTTTCTCAACGCTATATTACCGATCGTTTTTTGCCGGATAAAGCCGTAGATTTAATTGATGAAGCAACCTCTGCTTTACGCATGGAAATTGATTCTATGCCAGAAGAATTAGATAAAATTAAGCGTAAAATCAAACAATTAGAAATTGAAAAGGCTGCTTTGAAAAAAGAAGAAGATAAAAATTCTAAAGATAACCTCAAGACTTTGGAAAAGGAATTAAATGACCTTAAGGAAAAATCCAACCAGCTGGAATTGCATTGGAAAAATGAAAAAGAAATCATTACCCAGATCAGAGAAGTAAAAAAACAAATTGATTCTTTGAAACAAGAAGCTGATATTTTGGAAAGAAAATCAGAATTGCAAAAAGTGGCAGAAATTCGCTATGGCCAAATTCCTGAATTAGAAAAGAAAATAAAAACTTTGGAGAAAAAATTAGCCAATGTGCAAAAAGATCATAAAATTTTAAAGGAAGAAGTAACTGAAGAAGATATTGCAGCCGTTGTATCCCGCTGGACTGGTATTCCTGTGTCAAAAATGCTGGAAACAGAATCAGAAAAATTAGTTAAAGCTGAAGATGAATTAAGAAAAAGAGTTGTTGGCCAGGATGAAGCTATCAAAGCTATTGCTAATGCGTTGCGAAGGTCGCGAGCTGGTATTGCTGAAGCTAACCGGCCTATTGGTTCTTTTATCTTCTTAGGGCCAACCGGCGTAGGTAAAACCGAATTAGCTAAAGCTTTAGCTGAATTCATGTTTAATGATGAAGATTCAATAATTAGAGTTGACATGTCTGAATACATGGAAAGACATTCTGTTTCTAAATTTATTGGCTCTCCCCCGGGCTATGTTGGCTATGAAGAAGGCGGACAATTGACTGAACAAGTCAGACGCCGACCTTATTCTGTAGTTTTATTTGATGAAATTGAAAAAGCTCATCCTCAAGTTTTTAATGTTTTATTACAATTGCTTGATGATGGCCGCTTAACAGATGCTAAAGGTCGGGTTGTTAATTTCAAAAATACAATTATTATTATGACTTCCAATTTAGGCAACCAATTGCTCAAAGAAGTCACTTTAGGTTTTGAAGACAAATCTACGAAAAAAGAAGGCAAAGTTGATGAAGAGAAAATGAAAGAAAATGTTTATGAAGCTTTAAAAAATCATTTCAAACCAGAATTCATTAATCGTCTGGATGAAATAATAATTTTCCATCCTTTAAATCAAAAAGAAATTGAAAAAATCATTGCCTTGCAATTAGAAATTGTTAAAAAACGTTTACTAGAGAAAAAAATCAAATTAGAATTCACTAAAAAACTAGAAGAATTTTTAGCTGCCAAAGGCTTTGATCCCCAATTTGGCGCCCGACCTCTTAAACGTGTTATTCAGAGCCAAATTCTTAATGATCTGGCTTTGCAGATCATCGAAGGCAAGATTAAAGAAGGCCAAAAAGTCAAGGTTGATATAAGTAATAATAACGTGGTATTTAAATAAAAAATCTGTTCAAATATGAAAACCGCTCCGACTTACGTCGGAGCGGTTTTAGATTAAAAAATGTCAAGAATTTAAATGGCCCCCCTCCGAAGCTTTATGCTAAGGAGGGGGGCCGCGCGGCGGAATGGTCCCTAGACGGGATTTGGATGATCAGGCCGATCAGAGACCCTTGGCGAAAATCGTGCCCCCCAGCGTTCTCTTCCTTCATTCAACGCTAGCAAGCAGGATAACCAGCTATTTTACCGCTGGCAACGCCTTTTTTGCGGCCCGAACGAGGCAGCCAAGCCGAATCTACGCTTCCCGATGATTTCCGAAATGGCCGGCTCAGGAACGCCCAAGGAACAAGGTGTCTTTTCCAACATCCGCCGCTTTCATAACAACAGATTATCATAATTAACTAAATTTGTCAATATCTGGTTTGAATTTTAAACTATTTTATGCTAAAATTTGGATATGAAAATATTAAAATTAGTTACAATTTTTATAACTCTAAGTCTAATAATTGCCCCTTTTTCATTACCTAAACAAGTAGAGGCTTTAGATTTTTACCCGCATGAGATTCTCACTAATTCTGATTTACTGGATTATGATTCCATGGATTTGGCAGCGATTTCTGATTTTTTAAATAGCCAGGCGGGAATTTTAAAAAACTACAGAACATTGGATGTTTATGGCATTGAACGTTCTGCGGCTGAAATTATTTATAATGCGGCACAAACTTATCAAATTAATCCGCGCTGGATTTTAGCTACTTTGCAAAAAGAACAAAGCTTAATCACCAACCCTTCTCCTTCCCAATACAACTTAGACTGGGCCATGGGCTATGGGGTCTGTGATTCCTGCAGTGTGGCAGATTCACAAGTAGCTATTTATAAAGGATTTGGCATTCAAGTCGATAGAGCTACTTGGCGAGTTAAATATTATTATGACAATCCGGAAAAGTTCAATTTCCAGGTTGGCCAATTATATAATGTGGATGGCATGGATGTATTAATATATAATCAAGCAACTGCGAATCTTTACAATTATACTCCTCATATTCATGGCAATTATAATTTTTGGCTAATCTGGAACCGCTGGTTCGCTAAAATTTATCCTGACGGTACTTTATTGCAGCAAGAAAATGAACCAGGTGTTTGGCTAATTCAAAACGGGCAAAGAAGGCCATTTTGGTCAAAAACTGCGTTAACTAGTCGTTATGATGAATCTAAAATCATCCAAGTTTCCCGAAATGATTTACAAAGATATGAAATTGGCTATCCGATTAAATATCCTAACTATTCGTTACTTGAATCATCTGATAATAAAATCTACTTAATTGTCAATAATGAGAAAAAACAAATTGAGTCAGCAGAAGTTTTTAAAGCTATTGGCTATAATCCATCAGAAGTAATTGAAGTTACAGATGAGGAATTAAGCCATTATGATGAAGGCCGCATGATTACTTTAAACAGCCTTTATCCTCAAGGCGCTTTACTCCAAGATAATAAAACCGGCGGTGTTTATTATGTAGAAGATGGCATAAAATATCCCATTTTAGCCAGAGAGATAATGCTAGCCAATTATAAAAGCTATAAATTAACGCCAGTCAGTTCAGATGAATTGAATAGATATGTCACAGCGGCTACTGGCATTAAATTTTTTGATGGCACTTTAATCAAAACAGTTGATGATGCCAAAGTTTATGTTATTTCCAATGGCCAAAGAAGATGGCTAGCCAATGAACAAACCTTTAATCAATTGGGCTATAAATGGTCTGATGTAATCACTATCAGCGAAAAAGTTGCTGAATTGCATCCTTTAGGCCAGCCCTTAGACTTAATGTTGCCGACTGATACGCAAATAGCCACAAAATAGTAATTAGTAATTAGTCATCAGTCATTTGTAATTGGAATCAAATTTTTTTTCAAAAATCATATAACCAATAACTATTAACAAATAACCTATAACAATATGTTAGTTTTTTCAGCCATTGTCCCCCATCCGCCAATTTTAATCCCTACTATTGGCAAGGACAATTTAGAAAAAATTCAAAAGACTGCTTCAGCCATGAAAAATTTAGAAGAATTACTTTATGCCAGCAAACCTGATGTTATTATAATCATTTCTCCTCATGGTGAAATTATTCCCGATGCCTTTTCCCTTAACTTAAACTCTACTTATCAGGCTAATTTTGAAAACTTCGGCGATTTTAAAACTAAACTAGAATTTAAAAGCAGCCCTATGCTGGCTTTACGCATTAAAGAAAGAGTTGAAGATGAATTACCTCTAATTTTATCTAGTTCTCCTAATTTAGATCACGGTCTTGCCGTACCTCTCTATTATTTAACTCAGCATTTGAAAAATATTGAAATTATACCAATTTATTATAGCTTGTTAGATTACAAGACACATTTTCATTTTGGCCAACTTTTAAAAAAGGAAATTGCTAAAAGTGCCAAAAGAGTTGCTGTCATTGCTTCTGGCGATTTATCGCATTGTCTAACCAAAGATGCGCCGGCAGGCTATTCAAAAGAAGGGGAAGAATTTGATAATAAACTTATTGATTTATTAAAAAATAAAAGCTACCAGAGTCTTTTAAAAATGGATGAAAAATTAATTGAAAAAGCAGCTGAATGCGGCTTACGCTCATTTCTTATTTTATTAGGCATAATTGAAGAATATGAATATAATTTTGAAGTCCTATCATATGAAGGACCATTTGGTGTGGGCTATCTAGTAGCAAATTTTAAGTTGAAATAATAATCAAAAAATATTATTCCCAAACTAAGAAGCGATTAATTAATCGCTTCTTAGTTTTTAAAAGACTTAACTTTATGCTATATTTTACTATATGGATCCATATATCAAATTAACTAAACAAACAATTGAAACCTATCTTAAGACTGGCAAAATCATTATGCTACCAGCAGATTTACCAGCAGAAATGATAAATAAACGGGCAGGTGTCTTTATTTGTTTTAAAAATAAAAAAGAATTACGCGGCTGTATTGGCACTTTTTTGCCAGTTTATGAAAACATCGCTCAAGAAATCATTCAAAATACCATTGCCGCAGCCACCCAAGACCCCCGTTTTTTACCAGTCAATGGTTCAGAATTGAAAGATCTAAAAGTTTCCATTGACATTTTATCTGAACCTCAAGAACTGCAAGATGAAGAGATTAATCAATTAGATCCTAAAAAATATGGCGCCATGGTCAAATCTGAGGATGGTTTACGCACTGGCCTGCTTTTGCCTGACTTAGAAGGCGTGGAGACTATTGAAGAACAAATATCTATTGCCTGCCAAAAAGCTGGCATTAATGAATATACTGAAAATTTTACTGTTTATAAATTTACAGTAGAAAGGCATGAAGAAAAATAAAATCGCTCAAATTATTCCCTTGACTCGTTTAAAAAGAGATCTGAATTTTTTTGACTATAAAATTCCCGATGAATTAAATCGGCAAATTAAACGAGGCCAATTAGTTGAAATCCCCTTTAGAAACAAACCAATCAAAGGGGTTATTTTAGATTTAGTTAAAAGTTCAAAGTTTCAAAATGAAAAATTGAAAAGCATAAAAATTATTTTAGATCCGGTTCCTTTTTTAATGGTTTGGCAGCTTAAATTAGTACAGGATTTAGCAGATTATTATTTTGTCTCTCAGGCAGTCCTAGCTAAAATGCTTATACCAGAAATTCCTAAACGAGAAAGGCAAAGTAAGGAGAAATTTTTAACCGATGTTCAATTCATTGATCCACCTAAATTAAATATTAAAATTGATCAATATTATAAAATTTTAAAACCAGCTTTATTAAGATATTTTAATCCAGAAAATAAAATCAAAGTTTACTTGGGCTTGATTAAAAAAACAATTGCCAAAAACAAACAAATTGCCATTATTGTACCTCAACTTTCAGATATAAAAAATATTTATCAATATTTACTGGAGTATAAGAATATAACTTCGATCTTACTTAATGATTTGCCTAAAAATAAATATTGGCAGGAATGGCTAAAAATAAAAAAAGGCCAAGCTAAAATAATTATCGGTACCCGCAGTGCTATTTTTGCGCCTTTTAACAGCTTAGACTTGATTATTATTGACCAGGAGGAAAATGAAAACCATAAACAGGAAGAGCCTAATCCCCGCTATAATACAAAAGATGTTGCTTTGAAATTAAAAGAACTCTTGAAATGCAAACTTATCTTTTGCGCGGCCACACCTGCTTTTACCAGCCTCTATAAAGTGCAAAATAAAGAATGGTCATATTTTGAATTTGATAAATTAACTTACAAACCTGAAATAAATATTATCGATAAACGGGAAGAATTTAAAAAAGGCAATTATTCAATTTTTAGCCAGGAATTACTGAATAAGATTGAATACAATTTAAAACGCGCCAGAAAAATATTTTTATTCTTAAATCGCAAAGGTTTCGCCAGTTTAGCAACTTGCAAAGATTGCGGCTATATTGCTATTTGCCCTGCCTGCCGATTACCCTTAACTCTTCATGCCAGCAAAAAATTAATCTGCCATCACTGCGGCTATCAGGAAGATTTATTTTTATTTTGCCCTAAATGCAAAAGCCCTAATATTAAATTAACCGGCCTGGGCACAGAAAAAGTAGAAATTGAAATTAAAAAAATATTCCCGCAGGCAAGTATCTTAAAAATTGATCAGGAAACGCCTTTAGCCAACAATAATTTAAGAGAATATGACTTGATTATCGGCACTCAGTATGCTTTTGAATTTATTAGCTGGAAAACTATTGATTTAATAGGCGTTATTAATGCTGATACTTTATTTTATCTGCCAGATTTCAAGAGCTTTGAAAAAACATTTAATCTTTTATACAAATTAGCGCTTACAATCGCTGACTCTAAAAAAGAAATAATTGTCCAAACTTTTTCGCCAGATAACTATATTTTCAAGGCCCTAAAAAAACTTGATTATAAAACTTTCTATTTACAGGAATTAAAAGAAAGAAAAACCTTTAACTATCCGCCCTTTAGCCAGTTAATCAAATTAATTTATCAAAGTTTTGAATTCAATAGCGGGCAAAAAGAGATTAATGAAGCTTATAGAACTTTAATGTCAAAAACTGATAATAAGAAAACTATTATTACCCCTCCGCTGCCAGCTTATACTCAACAGGTACGAGGCCGCTGGCGTTGGCAAATTATCATAAAATTACTTGATAAAAGGATCGATTTAGATTTTTTAAAGTCTTTACCTGAAAATATTATCATTGATAGGGATCCGGAAACTTTAATATAAACAAAAAAAAACCTGCGCATTGTTTAGCGCAGGCTGATAATGACTATTCATTAACTGCAGCCCTTTGTTTTTCCCACCAAGGCCGATTGTCATTGATTTTCATCAGTAAATGTTTCAGAGCAGGGTCATCAAACGTAAAATATCTGGTAGCTGTTCGCTTTAATTCATTAGATAACGTTGTTGAAGTCGCCCAGACTTCAACGGTTTTACCGAATTCCTGGCATACTTCAATCAGACGCTGGTAATCAGAATCGCCGCTGACCAGAACCAAGTGATCAAATGATTTTTCTTTGAGCAGTTGTAACATTACTTCAACTGTTAGCCACTGGTCAGTTCGGCTTTTAAAATGGGCTTTTTGGTTTTCGCCAGGTGCGTAGACTTTAAGAGGTGCTTGAATGGGCTCAAACCCCAATTCTTCCAAGTTGAAAATAAAAGAATTTCTTGCATTGCTTAAAGGATTAACATCATAAAAAACCTTCAAAATAAGTTCACGATTTTGGCCTTTGGCATGACCGACATGACCGATATGCTTCAGAAAAGCCTTAAAATTAATATTTTTTTTCAAACCTTTTGTCATGCCATAGACATTAGGACTGTCAATAACCACCAAAACTCTCAATTTTTTGCCCTCCTTTCCCGTTGACTTTTACTCTTATTTATGCTATTTTAAAGAGTATATTACAGTTTATAACAATATTAACAAAATGTCAAGGTTAAATATCAAAATTAATCCAGATCCTATTCTCAGGAAAAAAACAAAAAAAATCGCTGAAATTACTCCAGAAATTAAGCGCTTAATTTTAGATATGGCAAAAACCATGAAGCAAGCCCAAGGCATTGGATTGGCAGCGCCTCAAGTCGGTTCTAATCTTAATTTATGCTTAATTAATACTGAAAAAGGCCCTTTAGCTTTAATTAATCCTCAAATAACCTGGAAATCAATCAGAAAAGAAGTAGAAGAAGAAGGCTGTTTAAGCGTGCCTGGCACATTTGGCTTAGTCAAAAGGCATAAAATAATCTATATCAAAGCCCTAACCCAAGATGGCAAGTCAATAAAATTTAGAGCTGAAGGCTTATTTGCCCGCGTAATTCAGCATGAAATTGACCATTTAAATGGCATTTTAATTATTGATAAATTTGTCAAAGAAAAATAAACATGGATTCAAAAGATACAAAAATGATTTTTATGGGCACGCCTGAATTTGCTGTGCCTATTTTAAATGCTTTAATTAAAAGCTATAATGTTATAGCTGTTGTAACTCAGCCTGATAAAAAAGCGGGCAGGAAACAAATATTAACTCAATCCCCTATTAAAAAAATAGCTTTAAAAAATAAAATTCAGGTTTTGCAACCAGAAAAAATCAAAGGTAATATTGAATTTATTCAACAGATAAAAAATTTAAAGCCAGATTTAATTATAGTAGCAGCTTATGGCTTTATTTTGCCTAATGAATTGCTTGAAATGCCTAAATTTGGCGTACTCAATGTTCATGCTTCACTTTTACCCAAATATCGTGGTGCTTCGCCTATCCAGGCAACAATTTTAAATGGCGATAAAAAAACAGGAGTAACAATTATGCTGGTTAATGAAAAAATGGATGAAGGCGACATTTTAAATCAAAACGAAATGGAAATTGCTGATAATGAATCATTTTCAACCTTGCATGACAAACTTTCAATTTTAGGAACTCACCTCTTAATTGATACTTTGCCTAAATATTTAAATAGCGAGATTAAACCGCAAAAACAAGATAATTCCAAGACCACTTATTGCCAGCTAATAACTAAAGAAGATGGCAAAATAAACTGGCACAAATCAGCAGAAGAGATTGAACGCCAAGTGCGTGCTCTAAATCCCTGGCCAGGTACCTTTACTTTATGGAATAATAAAAAAATAAAAATTTTGCAGGCCTTAGCTGATGGTTCGACTAAGCTCACCATGACAGCTTCGGCTGGCGAAGTTATTAAGTTAGATAGTGGTTTGGCTGTGCAATGCGGTCGAGACGCGCTGCAAATTAAAGAATTGCAACTTGAAGGCAAAAAGCCGATGACTGATAAAGAATTTCTAAATGGGTATAAAGAAATAATAGGCTCAAATTTAAAATAATCTCTATAATAAAAAAAATCGTCCTACGCGGGGCGATTTTTTGTTTTAAAGTAAATTACGTACAATGAAAATTTTAATCTAACAACTAATCACTATTAGCCTTTTTATAAACATTAAAATACCAATTCAACATATCATAAGTAATTGGCACGCTAACTGCACTGCCTTCTCCGCCTTCTTCAACCAAGACCGTAATCGCTACTTCAGGATTATCATAGGGCGCAAAGCCAGTAAACCAGGCATGATTTTCCTTATTAGTATTCCATTGAGCCGTACCAGTTTTACCTGCCACACTTACATTTAAATTATTTAAATATTGAGCACTGCCTTCTGTCACAGTCTGTCTCATGGCTTTTTTAACAATATTAATATTAGCCGGGCTGATAAAATCCTGCCTTATTATTTGGGGTTTAATTATCTGGCTATCATCACCATTAGAAAGCACTTCTTTAACTAAATGCGGCTGATATAATGTACCGCCATTAGCAAAAACAGTTGTATAATTAGCCACTTGTAAAGGTGTCACCAAAAGATCACCTTGGCCAATGGCCATATGATAAGTATCACCTATATACCATTCTTCATTCTTAGTTTTTAATTTCCAATCAGGATCTGGAACTAAGCCAGTTGCTTCGCCAGGCAAATCAATACCAGTTTTTTTATCTAAACCAAACAATTCAAAATATTTTTTCAAGCCATCCTCGCCTAACCCCTTAAAATCCTCGTAACCACCACCCACAATATAAAAAAAGGTATTAACTGACCAGGCAATAGCCCGATAAACATTAGTCAATCCATGACCACCAGCTGCCCAATCAGGAAAAAACCAACGATCAAAAAGCCAAAGACCACCCGTGCTTAAAAATGTAGTTTTATCAGTAATAATTCCTTCCTGCAGCGCTCCAGCGGCTATAACTGGCTTAATCGTTGATCCTGACGGGTATTCACCTTTTATAGCTCGGTCAAATAAAGGATTATCTTCATTATCCACTAATTTTTTATAATCTTCGCTGGATATCCCTTGAGCAAATAAATTATCATCAAAATCAGGCAGACTGACTAAGGCAATAATTTCTCCATTTTGGGGATTTATCATTATTAAACTACCTCTTTTTTTGTTAAACTTTTTCAAATAATTATTTAAAATTTCTCTGGCTTTTTTCTGGACTTCCAAATCAATAGTCAATACTAAATTTTTACCATTTGCTGGTTCTTGATAATAAAGAACTTTTTTCTCCTGTCCAGCCACATCTACTTCAACGCCTTCTTTCCCATATTTACCGCGCAACGTCCCCTCATAATTTAATTCTAAACCAGTTTTACCAATATAATCATTTAATAAATAATCCTGATCTGACTTATCTTTTAATTCTTTATCTGTAATTTTACCTAAATAACCTAAAATATGAGAAAATTCATAAGAATAAAGATACTCTCTCTGATTTCTAGTTTCAATAAATAAGCCCGGAATTTGTTCTGATTTTATTTTTAATAAAAGCGCTTCCTGATACTCAATATTTTCCCTGACAGTCACTAAATATTTAAAATTAGAAGGATATTTATTAAGAATATTTTTTATGTCATCAGGACTTTGATTGATAGTCTGGGCAATCAAGCTTATTTGCTCTTCCTTTTTTTGTTCATTCAAGGCTAGATCTTTCGGCAAGATTAAAGCATCAAAGATGGGCACGTTCTTTACTAAAGGTTTTAGATTTTTATCATAAATTAATCCCCTGCTGGCTATAATTGATTTTTCTCTGGTTCTATTAACCTCTGCTAATTGGTCATAATATTCACCTTTAACTACTTGAAGCTGAAAAGTTCTGCCAAATAAAATAATCATGCCAATTAAAATAAAAAATAACAGAAAATTTATCTTTTTCTCAGCTAAATGCTTACCTAAAAATTTATCATCGCTATTATAAAGTTTTTCTTTTTCAACGCCAAAATCATCTTCCATGAAAAAACTTCCATCGATTTCTTTAGCATTTCTATATTTTCTATCAATATTTTTCTTCATTTTTTAATTAAAAAGGCCAAATTTAATTTTTTTATGGTAAATTTGGCAATAAAATATAAAGCCATCATTAAAATAAGATTTGAAAGCAGCTGCCAGCCAAGATTAGCTAAAAAAATCCAATCCAAATTGATATAGAGTTTAACAAAACCTAAAAAGTTAAATAATAAATTTAATATATATACTAACAAACTATACAAAAAAGTTGCGACTAAAATCAAAATTAGATTAGTATAGAAAGAAAAGTTAATTAATACATTTTTATAAAGAAAATTAACAGCTAATAAAACTAGGAGATAAACAATAATTAATGTACCCAAAGGCAAATATGAATAAATATTAATCAGAAAACCAATTAAAACTGCGAAGATAAAACCTAAATTAAAGCCAAAGATTATTGTTATAAAAACTAAAGTGACCAGTAATAAATTAAGGTTACTAAAAGGCGTCAAAGCCGGCAAAATGCTCTGAGCAATAAAAACTAATGCCAAAGAAATCAAAAAATAATATAGATATTTAATCATTAGTGTAATCTTTAGGTATTATAATGCTTAAAATAGTTATCTGATTATAATCAACCAAAGGATTAATAGTGGCTGATTTAAATAAATCATTTTCTTGGCTAATAATTCTGTTAACTTTACCTAAAATAAGGCCTCTGGGTATGAACTTTTCCAAACCAGATGTGATTAGCAAATCATCCTGCCTGATTCCAATATCTTGAGGTATAAGATCTACCTTAATACTTAAACCAAATTCACCTTTGGCTAAGCCAGTCGTTTCATTACTGCTTAGCGTACTCACTGCCAATTGACTGGCCTGATCTGTAAGTAATAAAATAGTTAAAAGATTATCCTTAACTTCTGCAACTTTACCAATAATTACACCCTGATCAACGACTGCTGCATAACCGGCTTGAATACCGTCATTTTTCCCTTTATTTATAATCAAGGTATTGACTCTGTTCAAATCCCTGCCAATAACTTTACCCATGACATAATCAAAATTCTGTTCCTCAAAAAAATTCAGCATAGATCTTAACTTATCATTTTCTAGTTTATAGCCGACCAATTGACTATTCTCATAAGATAATTGATTCAATTCTTGCTTCAGTTGATCATTTTCCGTTTTTAACTGCTGAGCTTCCTGATAGTTAATAAAGGAGTACTTTAATTTAGTAAAGAAAGTATAGCTGTCATTTTGCAAATCAGAAAAAAAGCCAATAAAATAATTTTCGCCTTTAAATAAAACTCCCAAATAATAGAAAAAAATAAGCAGTATAATAACTGCTAAAATAAAAAATTTAACAAGCCGATTTTTCTTTTTTTTATCCATAGCTATTAGCTTTCATCGAATTGGCCAGGTGAAATAATATTTTTTAATAAATCCAAGTCATCCAACAAATAGCCTGTTCCCCTAACGACCGCAGTTAAAGGATCGTCAGCGACATAAACTGGTATTTGAGTCGCACGAGAAATTGCTTTGTCTAGACCTTTTAAAAGAGAACCCCCGCCAGTTAAAAGGATACCTCTTTCATAAATATCAGCCACTAACTCCGGCGGCGTTATTTCCAATGTCGCTTTGATATTGTCAATAATTATGCGAATTGATTTGGATAATGCTTCCCTTATTTGTTCATCATTAACGATTATTTCCTTAGGCAAGCCCGTGACTAAATCTCTGCCTCGCATTTGGGCTTCTAATGGCTGCTTGAGCTGGGCAGCAGAACCGATTTTTATTTTAATATCTTCAGCTACTTTTTCGCCTAAAAGTAAATTAAACTTAGCTCTAGCATACTGGATAATATTTTTATTCATCTCATCGCCGGCAACTTTAATTGTTTTCCAAGTAACTATCCCGCCTAAAGAGATAACTGCAATTTCAGTGGTACCGCCGCCAATATCAACTATCATATTACCAACAGCTTCTTCAATCGGTAATCTGCAACCAATGGCAGCGGCCATTGATTCCTCAACTAAATAAACTTCTCTGGCTCCGGCTGAAAGCGCAGCATCTTCAACAGCTTTTCTTTCCACTTCTGTGACATCCAGAGGCACACCTACTACCACGCGAGGCCGAGGCAATAAATTAAAGGCTTCCTGATGAGTTTTTTCAATAAAATATTTTAACATTTTTTCAGTCACTTCAAAATCTGAAATTACCCCGTCTACTAAAGGACGGACAGCCGTAATATGAGCTGGTGTTTTACCCACCATTTTTTTGGCTTCAGCGCCCACAGCTAAAATCTGATCATTTTTTAAATTTATTGCTACAACAGATGGTTCATTTATAACTATGCCTTTATCTTTAACATAAACCAAGGTGTTAGCTGTGCCTAAATCTATGCCAATATCTTTGGAAAATTTACCTAAAATTCGGTCAAAAATCATACTAATCTATTTATTAATTGCCCCCTTTAAATACTTTATTAATTGGTTTATTTTAACTAATTCAATTTCAGCCAAATTGCGTTTTTTAATCTCTACACTAACTTTAGCTAAGGTCTTATCGCTTAAAACTAATCTAAAAGGTAAACCTAATAAATCAGCATCATTTAGCTTAACCCCAGCTGATTCATTACGGTCATCAAATAAGACTTCAAAACCTTCTTTAATTAAATCATTGTACAATAACTCTGATTTTTTGGCAAGCTCCTTATTCTCACCAATTGAAAGCAGATGAATTTGGTAAGGCGCCACGGTTTGGGGCCAAATAAGACCATTTTTATCATTATAAACTTCAGCGATTGTTCCCATAATGCGGCTGGGGCCCATACCATAACATCCCATAATAATATCACGTTCTTGTCCCTTATCATCAATATATTTAAATTCAAAATCTGAAGTAAAACGAGTCCCTAATTTAAAAATATTGCCTGTTTCAATAGCTTTTGCTTCTTTAAATTTATTTTTTGCTGTCTGGCAGCCCTGGCATTCTTTAATATCGCTGATAATTTCCTTATTATAAGCTAATTTGCATTTAGGACAGATGTAAATTATATCTTCTCCGTTTTCTGCCAAAGTCTGAAACTCATGGGAATACTTAGAAAATGCTCCGCCCGAAGCAAAAGTTAAATAAGTAATATCTCTTAAGCCTAAACGCTCAAATATTTTAAAATAAGCATCTTTTACAATTTCATAATATTTTTCTAAATCATTTTCATCGGAATGAAATGAATATAAATCCTTCATGGAAAATTCACGGCCTCTAAGCAACCCAGCCTTGGCTCTTGGTTCATTTCTAAATTTAGTCTGAATCTGATAAACATATTTTGGCAAATCTTTATAAGAAAAAACAAATTTTTTAAGCAAAGGGGTAACAACTTCCTCATGTGTTGCGCCTAAAGCATATTCCTTATCATCATATCCCTTAAATTTGAATAAAGCATCAAAATTATCCCAACGATCAGTCAACTGCCAAATTTCCTTAGGTGTCATGGCTGGCATTAATATTTCCTGGCCGCCAATTTTATTCATTTCCTGGCGTATAATGTCTTCAATTTTTCTTAAAACGCTTAGCCCTAAAGGTAAATAAGTATAAATGCCAGCAGTTGACTTATCAATAAAACCAGCCCTGATTAATAAAGAGGCATTTAAACTTTTTTCTTCGGAACCGATATCTTTTCTAGTTTTGGTAAATAAAAAAGATTGTTTCATATTCTTTGCCTTGTTTTAGACTTATAACTTATAAAAAATAATTCTATTAAAGCAAAAGCAAAAATCAAGATAAGAACATTTGACCAAACCAATAATTTAAAACTCTGCAAACTCAGACTAATAATAATCAGCAAAGAAAACCAAATCGCCTGGCGCAAAGAAATAATCACCTTTTTGAAGACTAATTTATCTTTAGTAAAAATCAATCTTACCAAAAGACCTAAAATAGCAAAAGTTCCTACCAAAGCCAAGAATAAACTGGTATAAAAAAAGAGTAAAGCTAATAAGCCACCCTCAAAAGGATTAAAAAAATGAATTACTGCAAAAAAGCCTAAATAACAAGCGATAGTAGCTAAAAGCATTAATAAAATATAGCTTTTTAATGACATATTAATCAATAATTTATTTATCAAGATAACTAAATTCTAACATATTTTACCTACTTGAGCAAGCTTAAATTAGATCGTAAATTTGATATCTTTAATTACTTTTTCTTTAAATTCTTCATTAATTTTTCTAATAAGATCTTCCTTTCTGAAATTTACTTCCTGAATAATAATAGAATTCAAACAAACAACAGTCAAAATCTTTTCTTTCATATATAAGGGTTTAATCTTTTTTATAATATTAGGCCCCAGTAATTCTTTAACTAATTTTTCAAATTCTTTAATAATTAAAGCTGTTTCAACATCTTTAGCTAAGCCTATTTGCTTTATACGTTTTTGAAGCAAATCTTTAATATGGCGCATAAATTTAAACCTTAAATTCGCAGATATCCTTAAAATCGCAATAAGAACATTTATGGTATTCGGGAGTAGCTTCAAATTGGCTGGCTTTAATCTCATCAACTGTAATCATAAATCGATCTTCTAGCCTAGCTAGCTCTTTTTCGTTGCCTAAAAAAGATAATTGCGTATTATTATCTAAATAATAAAATGTTAATTTACTGATTGGATGATTATTTGCGACATCAGGAATTTGCTGACAAGCATATTGATACAATAATAATTGCTCTTTTTCTTCAAAACTTAATTTTTCCTTAGGACGACCAGTTTTATAATCAATCAATTCAGCAGTGCCATCAAGCAAGATATCAATACGGTCAATAAAACCCTTAAATGAATAGATTTCTTTCTTGTTTCTTTCCTGGCCCATTTTAAAATTAAAGCCTTTTTCTAGAGCTAAGACAGAAAGCGGCTTATCTTTATTCTCTTCATAGAAAAGCTTGATAAAATCACTGCCTTTTTTCCTATATTTCTCCTTATCTTTCACAGAAACAAACCATTCATCCAGCCAGTTATCTTCAAATATTTTTTTAAATTCTTCTAAACTAACTAGCTCGCCAATTTTTTTAGCATTTTTTTCTTCTTTTTTGCCAACAGCAAATAAATCTGTTTGGCCGGCTTTAACTCGCGATAAAGCTAATTCAAAAAATTTTTGCAAAGCGCTATGCATGCTCTTGCCATATGAAAAAACGCCTTTGCCTTTAACTGGAATTCTATAAATATGGGCTAATTTATATTGATAAGGGCAGGTCTGAAAAGCCGCAATTTGCGAATAAGAAAATTGAGCCGGCAAATTATAATGGGCTTGCTTTTTAATTTTCTCCATTTTAGATAAAGAACTTAATTTTTCTTGTTTTTCTGTCTTTTTATCCAATTTAAAATTCTTATTAGTCTGGGCTAATTCAACTAAAAATTGAGAAATTTTTTTAGCTCTGGATCCTCCATAATCATCAGCTGAGGTTAAAAACAATCCCTGTTTAGCGCGCGTCATAGCTACATAAAATAAACGACGTTCTTCCTGTAGATGAAAATCGCCTTCTGGCAAAATATCTTTAACTAACGGTTCTGGAATTTCAATTGGCTCTCCCCTTTTATTGGTGGGAAAACGCTGATCAACTAAATTAGGAATAAAAACATATTTAAATTCCAGGCCTTTAGCTGAATGCACAGTCATAATTTTAATTACATCAGGACCTAGTTCAATATCAAATTTTAAAGGCCCACTTTCGCCTGATTCTAATTCTAAATCTAATTCGGCCAAAAAATTCTGCAATGATGGATCATTGGCTGATTCCTCAAAGACTTTTATCCGATCATAAAATTGGTTTAAATACTCTGCATTTTGCTTGGCAATAGCTTCATCAGCCTGGATAATTTTTTCTAAATATTTTGAATCTGACATAAAAGCCAACAAAATCTCCCCGGCTGTTTTTTCTCTAGTCAAAAGACTATGCTTTTGCACCAAGGACAAAAAATGATTAATTTCTGAAATAGATTCACTGGCTAAACCAGTAATAGCCTGAACATTCTTTAACGCCTCATATAAAGATAAAGTTTTCTTATTGGCAAAATAACAAATTTTAGCCACTTCTTCATCAGACAGATTTATAATCGGCGAACGTAAAAGCCGAAAAACAGCCGGGCTCTCATGATAATCATCAAGTAATTTAAAATAATTCAAAATATCAAGAATAATCGGCTTATTATACAAACCGCGCAAAGCCACAAATTGATAAGGTAAATTTGTCTTGCGTAAAAAATTAGTAAAAGCAGTCGCACTTTCATTAGCGCGCACTAAAATGGCAAAATCAGCCCAGGAAGCTTGTTTATCTTTCTTTTTTAATTCAATTATTTTATTTACTATCCCTCTGATTTCATCGTCTAAAGTTTTAAAATGCAAATGCTCAATCTGCGCCTTGCACTTCAAATTAGATTTTAATTGTTTTTTTATTTTAGAACCCTTTTGTGCTTCTAAACGATTAGGGTCATTTAATTTGATAAAATTATAAGATAAATCCAAAATCTGCTGGCAGGAACGGTAATTTTCCGTTAAAACGATTTGTGTGGCTTTAGGGTAATCTTTAGTAAATTGCAAAATATTAGAAACCGAAGCACCACGAAATTTATAAATTGACTGGTCATCATCAGCGACCACAGTTAAATTGGCTTTGTCACCGGCCAGCAATTTGACTAGATTATACTGAGCAAAGTTTGTGTCTTGAAACTCATCAACCAAAATATAGTCAAATTGCTGCTGGTATTTTTTTAAAATATTAGGCCGCTCTTTGAATAATTTCAAAGTATAATTGATCAAATCACCAAAATCAAAAGCATTATTTTCCAAAAGCAACTGCTGATAAACATGATAAGCCTCGGCAATCTCATTTAAGCGTTTAACTTCATCAAAAACTGCCTGATCACTGGTCTTATTGTCCAAATCCAGTTCTAATTTTTCCGCATAAGCCAAATAATCAGCCGGGTAAATTTCCTCATCTTTAGCTCGGGAAAAATGAGTTAATAAAGCATGAATAAATTTAGTAGGATTGCCTAATGGCTTATAATAATCCAAATCAAAACGGTTTAAATTCTGGCGCACTAAAAGCCACTGGCTGGTCTGATTAAGCAATTTGAAATCATTAGGCAGACCAATATCCAAGGCATGCTGTTCCAAAATCTTCTGGCAAAAGGAATGAAAAGTAGAAATCCATAAGTCCACATAGCCTAAAGGCATTAATTTATCTACTCTTTCTGCCATTTCTCCAGCCGCTTTTTCAGTAAAAGTTAAAGCTAAAATTCCATCAGTTTTCACGCCTTTATCTAAAATTAAATGGGCTATTCTTTGGGTAATAACCATGGTTTTGCCAGTGCCAGCACCAGCTACAATCAAAAGAGGCCCATTACCAAAGGTAATAGCTTTTTGCTGTTCTTTATTAAATTTGGGCTTATTTTCTGGCATAAATATGTTTTTATTTTACAACAAAAATTAACTTATTGCCATATTGACAAAATGAAAAAAATATGCTAAAATATTAAATCAAACCTTAAACAGGAGGAAACTTAATGAAAAAGATCAATGAGGTGAAAATTTTGACCTTTACCGGCATTTTCACTGCCCTGTTCTGCTGCTTCGGCCTCATCGCCGGCCTCCCGATCTTCTGGGTCACGGCAGCCATCGCTCCCAAGCTCAGCCAGGCTCTGGTCATCACCATCCTGGTCATCAGCAGCGCCAGCCTTTACCTCACCTTCAACCTGGACCACCTCGGCTACTGCTTCGAGCAGCTCGAACGCATCGTGGTCAAATAATAACAAGCCCACGACATCCCTGCCGCCAGCAATTCTGCTGGCGGCATTAAATTTTATAAATCCACAATCAGATCTTTTACAATTATAAAAAATTTGCTATATTTAAATTAGTTTTCTTTTTTCGTGGGCTGCGTCCGTGGCAGCGGGGACAACTCCTTTCCAAACCGGCCAACTGGCCCGCAAAGGCCCTAATCCAGGGCCTCTGTGTCAATAACGGTTTTTTAAAAAAACCGAAAGAATATTGAGAAGGGGCACCCTCACCTGCCAACCCTGACCTGGGGCGGCCCGCCTGAGCTTTATTCAAGCGAAGGCGGGCCGCCCGCGCCCTACAAAAAGAACAAAGCCGCTTCGGCAGATGCCGAGCGGCTTTTACTTTTTAAAATAAATCAACCAGCCAGTAGTGCAGGATTATGGCGTGAATGACAGCTGCGATTAAAAACGGCAGCCAAAATCTTTTGCCAAGCCCCAAGCAAAAATGCACCAATGTTCCCTCTTTGCTTTCGCTCATCTTTTTCCTCCTTTTTGACTGACTGAGTTATATATTTAATTTTTGAATCTATTTATAAGCTTTAAACTTTCTATCTAACTCCTGGCTAAATGACTTCAACGGATGATTTAATATTTCTTTTTTAAATTTATTTAAATAAATATTTAAAGCATTTTTTTTCATTGGGCTGCCGACAATTTCCATAAAGCCCTGGCCTTTGATCTTTTTGCCTTTTAAACTGCCTTTAATTTCGATCCCTCCTTCCCAATAATTAATCGTACCAAAAATCATTTCCTGTTTCTTATTAAAGGGCTTAACCAATAAATTCAAGTCAAAAGCTGGGATAATAATTTCATAATCAAGATAATATTCTGAACCAGTTTCCTGACTGATAAATTTATTGCCTCTGGTTTTAATAATCAACTCATCAGTAAATTTTGTCTTATTATTCTTATCAATCAAACTGGCATGGTAAGTCAGCGCTTTATCGCCGTAAATAAAACAAACAATATCAGTGCCATTTTCTAACTGTAAAGAAAACCAAGTCCATTTATCACCGCGCACAAAAGAATTCTGCGCCCATTGATGATCCATCCAACTGAAACCTCTAACATTTAACCATTGACCCTTAACTTTTATCAATCCTTCTGTTGCTAAATGGGTTAATGAATAATAATAAGTGGTTTTTGTTTTTAAGTCAAGATAGCCGGTTTTATTTAAAAGTAATGGCTTTTTAATCAGCTTTAAATTCAAATCAAGCAAATCATTAACCAGATGGTAATTAAAAGGCTTATTTTCCTCAATTAAACAGGTATTATCATACTGAACCCAAAGCAATGGTTTAGTAAAACTTTCGGGATTTACCAGGCAAAGCGGGCTGATTTGCTTTTTAAATTGGTGTTTCTTGTTATCAGTTAAAAGACTATGGGAGAAATAAAGAGTTTTTAAAGGCACTTTGCTTAAAAAAGGAATTTTAACCTCTTTGGGCTTGGCAGCAAAAAGCGTATGCATATAAGAAAAAGCCCTGCCGTCTTTAGCTTTTAAATTACCATTAAAATACCACCATTCAATGGAATGGTCATGTTTTTGCTCATCACAGGGAAATTTAATTGGCTGATATTTTTCTTTTTTCATAATTTACGGCTGTAAAATATCCTCTGTGCGACCATCAATGGAAATGACGACATTTTGCACCGAAGCAAATTGTTTTAAAGTCTCAGTAATTTGCGCTCTAATAGCTGAAACGCGGCAGGAGCCGCCGACCTGAAATTCCAATTGCTCGTCAAAATCAGCATAGACCGTGCCATTATCAATCACTAATCGCTGAATCTTCACACCGCTATTTATTGAGGTAAAATAACCAGTATTCTCATCATTAATTGTTGGACCTTTTAACAATTCCTCTAAAGCTGCTTTGGCCACTGAAGGTGTTTTTGGAATCTGGCGCTCTACAGAAAAAACTTTATTACAGGAAATTTGCGGATCTAGATTATTATTATTAAAAAACACTTTAATCGTAGTTAAATCTGCTCCTGGTTCTAGCATTACAGGGATTTCCACTTTTTCATCAAACTGTGGCAAACCAGAAGGATTATCTTTCATTAATATTAAAATCGCCGCAGTTGGTTCATTAACTAAAAATTCAAGATCAACTTTAAAAGGAACGAAATCTTCTGTCATCCAGTCATCTTGAGCCTGAGCAATGGCAGTCTCAATGGTTTTACCATTAGTATCTTCCAGACGAATCGGAAAGCTAGCTTCAAAATACCATAAACGAGCTTCCCCTTCTAAAACAAAAGGTGAACTAATCTGCTGGTCGGGCTGAAGATTATTAAGTATTAAATTAGGACTAGTGGTATTATCTGGCTCTGCCGGCTGATTTAAATTATTATTTATTGATGCATTAACATTGCCGCAAGCTTGAGTTGGCGCAGGCGCACTAGGATTGCCATGCTTAACCCATTGGCCATTTTGGCAAAGCCAGGTATCTTCGGGAGTAAATAATCTTAAGCCAATGAAAACTAGAATTAAAATAATTAAAATAACTAAAAGATAAATTAGGATTTTTTGATTTTTCATATTTTTATTATTTAAATATTTAATTATTTTTACCGGCCAATTGGCCGCAAGCAGCAGCAATCTCCCGGCCTAAACGATAGCGTTCTGTAACTTTTATTTTATGAGCTAATAAAACTCGTCTGAATTTACTTATCTGTTCCCTACTGGAAGGTTTAAAAATCTTCTTAGGAAAATCACCAGGATTATAAACAATTAAATTTATTAAATATAAAGATTTAGGCAAATTGCTTAAGACACTGACCAATTCTTCTGCCTCCTTTATTTTATCATTAAAACCATCAATCATAATATACTCCAGCATCACTTGCCTGTTAGTTTTTTCTAAATAATATTCAAGAGCATTTAAAACAGATTTTAAAGGATATTTTTTATTTAAAGGAATTATTTGGTCTCGCAACTTATCATTAGGTGCATGCAAAGAAATGGCTAAATTTAATTGCATATTTTCTTTAGCTAATTTCCTTATGCCATCAGGAATGCCAATAGTTGAAATGGAAATATGGCGCGCACCAATATTAAAACTTTCCTGGCTATTTAATAATTTAATCGCTTTAAGTACATTATCATAATTTAAAAATGGTTCACCCATGCCCATAAAAACAAGATTAGTAATTTTTTGATTGTCCTTTTTTAAATAACGGTTAAAAAATAAAATCTGGTCAATAATTTCACCTATCTCTAAATTGCGGCTAAAGCCCAATTGGCCAGTAGCGCAAAACAAACAGCCTAAAGGACAGCCAACTTGTGAAGAAACACAAATCGTATTTCTGTCTTTATGCTGCATTAAAACAGTTTCAATTTTTTTACCGTCTTCCAAAGTTATTAAAGCTTTAATTGTCTTTTTATCTTTAGAAATTGAAACTTGGGCTCTTATCTCTAAAGGCAACTCTTGATTTAACTTTTCACGCAGTTCTTTGGGTAAATTAGTCGCCTGCTGCCAATCGCTTAATAAATCATGAAAAATCGCCTGTTTGACCTGCTTTAAGCGATAAGCTGGTTCAGTTTTTAAAAGCTTATTTAAATTATTTAAATTCATAGTATATTAATCATTTATACTAATTTTAACCCATCTGCCAATTAAAGTCTATAATAAAAAAAGCGCCTATTCAGACGCTTTCACATGCCATCTAATAAAATGATATTTTAGCTCAGAACTAATCGCTCCCGCTCCAGGGAATTCCACTTCAGCAACCTTAAATTTAATTAATTTTATTATGCCAAGCAAAACATCTTCATCTTTTGTGAAATAAATTGCCCGAAATTTTCCTTCTGGGAATTTGAACACATCAGAGCCATGATCATTTGCTTCTGCTGGCACACAGCCTAAAAAGAATAATCCTGGCCCTTCAGACATCGGTACATCTTGCTGTTTCTTTTGCTGGAGCAAAATAATTTCCTCCTTGATTATTTTATACCAACTAAATGCTAGTTTAACTCAAAGATATTAGTTTGTCAATAAAAAGCCCTACTCATAATATTTAACATATCAGTCTTCCCTATTGACAAAAATAAAAAAATGTACTAAAATAAGAATAAATAATAAACGTTCAAAAAGGAGAAAACACATGGCCCCAAACCAAAACTACCAAATGCTTAAGGATTTCTTTGTGCAAAGATTTCCCAAAGCTAATGAAGATATTTTTTGTTTGGTAGCAAAAAACAGATTAAAAGGCCTGGCCCTGAATGAAAAGCTGGAAGAAATAAACTCTAGCACAGCAGAAGCTTTAATCACTTTTTTCAAAACTCTTTCTCCTGAAGAAGTGGAGGTTTTGACTCTTAATGCTCTGCGAGCCAAAATTTAATTTACAGCGATATAATCAATGGTTATATCGCTTAATTTATTAAATAAGGATTTAAATAAAAATATGAATAACTTTTCAGAAAGATATAGGAAGGAAAAACCAAAATCCAGAGAACAAACGCTCTTGGAACGGCTAGGAGAACTGGAACAAAAAAATCAAGAGTTAAGAATACAACTTTTGGAAGCCATAACTGATCCTGTAACTGGCTTAGAAAGAAGAGCAGGATTATTTAAACAAATTAATTATGAATTAGCAGAACTTTTAGGCCAAGAAGGTATAAAAAAGCTTGAAGGACTGGAAGGCCTGCAGCTTTTAGAATTTTTAACAGAATTAATCAGCAGTAATAAAATAAAAAAACTGCCTTTAAATATAGTAATGTGTGATGTCGCCTATCTTTCTTTAGCTAATAAAAGCGGGCTTAAAGGCGGTGATGAATTACTTAGAGGTATTGGTGATGCTGCCAGAGAAGTCGGTTCACCAGAAATAAAACTTGAAGAAAATATGACCGCAAAAGAAAAAAAACCGCTGATAAAATTTTACCGCCATGGGGGCGATGAGATTACAGCTATAAACAGGGAATGGCCAGAAGAAGCTGAGACAAAAATGCAGGAATTTGCCAGAGCTGTTGAAGAAATTAAGGACATCAAAGATTTAGAAGAAAATAATTTACTACCTCATATTGATTATGGTATAGCTCATATAATGGAAGCCCTAATAGCCTTCAAAATAGTAATGGAAGGCATGGAATCGGATTTTCCTCCTGGCTCACGTTTAAAGACCTTAGAAAATATTTGGCTGGAAATTGCTGAAATGAAATCAAGAATTAACAAAACTAAAGACAGGATATTGCTTTTGGCCAAATTAAGACTTAACAAGCCAGAACTCTATGATAAAGTTATTGCTTATTTACGCAAAGGTGCTCAAAACATAAGCGATAAAAAATTAGATGAGCTTATTAGCCAGGTAAAAAATAACATTACTGGTGCCAAATGGGGAAAAATAGTTTCTGAATTTGTAATTCAAGAGTTAGAAAATGAAAATGCTTTAAATCCCAGAAATCAAATCATACTTCAAGCGATCCAATAAAATAAAAGTAAAATAAAAAATAACGTCCGCAGGGACGTTATTTTTTTACTAAGCGACATATTATTTCACTTTTTCAATTAATCAATTTTGGCTGACTTATTGGTTTATATGACTTTCTATGAATAGGACAAGCATGATATTGGGCTAACATTTTCTGATGCAATTCAGTGCCATACCCCTTATGTTCAGCAAAACCATATTGTGAATACTTTTTGGCTAATTTTAGCATAATTTCATCTCTAGCAACTTTAGCTAAAATAGAAGCAGCGGCAATAGAAAAAATTAAAGCATCTCCTTTAATAATTGTTTCCCAAGGAATTCTAATCTTATATTTAGTCACACTGGCTTTATCAATCAGCAGATATTGGGGTCTGGGCTCTAAATTATTTATAACTTTATCAATAACTAATGCATTGGCCTTGCCCACGCCGATTTCATCAATAATATCGTTCTCCACAAGAGCAACATTCCAAGCTAAAGCTTTAGCTTTAATTATTTCTGCCAATTTAATTCTTTTCGGGGCAGAACTTTTTTTTGAATCTTTTAAACCTTTAATAACCTTACGTTTTTCAAAAATCACGCCAGCTGCCACAATTGGACCGGCCCAGGCTCCCCTGCCCACTTCATCAATACCGGCGACGTGTTGATAGCCTCGTTTCCATAAATCTAGCTCCAATTTCCAACTAGGCTTTTTCATAATTATAAATTAAATAATTCTACAGCATTATCAAATGTTTGTTTTTCAACTTGGTCAAAAGTTATTTCTTTCAAATCAGCTATTTTCTGGGCCACATAACGTACAAAAGTAGGCTCATTTTTTTTGCCGCGATAAGGTTCTGGCGCTAAAAACGGCGCATCTGTTTCTATTAAAATTTTTTCTAAAGGAATTTCTTTAGCAATCGCCTGTAATTCTTTAGCATTTTTAAAAGTTATAATGCCTGTAAAGCCTATATAAAAACCCAGGTCAATAAATTTTAAAGCCTGAGTTAAATTGCCGCCAAAGCAATGAATCACTCCTGACAATTTGCCATTTGCCATTTGCCATTTGCCAAGTATTTCCAGCATCAAGTCATATGCGCCATAAGGATCTTTTTCCTCGCCCCGGCAATGCAGAATTAAAGGTAAATTAAGTTCTTTTCCCATTTTTATAAATTGCTCAAAAACCTCAGTTTGTTTGGCTTTAACTTCTTCAATTGAATCTTTAGCATCTGACATCCTAAAAAAATCCAAACCAGTTTCGCCTAGAGCAACAACTTGCTCGCTTGATTGGGCAAGCTGCAAATATTTATTATAGTTGAATTTTTCTTTGGGCGTAAAAAAACTCTGCTCTGCGCCATCAAAAACCGTTGTTTCTGTAATATCTTTAATCAAATGAATAGGATGACAGCCAATAGCTGCCCAAATGCCTTTGCCAAACTTATCTGCGATAGCCACTGCCTTTTGGCTGGTCTCATAATTTGAGCCAACATTAATAACCCAGGTCTGATTATCAAAAGAACGCTGAATTACATCATCTAATTCGCTATCATATTCTTGAAAATTTAAATGGGCATGAGAATCGATTAGCATAAGTTTAAAAGTAAAAAGTAACAAGTTATAAAGTAAAAGCCTTAAACTTCATACATTATAACTTTATAAACTTTCCAACTATTTATATTACCGAATGAATTTGTCTTAAAATTTCCGGCAGCATTAATTGTAAAATTTTAGAAACATTAATAAACCAAGGCGCTAATTT
>CAYNWH010000004.1:69404-70656 GCA_964400885.1 uncultured Gammaproteobacteria bacterium
TTAATTTGGCTATCGGCTTTTTAAATTCCTGAGCTGAATTTAGGCCCAGCTGATTTAAAATCTTCTCACTGCTTTGCGGCATAAATGGCCAAAGCATAATTGCTGTTTGGCGCAAAGTTTCCAGTAAATTATACATCACATTAGCCAGGACTTTAGGCTCAATTTTTGCCAGTTCCCAGGGTTTTTCTTTATCAACATAAGCATTGCAACGCCTGATATTTTCCCAAATCACATTCAAGGCTTCCTCAAACTTTAAATTCTTCATGAAAAAATCATAGCGGTCCCAGTCTGTTTTCAGATCAAATTCAAAAAATTTATCAGACTTAACATTATAAGCTGGCACAACGCCTTTATGATATTTTTCAGTCATGGACAAAACGCGGGAAATCAAATTGCCTAATTCATTAGCTAAAGCAGAATTATAAATATCATTAAGCCGATCTTTAATAATATCGCCATCAGTGCCAAACCCAAACTGGGAAAAAAGCAAATAGCGGGTAGCATCACTGCCATATTGAGTAACTAAATCATCAGGCGCAATCACATTGCCAATAGTCTTGCTCATTTTCCGGCCATTCACCGTAAAAAAGCCATGGGCAAAAACCAGCTTTGGTAAAGGCAATTTTAAAGCTAAAAGCAATGCTGGCCAAATCGTAGCATGGAATTTTAAAATATCTTTAGCCATTAAATGAATATCAGCCGGCCAAAACTTTTTGTACTTTTTATTTTTGGGTCCGCCTAAAGCAGTTATATAGTTAGTTAAAGCGTCAATCCAAACATAAGCAACCTGATCTTTATCAAAAGGCAAGGGTATGCCCCATTTCAAATGCTCACGGGAGATGGAAACATCTTTTAAGCCGGTTTTAATCAAACCTAATATTTCATTGCGCCGATTTACTGGCAAAACATCAAATTCCTTACCTTTTTCCAGTAGTTCTTTTAATTTTTTATTATAATCAGACAAACGCAAAAACCAATTTTTTTCCTTCATTTTTATTAGTTCAGTATTATGGTCAGGGCATTTACCGTTAATCAATTCCTCTTCAGTTTTAAAACACTCACAACCTACGCAATAAAGACCTTCGTAATCAGCCGCATAGATTGCCGGCTTGCCCAAAGGTGTCTTGGCTTTTTTCAATTGTTTTAAAAATTCAGTCACGACTTTGACATGCCTTTTATCAGTAGTGCGGATAAAATCATTATAAGAGATGTCCAAACGATCCCAAATCATTTGAAATTCTGCAGCTTTAGT
>CAYNWH010000005.1:0-11737 GCA_964400885.1 uncultured Gammaproteobacteria bacterium
GGCAGTATTTTGAAAAAATGTTTTTTAATTCTTTGAGCCATAATTTTGAATTAATTTTTTTAAAAAAATTTAAAATTTAAATTAGTTTTTTAAAAGGATTTAATTTCTATATATAAATAATTATTTAAGGAAGGATTTAAAAAATAAAAAAATAGCGCAGAAAAAAACGCTATTCCTTGTAATGCAAAGGATTTTTAATCAAAACTAACAAATAAGAATAAATTTTCATTCCCCGAAGTTAAACTTTAAACTCTTATTCCTTATATAAATATAGCATTTTTTCCAATGCTGGTCAAACGATTTTTCCACAGAAAACACACAGCGATTAAAAAGATGTTTTAAAATATCTTCTAAACTTACTGATAAAACCAATAATCACTAAATACAGCAACGCCATCAGCCATATATTTATCTTATTAAACTCAAAATAAGCCCAGTTTAAGCTAGCTAATTTTTCTAAAATCCAAATAATATAGCTTAAAACCAGCCAAACACTCCAGCCAGCCACCTGGCCCATGGGCGTAAAAATTAAAGCCAAAATACCGCTGATAAAGCCTAAGAGCATGGCTAAAGGTATAAATGGCAAAATCAAAATATTCGCCAAAGGCGCGACCAAAGAAATTTTGCCAAAATTATACAAAATCAAAGGCGTGGTCATGATAATAGCTGACAAAGTGGTCAGCAAGTAATCACCGAAAATTATTTTTACAATTTTCAATTTACAATTTTCAATTTTAGTTAGTTTTATTAATATTGGATTTAAATAAATTAAGCCCAAAGTAGCCAGAAAAGACAGCTGAAAACCCAAATCAAAAACTAATATTTTGGGATTAATTAAAAGCATTACAGCCGCAGTCAAAACTAGCGCATTTTTAATCTTGCTCAAACGGCCCAGATAACTGGCTAATAAAACCAAAATGCCCATGATTGAAGCGCGAATAATAGAGGCTTGCAAGCCGGTCATAATCGCAAATATAATTAAAAGCCCGATAATCAGCCAAAAAGCTTTTTTGCGGCCTAACCCCAGATTCTTGGCTAAAAGCAGTAAAAAAGCCGCAATAATTGTCACGTTATAGCCAGAAACAGCAATAATATGGGTCGTGCCAGTCTGGCTAAAAACAGCTTGCAAATCAGTTGGAATGGATTTTTTAGCACCAATTAAAATGCCAGCCAAAAATGAAGCCTGCGGTTCAGGTAGAATCTGATTAATTTTGCCAACAAAGTAATTTTTAAATTTATAAATATTAGCCAAAATAAAATTACCCTGATTTTTCTTTAATAAACTGATTTTTGGATAATAACAAAGGCTATAAATATCATAGCGGGCCAAATATTGGCCATAATCAAAATCCTCAATTTTTTCTGGCTTTTGTAAATAGCAAGTAATTTGCAACTGATCGCCATAATCATATTGAGGATATAAAAAATTAGTGATTAAAACTTTGCCGCTTATTGACTGCCAATTATCATTGATTTTAATTTCTTGGCTGGTAATTTCCAAACGAACCTTATCTTCCCTTTGATCAGGCTCTTGGCTGATAAGACCCTTGAATTCCACTTGCTGACCATTATAAAAATAAATTTTAGCTTCTGAAATTTTAGGCAAGGCTGCTTGATAACGCCAAAGACCCAGAAATAAAGACAAAGCCAAAATGCCCAGAACCAAAAAATATTTATTTGTTTTAAAGAGCATAAAGCATAAAAGGGCCAGTAACAAAATCAGATAGGCAATAAAAAAACTAATCTCAAAAACAGAACGCAAAAAAATACCGATTACAAAAAATAAACAAAAATAAAAAAATATTCTAGAATAACTCATTGTTTAATTATAACAAAAGAACCCGCCTTTAGTTAAAGCGGGTTCTTTTTTATCTAACAATCTAACGAAGAGTCTTAAAATCAGGTAAAATCATATTATTTATTATCCTGTTTTTGGCAATGGCCATGAAAAAGTCTGCCATTTCAGTCAAAGGATCACCTTGAGGATAAGAGAATTTGGAACTGTCAAGATCTTTAATCACAAATTTATCCTGGAAATCATTAGCTTTAAACACTGTTGTACTTACTAATCTTTCCTGACCATTCTCAATATAATATATATCAGTCGAACCTTTATATTGAATCAATGCACCAGTTGGGTGAATTGCAGTTTTAAGACTATCACCGACTGTATAATCACTAAAGAAAACATCTGGCAAATCAATAACTCGCGTAGCCCAATTTTGACCATATAAATCCTGGGCGATTGAAGCATTTTCAATCCATCTAGCTACGCCGCTTGGTTCAACAGCATAAACTTTAGAATCGGTCGGAATTTTAATTAACCAAGTGCCAGCACGCAAAGTTGCATTTTTACCTAATGGGATCTGAGCCATCACATCCTGACTAATAGTTTTGACTTTAGAAAAATCAGTATAGTAACTATTCCAAACAGTTTCATTAGGGAAAGTGCGGCGTTTGCCTTCAGCTGTCACTAAATAGACAGCTTTAGCGTCAGCTGTTTTGATTACATCACCTACTGCAATGCCTTCTGGCAGATTAAGGACAGGAGCAGGAGTCGGTTGCCCTGCAGGAGGTGTCGTTGGCTGCTGATAAGCTGATTCCGGAATAGTCTGTCCGCCCTGGCCAGTTATACCAATAACTGAAATGGTATAAGGCACCACTGCATCACCGCCTGTGGGTCCGTCATTACTTGACCCGACAAATAAACCTTTATCCCCGTCATCAAATAAACCATTAGAATTAGCATCATATAATTGAGGAATCTTTAGTTGAATAGTACTGCCGCCTGGAGCAGGGGCCGGAATATCAGCCACAATGCAGCTCCGGAAAAAAATAGGGAGAACAACATTTAAAGCACTTGTTCTAAAGGTTCTAGGATAATTAGGATCAGCTGTAAGAACCTCAGCTGTAGCATCACTGGCATCGCAATGCCCGTCACCACCCAACCACCAAATATCTGCATTGAGCCTCACGTTATTCAACTGAGTCAAGGTGCCAGCATTTTGCAAATTCATTCTGTTAAGCATCTCCGCCTCTCTGTCAATAATACCATTGCCATTTGGCGCACTTACTGGTCCTGTCTGCACATTACCATTATCCTCTAAAATCGTATCAGTACTATTTAAAACGCCTGAACCATCAGTATCAGAATAAATTAAATGAAAGCCATTTGGTCCAACTCTAGTACTTAAATTAAGCAGATGATCACCGCCAATAGCGCCAGTTGTGCTATAAACATTAGTATCAGCTGCTGAAGTATATTTATTTGTGCCAAAAAGTTGTACCCATAATGTTTCCGTAGCAGCCGCATTAGCGCCATAATCCCAGCTGCCATTTGCCCCGCCAATATGATCCCAATAAGCAAGGGTGCCCGTAGCCGAACGCCAGGTGCCATCAAAAGTAGAGCCACCTGGATAAGTAGCATTTAAACCATCGCCTGCAGCATCAAAAACAATAGTATCTACACCACCGGTGCCAGGAATACAATCTCCATCTCCATCAACATAAATATCTTCAAGCGAAATTCCAGATGTAGGCACTGACAAACAAACATTATCTGTAGTTCGTAAATAGTTTAAAGAAGTACCTCTTACCAGACCATCTGTGGTAACATCATCATCAGTTCCGGCACCGCAAGCTCCGCCACCGCAACCACTAGTACCATCTGCTTCAATCGCTACGACAATATTGGGGTTAAAAAAATCTGAACCTGGTAATTCCAGCCAAAGGGATTCACTGCCCGGATCCCAGCTCCCATTCGCTGGATTATTATCATAATATAAAACAAACATGCCAGCTGAAGAAGGGTAGAATGTATAAGGAAAAGTACCGGCTACAGAATTAGTAACAACATCAGCCATTCCTGTATCAGCAGGAACATCATCTCTTATTAAAATATCCGTACCACCATTACCCGGAACACAATCAGGCGTAACACTGCCATCAACATAAACAATTATCTTGCCAGCTCCGTCAGGCCCTAAACCAAGAGTATTCAAACAAACATTATCGGCCGGCAGTAAAAAGCTGAGAGACGCGCCATCTGGAATGCTTTGGCTATTAGTACCTACGGTTTTATTATCCCCACCGTCAGCATCAATTAAGTAATCCGGAACATCTTCATATTTGGAATCACCATCTTTATCAATAATTACTGGCTCATCACGGGTAGTAGTCTCGCCAGTAAAAATACCATCACCAGTAGCTGGATTATTAGTCGGGTCCAGATCAATAAAACCTTCGCCGCCAGGATTACCTAAGCCAACCCAGGTGCCGGCAGCATCACCCTGCCACTGGCCAGCATAAGCATGGCCCCAATAAGAACCTTGGTATAATTCAGCGTCTTCCCTCGCGTCAAAAACCCAAATATCCTCGCCTAAATCATAGGCTCCTGTGGTGCCAGCCGGATTTTCATAATGAAACCAACCGCCTCCCAAGTTGAAACCTGTCGGTGGACCAACTTGTATATCAGTAACAGCAGCACAACCTGCGCCAATCATATAGACATCTGAAGTTACCCCATCCGTGCAAGAAGTGCCGTCAGTAGTATCAACATAAACACAAGTTGGCGCTGTTAAACTGTCAGTGCAAACACCATCACTAGGCGAGAATAAATTATTTAAAAAATTACCATTAGCTTCTATATCATAAAGGTAATTAATGCCATCAGAAGCAGTGCCAACGCCTGGCGTTACCGCTCCGTCAGTATCAACTGTAATCACACAAGGATTGCCAGCGAATTCATAATTACAGGCAATACTATCATTACCCAAGCCATCAGGCACATAAAATTCAGCTAAAACAACATCATTGGTGCCAGCCAAAACACTCTGGTTGCCAAAATTAGTAATACCCGCTTCCAAAAAAGTATTACTGGCTGCTTTAGCTCTTTCCCTATCCTGCAAAAGATAAGAAAAAACGATTTGATTAATGGCCACGACTAAAATAATAGCTAAAAAAGCTATGACATATTTGTCTAGCAAAATTTCTTTAAGAGATAAATCTCTTTTGACATTTTTCAGGTTAGGCATAAATTTAAATTTTAAGCTTATTTAAAATAAAAAAAGAAAAATTAAAAAATTTTTCTTATGCTATATAAGTTATTATTTAAAAAACTTGTGGCAATGTTAGTTGTCATTAATGAATATATAATAGCTATATTAATATTATATCATAGCTAAACAAAAAAATCAAGTTTTTCAGCTAAAATTAAATCTTATTTTCCAGCAGTTAATAATCGCCTCCCAGATAATCTTTTTATTAAATTTTGATTTACCCTTTTCTCTTTCCAGAAAAATAATAGGAATTTCTTTGACTTTAAAATTATTTTTAAACGTTTTGTAAGTCATTTCAATCTGAAACATATAGCCGTTAGATTCTATTTTATCTAAATCTATTTCTTCTAAAACTTGACGTTTAAAGCATTTGAATCCTCCTGTTAAATCTTTAAAAGGCAAACTCAAAATTAAACGCGCATACAAACAGCCTAAACGGCTGATTATTTGCCGGCTTAAACTCCAGCCTTTCACTCCGCCGCCTTTAATATAGCGTGAACCTAAAACCAAATCATTTTCCTTAGCTGCATTTAAAAATTCTTTTAAATACTCGGGCTGATGCGAAAAATCAGCATCCATTTCCAAAATATAATCGTAATTTTGAGCTAAAGCCCATTTAAAACCGGCTATATAAGCCTGGCCTAAGCCATTTTTCTGTTCGCGATGCAAAATAAAAAGTTGAGGTAGATTTTTCCTTAAATCCTCAACTAATTGGCCAGTGCCATCAGGAGAATTATCATCAACAACTAAAATGTCCAAAGGCAAATGCTGGGCAAAAAGTTCCTTGATTAATTTTTCAATATTCTCACTTTCATTATAGGTAGGAATAATGACAAGTCCTTGGATCATAACTTTAGTTTTAGAGCTTAGGGCTCTGGGTTTAGAGCTCAAAGCTCAAGGCCCAAAGCCCACTGCTAAATATTAAATCATTGCGTTTTTCAAAGCTTCGTTGCATTTACAATTTCTTTTCTCCGGCAAATTTTTAATTATTTCAAAAATTACATTTTTAATTTTATGATTATTATCTTTAAAAACTTTAATCACTTCATCAATCGTAACTGGAAAAATATCCTGCATGCCTTCTAGTCCAGTATCAAAATCCGTAATTAAGGCAATGCCGCAAAAACAAATTTCTTTTTCCCGAGCCAAAATCACTTCGGGATACTGAGTCATATTAATGACTTGCCAGCCTTGAGCAGAATACCAGCGCGATTCTGCGCGCGTGGAAAAACGCGGACCATTAACCACAACCACTGTGCCACTTCCATGCACTTTGATATCTAAATCTTGGCAGGCTTTAACTGCAATGGGCGCCATTTCTGAACAATAAGGATCAGCGCCACCAATATGCACGACTTGCTCCTCATGATAAAAACTATCATCACGGCCCCAGGTTCTGTCCACAAACTGGTCTAAAACTACAAAATCACCGGGTTTCACCTCTGGCTGTAAAGAGCCGGCAGCGCAAGGCGAGATAATTCTTTCTATGCCCAGCATTTTAAATACCTCGATATTAGCTTTGAAATTTATCTTATGGGGCGCAATAGTATGCTTATCGCCATGGCGAGGCAAAAAAGCCACTTTTTGGCCAGCAATTTCACCTAATCTTATTTTGGCTGATGGTTTGCCATATTTTGTTTCAACTTCAATTTCTTTGGCCTTATCTAAAAGGTCGTAAAAGCCTGATCCGCCAAAAATTCCGATTTGTGCTTGCTTATCCATATTTATCTCCGTATGAGGGGAGGTTCGAATTCATTCGAACCGCGAGCTACGAATAAATTCGTAGCTACCCGGAAAAAATTTATTTATCAAAAGTTAATAAGCTATAAACTGGCCAATGCCCGATTTTTTCTTTACCGTTTAAAACGGCTAGTTCAGCTAAAAAACTAATGCCCATTATCTCGGTTTTAAATTGATGAATTAAATTTATAGTGGCTTTCATGGTGCCGCCCGTAGCCAGTACATCATCAATAATTACAACTTTTTCGCCAGGCAAAATAGTGCCTTCATGCATTTCAATAGTATCAGTGCCGTATTCTAATTCATATTCCTCACGAAACGTTTTATAAGGTAGTTTGCCTTTTTTGCGCACAATAGAAAGCCCGCAACCTAATTTGTAAGCCACTGGTGCTGCCAGTAAAAACCCGCGGGCATCAATGCCAACTATCTTATCAATTGCCTGATTTTCATAAGGCTTAGCCAGCTCATCAATTATTAATTTAAAAGCTTCTTTATTTTCTAATAAAGTTGTAATGTCATAAAAATTAATGCCTGGTTTGGGAAAATCAGGCACTGTGCGAATTAACTGATATAAATCTTGAACTTCTATATACTTCTTCTTAATTCTTAATCCTTATTTATAAAACTCGTCGTGGCAATAAAAAAATATAAAGGGCACTGCCTGAGCTTAAAACCATCATAATAATAAAAATTATTTGAAAACCAAACAAACTGACTAAAATACCGCCAATGGTTGCGCCAATAGCAAAAATAAAATAATTCATGGTTTCCCAGGCTCCCCATTCCAAGCCAGCTTTATGATGATCAATATGCTTGGTGTAAAGCGCATCAAAAGCCGGCGAATAGATCGCTTCGCCAAAACCAATTATGACTTGGATAATAAATAAAATCAAAATAGAATTGGCGAAAAAATACAAAAAATAACCAAAGGCTATCATACTATAACCAAAAACAATAATTAATTCATTTTCCTTGATCTTGTCAGCATAACGGCCGGAAATTAAAGCTGTGATGCCAGCGGCCAAAGCAAAAATAGCAGCAGTAAAGCTGGCATCTAATAAATCACCGCCAATTTTTTCAACAAATAAGGCATAAATCGGACCCATCATGGCGCTGGAAAATAAAATCACGCCATTAGTGGCCAGTAAAATTCTTAAAGCTCTATTAAATAATGATCTTTTCATGCTAATATTATTATAGAAATATATTATCTAAATTATAGCATAATATATTTTTTGCATATAATCATTAGCCTAGAAAAGCACTTTAAACAAAGGAGGGAAAAATGTGTATTGAAAAAAATGGAGATGAGCATGCTGATGATATTACAGAAGAAGAAGGGGAAATTATTGAGCCCAACAGGCAACAACTAATGAAAAAGGAACTTCATGATCTGCCTAATAAATGTATAACGGCAGCAGTGGAGTATGTCTTCGTTAAATTATTACTGCTCTTTGAATATGACCTTGTCATAAAAATCCCTGATTTTAAAATACTTCTATTGACTGGGGAAAATAAATCAGGAGTAAAGGCTCACTGGCACTATATTATAGAAAAAGAAACCCAAGGCCTTTGCCAGTCCCAATCAGGCGACATCAAGATAATTACGACTGAAGACAAAGATGTTTCAGAGGAAGATGTCCCGCTAATTCAAAATCTTTGTTTTTTGCTGACTGCGGATGTCCCTAAACTCCTTAAGCTAAGCAGAATAATTATTACCAGGATTAGGGACAAAACTGGCAATATCTGGCAGATTGAAATTAAAGGAACATATCAATTTGTTAATGACTGGCAGAATTTCACTTTTGAACAGATACGTTACAAAGGAGGAGGATTTACCGAATGCCAAATTTAATTACTTTAAAAAGTTCCACGCCAATGCGCGGAACTTTTTATTTTTTTTCTTTATACCACAATATTTATAATTTTCCCTTTGACGTAAATAATTTTTTTCACATCTTGATCAGCTAGCCATTTTTTTACATTTTCTTCTGCCAAAGCTATTTTTTTTACTTCTTCTTCGGACATATCTTCAGTGACGAAAATTTTACTTCTCACTTTACTATTAATCTGTACTGGAACTTCCAAAACAGAATCTTTAGCTAATTCAGAATCATATTCTGGCCATTTTTCTAAAAAAATAGATTTTTTATGGTCCAACTTCTGCCATAGTTCTTCAGAAACGTGAGGAGCAAAAGGAGAAAATATTTTTAAAAATTTTTCAAAAACTTCCTGATTACAGCCTTCATCTTTATATTTGTTAATTAAAATCATCATAGCTGAAATGCAAGTATTCAAATCCAGCGTTTCTATTTGTTCAGTAACTTGCTTAATTGTTTTATGAGTTAAACGAATTAAATCATCATCATTGGTTCTTTTCTGGTTATCCAAATTATTACCAATCTGCCAGACTTTTTCCAAAAATCTTCTCATGCCTACCACGCCCTGAGTACTCCAAGGAGTCGGCTGGTCAAACGGCCCCATAAACATTTCATAAACCCGTAAAGTATCAGCGCCATATTCTTTAACTACAGAATCAGGATTAACCACATTGCCGCGCGACTTAGACATTTTCTCGCCATCTTCACCTAAAATTAAGCCATGCGAAGTACGCTTCGCATAAGGCTCTGGCGTGGGCACCACTTTAATGTCATATAAAAATTTATGCCAAAAGCGAGAATATAAAAGATGCAAAGTTGTATGCTCCATGCCCCCATTATACCAGTCAACTGGCAGCCAGTATTTTAATTTCTTTTTATCAGCTAAAACTTTATCATTATGCGGATCAACATAACGCAAAAAATACCAGGACGAACCAGCCCATTGGGGCATCGTATCTGTTTCTCGTTTAGCATCTTCCCCGCATTGAGGACATGGCACATTAACCCAGTCAGTAATTAAAGATAAAGGCGAATCACCTGTTTCAGTGGTCTGATATTTTTCTACTTCTGGCAAAACAACTGGCAGATCTTCTTCTGGCACAGGAACATAGCCGCAATGTGGACAGATAATAATGGGAATCGGTTCGCCCCAATAGCGCTGGCGGGAAAAGACCCAATCGCGCAAATGATAATTAACTTTGCGAAAGCCAAAACCTTTGGCAGTCAGCCAGTCAATCATTTTATCAGTTGCTTGCTGAGTATTTAAACCATTTAAAAATTCTGAATTAACCAAGATGCCATCACCAGTCCAGGCTTCTTTATTAATCTTGCCACCAAAAATGACTTCTTTAATTGGCAAATCAAATTTTTTAGCAAACTCATAATCGCGCTGATCATGAGCTGGCACAGCCATGATCGCACCAGTGCCATAAGAAGTTAAAACATAATCAGCAATAAAAACAGGGATTTCTTCTTCATTAACCGGATTAATAGCTTTCAAACCATGCAATTCTATGCCGGTTTTAGCTTTTTCTAAATTTAAACGCTCCTGTTCAGATTTATGTTTTGTCTGCTCAATATAATCGAGCACTTCATCAATATTTTCAATTTGGTCTTTAAATTTTTCAATTATTTCATGCTCTGGAGCAGCTACTACATAAGTTGCGCCAAATAAAGTATCGGGCCGAGTGGTATAAACTGGCAAATCATAGAGATGCTCACCAGGCAGCATGGTTGAACTTTTAATTTTAAAAACTACTTGGGCGCCAAAACTTTTGCCAATCCAATCAATCTGCTGCTTTTTTATCTTTTCCAAATAATCAACTGTATCTAAATCTTCCAACAGCCTGTCTGCATAGGCAGTAATTTTTAACATCCACTGCTCTCGTTCTTTACGTATAACTTCGCCGCCGCATCTTTCACAAACGCCATTGACTACTTCTTCATTAGACAAACCCACATTGCATTTAGTGCACCAGTTAATATCCATTTTAGCTTTGTAAGCTAAATTTTTATAAAAAAATTGCAGAAAAATCCATTGCGTCCATTTATAATAATGGGGATCTGTAGTATTAATTTCCCGTGACCAATCAAAAGAAAGGCCCAGAGACTTTAATTGCCTGGTGAAATTAGCAATATTTTTTTCTGTAGTTGACTTGGGATGCGTGCCTGTTTTAATGGCATAATTTTCTGCTGGCAAACCAAAGGCATCCCAGCCAATGGGAAATAAAACATTTTGGCCTTGCATTCTTCTTTTGTGCGCTAAAATATCCATGGCAGTATAAGAACGCGGATGACCGACATGCAGTCCTTCACCTGAAGGGTAAGGAAATTCAATCAGGCAGTAAAATTTATTTTTGCCTTTGTCAGCTGCCTTATATAGTTGTTTTTCCTCCCAGTATTTTTGCCACTTGGGCTCGATTTCTTTAGGATTATATTCTTGCATAGATATCCAGTTAAAAGTTCTAAAGGAAAAAGTTCATAAAGTTATTAAAAAATCAGAACCAGAATCTTCAACTTTATAAACTTTCTAACTTTTCACTTTGTACTTATAAACCAATTTTACGCTAAAATTAAATTTTTTTCAAATTTAAAACCTCCTGCCGAAACAAGAGGTTTTGCTAGTGTAAAAATTGAGATCGAACCAGGCTTAAAGGTTTAACCTTTTTCACTTCCTGGCGAATCAAAGTGCACTCCGGGCAAGTACAAGTCTGGATATGATCCAGATTAACAAAGCCCAGCACTTTGACCAAATTTGAAGCCGGGTAATACTTAGCCTGCAGACGCAGACTAAATATGGCAAAATGTTCTTCCTCTTCTTCAATCTGGACAAAGTAACAAGCCGGCTGACAGCCATATTGAAGGATCAGATCCTTCAAAGGCACCTCTTCTGCCAAAACCAAATGCAGCAAATGAATCTGGCTTTGATCATGAAATCTTTCTGTTGGCAATGGAAAAGCCCTAATTGCGCCTAACTGCCAACGGAAAGCCAGTTCATTTTTATTGCCCTGCCCATGGACAACCAAAGGCTCGCCAAACAACTTTTTCAGATCGCTGACA
>CAYNWH010000005.1:11837-39365 GCA_964400885.1 uncultured Gammaproteobacteria bacterium
AAATCAGAGTCAATGCAGTCCTGTACAACTTTTTTAGCATTTTCCTCTCCTACGACCAAAACTACCACATCCGGGCGTTCTTCCAAGTCAAAAACAGTCGGGTAGCAGGGAACACCTTCAATTTCACTATATTTAGGATTAACGGCCACCACATTATAGCCTTTATTTTTTAAATCCATTAAAACTTTATAGCCATATTTATTTTTATTTTGGGTAGCGCCGACAATCGCATAAATATAATTTTTGTCTATGAATTTTTGCAATTCATTTTTCTCCATATATCTTATAATAACAAATTTTGAAAAAAATTAAAGAGTCTCAAGGACTCTTTAATCTAAAAGATAAAAAAGTATAAAAAATTAAATAACTATGCTTGTTTTGACCAATCCAACGCCGGACCTTTCTGGCCTTTTTTATGCTGTAAATATTTATAAGCTGATAAAGCTGCCTTAGCGCCTTCGCCAGCCGCAATAATTATTTGTTTATATTCGCCAAAAGCCACATCGCCAGCCGCAAAAATACCTGCTTCGCTCGTATGGCAATAATCATCAATTATAATTTGTTGTTTTTCATCCAATTTTACAGCTTCTCTAATTGGTCCAGCATTAACCACATGTCCAATCTCCACAAAAACACCATCAACAGCTAATTCCCCTTCTTTTTCATCTTGTAAATTTTTAACTATAATTTTATTAACAAATTTTTCACCCTGAATTTCTTTAATCGTGGAATTTAAAATTAATTCTATATTTTGAGTTTTCTTAATTTTATCAACCAAAATTTCATCTCCCCGAAATTCATCTCGGCGATGTATCAAATAAACTTTTTTAGCGATTCTGGCTAAATATTCAGCCGCATCCAAGGCAGAATTGCCGCCGCCAACTACAGCCACCACTTTATCTTTATATAAAGGTGCATCGCAATTAGCACAATAGGTCACGCCTTTATTTGTAAATTCTTTTTCGCCAGGAACCTCAAGATTGCGCGGAGTAACGCCAAAAGATAAAATCATTGCCTGAGCTTGATATTTATTGCCAGCCACTGTTTCGGCCCAAAAAATATCTTCGCTTTTGCCGATCTTTATAACCTCTTCATATTTAAACTGACTGCCGAATTTTTCCGCCTGTTTTTTCATTTTATCTGTCAAAGTAAAACCATCAATGCCTTCAAATCCAGGGTAATTTTCTACCATAGGCACCGTACCAGCCTGACCGCCAATATCTTTGGTAATAATTAAATTGTTTAATTTGCGGCGTGAAGCATAAATACCAGCTGTTAAGCCAGCTGGTCCGCCGCCAATGATAATTAAATCGTATATTTCTGACATAACAAAAATTTTAAATTTTAAATAATAATCAAAAAATCCATTTTCCAATTACTAATTACTAATGCCTAATTACTAATTGCTAGATATTTCTCTAGCTTCGCATTCAAAGCATCCAATGTTTGTGCGCCTACCCATTCTTCGACTACTTTACCTTCTTTAAAAATTTTAAAAGCTGGAATAGACATGATTTCATACTTTTGAGCTAATTCCTGATTTTCATCAACATTACATTTAGCAATTTTAACATTTTTACCTTCCACTTCTTTAGCTAATGCTTCCAGTACTGGCCCCATCATTTTACAAGGACCACACCACTCAGCCCAAAAATCAACCAAAACAGGAGCTTTACTGTTTAGAACTTCTTGTTCAAAATTAGATGAATTTAAGCTAATTTCAGCCATAAAATTAATATTTATTTATTAATATAATTGACAAAAATATAAAATTATGCTATAATTTAATTAACAAAATCGTACTTTAACCTTTGCAAAGGAGGCAAATATGTTTTATTGGATACTGGCCCTGCTGGTGGCAGGACTAATCACGGGCATTGTGCCTCGGAACTTCTGGGGAATAGTGGCCTGGAGCATTTTCTTGGCCATTGCCGTACCCATCTGTTCCTGGGCGATCAGCTCCATTTGGAGCATTGACCTGCTCCGTGAAGCACTGACCGCTTACGGCATGCTGCTAGGTATTTTTCTAGCAGGAGTAGCTCTGCTCGTTCTCATCCTGTTGGGGATTGCCAAACTGCTCAAAGGCATGCTCGGACTCAAGGACTTCGGCGCAGGACTCAATAACAAATAAAACAACTCCAACTTTTCAAACGGGGGCGGCAACATTGTCGCCCTTTTATATTTTTTTAATTATTTTCTCTTCTTGATAAATCATTAAAATATCACCCTCTTGAATTACTGGCTCGCCAATAAAATTTATGCCGCATTCCTGGCCTTCAATAGCTTCAGTAACTATTTGTTTGCCTGTCTGCAATTCAGAAACTTCTCCTGTAGCAATCAATTCTTTTTTTCTTAAAACATCTGCCTTTGCTCCTTTAACTACCTTGCCTGCTGTTATTTTACCGCCGATTACCATATTTTTATTTTCAGTTTTAAAAATAGCCAAAACTTTAACCTTACCTAAATCTTTCCTGACAACTTCAGGGGAAAGCAAAACTGACATTCTGTTTTTAACATCTGACAATAAATTATAAATAACATCATAATATTTTATCTCCACATTTTTCTCTCGAGCTAAATCACTAGCTAAAGGCGTGGCCTTAACATCAAAGCCTAAAATCACTGCCCCGCTGCTTGCCGCCATATTTATGTCTGAATCAGTAATATTGCCTAACCCTCTAGATATAATATCGGCCTTAACTTCTTCTGATTCTATCTTTTCTAAAGATTCAGCAATAACTTCTAAGGAACCCAAAACATCAGCCTTGATAATTAAATTTAATTTTTTAACATTTTCTTTTTCTTTTTCCTCTTGTGCTGGCGAAATTTTATTGACAATTGATTTTTCTCTTAGAATTTCGTGTTCTTTGGCTTTTTTATGTTTGCGTTCAATCTTAGCCGTCACTTCCATAATATCACCCACTTTAGGCGGATACTTGAAGCCAATAATTTTAACTGGCATAGCCGGACCAGCCTGCTGAACATCTTGATTAATATAATCTTTTAAAGCTCTGGCTTTGCCAAAGAAAACATCATTAATGCATAAATTATCATTTAATTTCAGGGTTCCATTTTGAATTAAAACCGTGGCAACCGGACCTTCGCCTTTATCAATATGGGATTCAATAATGGTACCGACAGCCTCTTTGTCCGGATTTGCCATAATTTTTTCTTTTTCCAAGTCGCTAACTAGCAAAATCGTTTCTAAAAGATCATCCAGCCCCATATTTTCTTTAGCAGAAATAGGCACGGTGATTGTTTTTCCGCCCCAGTCTTCAGGCGTTAAATTCATTGACGCCAAATCTTGTTTAACTTTTTCAATATTAGCATCGGGCAAATCAATTTTATTAATCGCTACAATCATAGGGATTTTTGACTGCTGAATAATTTTAATCGCCTCTACTGTCTGGGGCTTTATGCTATCATTAGCGGCAATAACTAAAATAGCAATGTCAGCAATCTTTGCGCCCCTAGATCTCATAGCTGTAAAAGCTTCATGGCCCGGCGTATCAATAAAAGTAATTAACCTGTCTTTCTTTTGGGCTTGGTAAGCACCAATATGCTGGGTAATGCCACCGGCTTCAGTTGCTATTACATTAGTTTTCCTTATCATATCAAGCAATTTTGTTTTGCCATGATCAACATGTCCCATTACCACAATCACGGGTGGCCGTGACTTTAAATTTGCTTTTTTCTCTTTACCTAATATATTTTTAATTTTCGCACCTGACTCTGCCTGGACTTCTTCTTCGGAAAGAGAAAGATTGACGCCGAATTCATCGGCCAAAATAGCAGCTGTTTCAAAATCAATCCTTTCATTTAAAGAAGCCATGACACCGTTTTTCATTAATTCTTTAATAACCTGATTAACTGGCTTATCAATAACTTTAGCAAAATCTCTGACCGTAATGATAGCTGGTATCTTTATCTCTTTTTTTTCAACTTCGACTTTTTCTTCGCCTTGTAATTTCTTAAATTCCTCCAGCTTGGCTTTTTTATCTGATTCAATTTTATCCTGTATTTTAGGTCCTAAAACTAAAATTTTACGGGCGATTTTATCATCAATTTTAATTGCTTTTTTGCCAACATCAAAACCGAATTCTGGCAATATTTCCAAAAGTTCCGCCGTATTAAGCTTAAGTTTTCTGGCTAATTCAGTGACATTCATAATGATTAAAAAAGAAGGATCAGTTAATCCTTTTATTATCTTTTAATATAGCTCTAAAAAAATAAAAAGTCAATTACAATTAATTAAATAAAGAGCCGTAAAAACGACTCTTTAATTGAAATTTAAAAACCTTTGAACTTATTTAGACAGCTCCCGGTGCTTTTAATGCTGAGATTTCTTTTTGTTCATTCGCCATCTGGGCGCAAACTTGACCAAAGCTGCCATAATCATGTAATTCGCAAGTCGAACAAAAATGGCAATAAACATCTCTGCCCTTTTCCTGCGTACCGCTGATGGCTGACAAAAGCCAGCCGTAGATACGCAAGCAGATGTTAGGAGTCTGCTCTTTATATCTATGAGCAAAGAGCATTAATCTGTCAGCTGCCAAAGAGGATCTGGCTACTGCTCCGCATTGCTGACATTTATCAGTGCAAATGACCGCGACATTTATGCCCTTAAAATCATCGGGCTTATAAAGAAGTAAAAAATGACGAAACTCCTCTAGGTTGCTAAAAATCAATTCCAGGTTAATTTCTAGTCCATTTCCCCTCAGCAATTTCCTGTATTTTCTTTTAAATTTCATTTTAAACCCTCCTTGCTTGATAGATTAACTTTATCTTCAAAGCTTGTCAAATTATTTTTTCCATGCTAAACTAAAGTTAACTTAATTTATAAAGAATAAATAGAGAAAAGGACTATAAATAAGGGTTGAAAGCAAATAAATTTACATTACCAGTTATTAAAATTTTATTAATGAACTCATATAAGCACAATCGCAAACTCTCTTCCAAGGGGCGAAATACAAATTTCGTAACTGTTTAATGTACTTTCAAAATCCTGATCTCTGTTTTTTTCAATAGGAGAAAACTATGGATATTTTAACTTTTATTGTTTCAGCTTCTGCTGTTATTATTGGCATTGCGGCAGGTTATTTTATTAGAAAAAACTTAGCCAAAAGAGAAGTAGAAGGCGCTGAAGCTAAAGCTGAAAACTTGCTCAAAGAAGCAAAAAATAAACAAAAAGAAATTCTTTTACAGGCCAATGACAAAGCTTTAAACATTATTGACGATGCAAAAAGAGAAGAACAGCAAAGGAGACGGGAATTAACCCACATGCAGCAAAGATTAGAAAAAAGAGAAAGTATTTTTGATCAAAAGTTGTTAGATCTGGAAAATAAACAACAAAAACTTTTAGACAAAGCTAAAGAAGTTGAAGAGGTCAAAGAAAAAATCAATAAAATCAGAGAGGAACAGCTGCAAAAATTGGAAAAGATTGCCAAAATGACCAAAGACCAAGCTAAAGATGTGCTTTTGGAAAATACAGAAAAAATGGTAAAAGAAGATATTTTAGGCCGGTTAAAAAAATTGCAGGATGAAGGCCAAGAAGAGCTAGATAAGAAAGCCAGAGAAATTCTTTCTCTATCTATTCAAAGATGCTCTATTCCTCAGGCGCAGGAAATCACAACTACCACGGTTGATTTGCCAAGCGATGAAATGAAAGGCAGAATTATTGGCCGTGAAGGCAGAAATATCAGATCAATTGAACAATTAACTGGCGTGGAAATTGTGGTAGATGATACACCCATGGCAATCACGATTTCCGGATTTTCACCGATCAGGCGCCATGTTGCCAAGCGGGCATTAGAAGCTTTAATTTTAGATGGCCGTATTCATCCGGCCAGGATTGAAGAAGCCATTGAAAATGCCAAGAAACAAATTGCTTTAGAAATTAAAAAAGCTGGTGAAGATTCCTTATATGAATTGGGCATCACAGGTATTGATCCTAAACTTGTCCAAATTCTAGGCCGTCTTAAATTCAGAACCAGCTATGGCCATAATGTACTTTTGCATTCAATGGAAGTTGCACATTTAGCCGGACTTTTAGCAGAAGAACTTGGTGCTGATGTGACAGTTTGCAAAAAAGGCGGACTTTTTCATGATATTGGTAAAGCTGTTGATCACGAAGTTAAAGGCGGACATCCGGAAATTGGTTATGATATTATGAAAAAATTCAATATGCCTGAAGAAATTGCTTACATGTGCATTGCCCACCATGAAGACGCTCCGAAGACTCTTGAAGGCATTATTGTTAAAGTCGCTGATGCTATTTCTGGTGCCAGACCAGGCGCACGTAAAGACACTTATGAGAGATATCTGCAAAGACTTGAAGAATTAGAAAACGTAGCTAATTCTTTTGAAGGCGTGCAAAAAAGTTATGCTATTCAGGCCGGACGAGAAGTTCGTATCTTTGTCATGCCAGATACCATAGATGATTTGGCAGCTGCTAAATTAGCGCAAAACATTGCTCACAAAATAGAAGAAGAACTCAAATATCCTGGTGAAATTAAAGTCAGCGTTATTCGCGAAATGCGTATAACTGAATATGCTAGGTAAAAATAACCAATAACCAAGCACCAAATTCCAAACAAACTACAGTAATCAAATTCCAAAATCTAAACCAATTTTTTTAACATTTGAATTTAGGATTTATAATTTGTTTGTTATTTGGAATTTGAGATTTGGTGCTTTTAAAAATATGACTCCAATCAAAATCTTATTTTTCGGTGATATTTTCGGTAGAATCGGCCGCCAAGCCGTAAAAAAGGCAATGCCTGATTTAAAAGAAAAATATCAGCCGGATTTAATTTTAGCTAATGCCGAAAATTTGGCTCATGGCCGAGGAGTAACGGCTTCAACGCTGGAAGAAATGTCAGAAGCTGGCATTGATCTTTTTACTTCAGGCAACCATGTCTGGGATAAAAAAGATGCTTATTTAATTCTGAATAAGAAGAATTCAAATTTATTAAGGCCAGCCAATTATCCTGAAGGCACGCCTGGTCATGGCGAAAAAATCATTAAAGTTGGCATAAATTCAATACTTGTGGTAAACTTAATAGGTAGAGTATTTTTCCGTGAAGACTTTGATTGCCCTTTTCGCGCTATTGATAAAATCTTAAAAGAGCGTGCCAAAACTAAATTAGCCGGCATCATTGTTGATTTTCATGCTGAAGCTACGAGTGAAAAAGTAGCCATGGGCTATTATTTGGATGGCAGGATTTCGGCGATTTTAGGCAGCCATACGCATGTCCAGACAGCTGATGAACAAATTCTAGATAAAGGGACTGCTTATTTAACGGACATGGGCATGACCGGCCCGCATGATTCAGTCATTGGTTTAGATAAGAAAATAATTATTCAAAATTTTCTTAGCCAGATTAATCAATCAGCAGAAATTCCAGAAAACGGCCCAGCCCAAATCAATGCCGTATACTTGGAAATTAATCCCAAGACCAAAAAAGCTGTAAAGATTGAAAGAATCAATATGGGAATTCAAATATAAATTATTCCTATATCTAATTACACATTACTAATTACTAATAACTTACAGCCATGAATAAAGCCAAATTAATTGAGGATGTTGCCTCAAAAGCTCATTTAACTAAAAAACAAGTTGAAGCAGTGATTGAAACGATTTTGCAGACGATTATGGACACTTTGAAAGCTGGCGAAAGCGTTACGCTAGCTGGTTTTGGCACTTTTTCTGCTAAAGTCAGACATGCCAGAAAAGGCGTTAACCCGCAAAAGCCTTCAGAGAAAATTGATATTCCAGAAGTTACAATCCCTAAATTTAAATCTGGCAAAGCCTTGAAAGACGCCCTGAAAAACAAATAAAACTACTACCCTCAAATAAAAAATAGCATTGTCATGGTGAGCACAGTTGAACCATCAATGCTATTTTTTATTTAATATAAATTAAAAGGCCCCCGATTCGTATGAAACGAACCGGGGGCGGGTTGCAGCGCATCCGGCACTGAGTCTAAGTAGTGGCTTCTGTCCAGACCATTTGATCGTGCCCTTCTTGTAGCGGGCCGGCAAGTGTGGCGGGCGCAATGGGCGCCCTTTGACACGCCCGCCAAAGGATCGACGCGAGATATGGCCATGGCGACTGGAAGTTTCCCGCCGCCCCGAAGGCCCCTCGCGACCGGCCCAAGCGTGCTGATTTTTAGAGACTTCGCGTCCCTAGGCCAACCAGCAACATTCACAAGGCTGACTTTTTTGGGCAGGCTCAGTCAGCAAACCCGTTAGGAGCGGTAAAGCCGCTTGGGAAGAAGTTTTTCATGTTTCCCTCTCCCGTTTTGAGCTGCGCCTTACCCTGAAGTTCAGCAGGGCATTGACGCTGACAGTCATGCAACTGAGTCGCACCCAGCCGCAGAGCCAATACATGGAAGTTCGTTTGCCTTGGCTTCCTCAAGGACCCAGCACCGCGGCCTTAACGCGGCGGTATCCCTGAGAAAACCACTTCGCATGGCTTCTCACTGCTTTTCACCTCCGTTGCGTTGGTGGTGATGTTTTGACCACGGCCAGCTTTTAAGCCGAGAGGCGCTATCTCGCGGTTTTTCCAAACCCGAGCGTCTGCGCCGACTGGCCGACCTTGCCATGGATGCCTCCATACAGTCGCCGTAAGACTGCGGTTGACAGCCAAGGCGATGGGTCTCAAAGCCTTGCGTCCTCAAACCTTCACCTCCTCTCAAATAAAATTTTTATTTAAAAATTCAATTTTCCTCCTTTCTAAAACCACGAATTAATCGTGGGCTTAGAAAAGCGGGTGAACTTTAGCTCACCCAGGGCTCTGCTTCCCCTCTGGCTCGCCATTTGCTATCGCGCAAATGGTGACAAAAGCGCCCGTTTTTCTGCCCGGGACGGGCGCGGTCGGTTTTTTTCAAACGAACACAAATCCTGCAAAGTAGCCGACGTAATGGCCCATGTAATCCCTCCCTTAGACGTCAGACCTTATCTAAAGCCACAAATGGCTTTATGGACTTAGATAAGTGGGCCGAACTACGATTGTTTTCGTAGCTCGGCCCGGGAGAATCTTATTCTCGCGGAGGCTCTGCTTCCTCTAGGCTCACCACTTTAGGCAGGTGACTCCTTTGGGCCGGTTTGCGTATTCGCGTTGGGTGAATTTCACTAACGGAATTTCATCATTCATCCCTCCTCGGATGGCCTGGGGGCGGTTCCGCTGCGCGGAACCGCCCCGGTTGAGGCGTTGACGTTACTTCTTGCCCTTGGACTTGGCCTTGGGCTTCTTGCCAGCGTGGCGGTCGGGCTTCTGCTCGAGGGCCTGGGCGCCGGCGGTGTCGTTGGGGTCGACCGTAACCGGATCGGTGAGCTCGATGACCTCGTCATCCGTGCCCGTGGCCTGCATGGCCGGGGCTTCGGGTTCGGGCTCTTTCGCGGGTTCGTCCGCTTCTTCGGTCTCGTCTTCCCTGTCCAGCATGTAGGCGGTCTGGTCGCCGCAGGCTTTGCGGTAGGCCAGTGCCATTGCCGTGACCATGGGCTCCCACGCTTCGCGCTCTTCCTTCTCCTTGAACTCGGACTCGATCTGCGTTCTGATCGTCTCTTCCAGCTCTTGCTGGGTCGGGACGTGGTCCGAGCCGCTGGTGATGTAGAAGCGCCGCTTCAGCTCTTCGGGCATGGTCAGGAAAAACTGCTCGTCGCCGAGCTTGATCTCCGTGGCCGACTTGGTGCCTTTGATGAACCAATAGGCGGTGATCCGCCATCCCGATCCACGGCCCAGAGCCTCGACGATGAAGACATGGTTCAATCCGACGTACGCCGGCTGAACCAAGCCGTCATGCTTGCGCGACTCCTGGCCCACGTAGTTGCTGTTCTGGAGCTTGCGCCGCGGCAAGGGCCTGCCTTTCTGCGTGCAGACCACCCGACCGTAGCCCCTGGCCACCCATTCCTCAACGCGCATGGTGAAGTAATTCACCTGCTCGATCGCGGAATTGACGACCTTGGCCACGATCTCGCCGTTCTCCAGCCGCTCCACTTTGGTGGCCAGCACGGTTTTGGTCTTGCCGACGTGCACCACTCCGGCCTGGCCCTCGAGCTCGGTCGCGGCAAAGTTGAGGTGCGCGTTCACCATGAACGGAAAACGCACTTCCCTTTCCTGGCCGTGTACGTTGCCCCTGTTTTTCCGGGAATACTGGGATAACCCGTTCCCGGCCAAAGGACCCGCGCCCCCGCAGGGACCTCTTGTGCTCTTTCCTTTTGCCATTTGTTTTTCCTCCTTGAAAGGTTAGTTGACAAAGACCTCAAAAAAAACGATAATATATTTTTAAAAGAGCTAACCATAGCTCCTTGTTGCCTCGTCTCAAGACAAAATAATCCACAAGGGACTATCCCGTCCTGAGACAAGGAGTGGAGATCTCAAGAGACCTCCACTTCAATTTCAATTTCTTCTTCCGAAGTAGATGGCGCTGAATATTTGCGCGGCTGTTCTGCTACACGATCGGGCTGGAAAGTTTCAATCTCCAGTCCGGCTGCTATCAGCGTCGCGATATCCTCCGAAGAAAAATGACCATTTCTGACTGATGTCACCATTGGCCTTCCTCCTTTCTTTAAGCATTAAGCCCCTAATAAAGGGCTAGAGCCTTCCCGCTATATGTTAAAATGTACATTTTATTTTTATTAAATGGGAACCTCTAAAAGCCCTTTATTTGAGGCTTAAAATTTTCAATGTGCTTTAACTGGTAAAAATATGGAGGTATTGATCCACACGAAGCGGACCGGCCTAACTTTGGTCAAAAGACTTATTAGGCAAACATTTGGTGCAGAAGCTTTCTAGCCAAAGCCGGAAAATTTCTACTAGCCAAACGACTACTACCCCCATATTTCTACCAACTAAGATATAAAGTGCATTATTTTAATATTTTATTATAGCATAATTTATTAATATTGTCAAGACAACCCTCTATCTGCTTTTTAAGCGTAATTCCGTATAATAGCATAGCTAATGCCTCTTGTCAAGAGTATTTAAGTCTATCTCAGCTAAAATTAGCTAAATTTATTATTAAATATCTATATTTTGTCAATAAAAAATAACCAAATTTCAAAATAAAAAACGCCCCACTCAAAGTGGAACGTTTTTTATTATTTAAGTAAAAAAAATTACTCTTCTTCTTTTTTCTGGCCTTTTTTCCTAAAGCCAGTGCCTGCTGGAATCAAGCGGCCAATAATTACGTTTTCTTTTAAGCCTTCTAGTTTATCAACTTTGCCTGTTATTGCCGCATTAATTAAAACTCTAGAAGTCTCTTGAAATGAAGCAGCTGATAAAAAACTGCGAGTCGTCAAAGAAACTTTAGTAATGCCTAAAAATAATTCTTCTGCTATTGCCTCTTTGCCCTTAGTCTTGCTGATCTCTTCATTAGCTTCTTCTAATTCTGCCTTTTCAACTATTTCACCTGGCAATAAATTTGTATCGCCAGCATCTTTAACTAAAGCGCGGCTAAATAGTTGCCTAATAATCACTTCTATATGTTTTTCATTTAAGCGCTGGCCTTGCGAAGAATAAATATACTGGATTTCTTTGACAATATATTTTTTTACCTCATCTTTGCCTTTTAATTTATATAACTGATGCAAATCCAGGCTGCCTTCAGTCAGCTGGTCGCCTTTTTTGACAAAATCGCCATCTTTAACCCAAATACGAAAACCTGGCGGGATAATATATTCTTTTTCACCCTCAACATTGCCGATCACTTTGACTGTTTTTTCTGTTAGTTTAATAGCCCCGGCTGATTTTGCCTTAACCTCTTTATCTCCGTCTTTAAATAAAAGCTGACCTTTTTTAACTTTGTCGCCTTCTTTAACTTTTAATTTAGCTTCGGCATTTTTAATCTGATGAATTTCTTCACCAACTGATTCATACTTAATTTTTAATATCTTTTGGCCGTAAGTCGTGCTTAACAAAACCTGTCCTTTTTCATCTTCAATCTTTTTTGGTGCCTCAGAAATAGAAACTAAGCCATCTTCTTCAGCAATAAAGGCTTTACGTTTAGGCGGGCGAGCTTCAAATAATTCTTCTACTCTTGGCAAACCTTGAGTAATATCAGATCCAGCAACACCGCCGGTATGAAAAGTTCTCATGGTTAACTGCGTACCTGGCTCACCAATACTCTGAGCAGCAATAATGCCAACTGCTGTACCTAATTTAACTAAATCATTATAGCCCAAATCATAACCATAACATTTCTTACAAACTCCTTTGGTCAACTTGCAAGTTAACACTGAGCGCACTGTAATCTGTTCAATGTCAACCTCTTTTAACTTTCTTACAGCTTCATCAGTAATCACTTGTCCTTTTTCAACAATGACTTCTCCGGTTTTGGGATGAATAATTTTTTCTAAGCAAATTCGACCCCCAACTCTTTCCAGAATATCTACGCCTATTTCTTCACTTTCTTTTTTCGTATAGACCAGGCCTTTTTTATCGCCGCAATCTTCTTCTTGCACGACTACATCTTGAGAAACATCAACCAATCTGCGGGTCAAATAACCAGCGTTAGCTGTTCTTAAGGCTGTATCAGAAAGTCCTTTTCTTGAGCCATGAGTAGAAATAAAATATTCCAAAACATCAAAACCTTCTTTAAAGCTAGCCTTAACTGGCAATTCAATGATTTCACCGGCTGGATTTGATACCAAACCTTTCATGCCCACCATCTGAGTAACCTGCCCCCAAGAACCTCTAGCTCCGGCCATAACCATAGTATAAACGGGTCCATTCTTATCTAAAATGTCCTTGCTTAATTGAACTATTTTATCTTTAATGCCAGTCCAAATTTCAATAATTTTTGCATGCCTTTCACTCTTGGTTAAAAGGCCTTGCTGATATTGCTCATTAACTTGATCAATCATTTGATCACCCTCATCGATCAATGCTTTCTTATCTTTTAATTCTGGCAGATCATCCATACCCCAAGAATAACCGCTTTTTGTCAAATAATAATAGCCTAAATTCTTAATATCATCTAAAAGATTGGCTGTTTTTTCTTGGCCTAAAAGCTCTAAGGCATATTTAATTATTTCTCCTAAAATTTTGGTGGTGATAACTTCATTATAAAAATTCAATCCTTTTGGTAGAATTTGATTGAAAAGTATACGACCGACATTGGTTTCAATTATTTCCGGCTTCTTTTTGCCAGGCAAAATTTCTCTAACTTTAATTTTCTCTTTAATGGTAATTATTCTGGATTTATAAGCTAAAATTGCTTCCTGGAAAGAAGAAAAAGCTTTTGGCGTCTCCCTTATTTCTTCTAAGCTTGTGATGTAATAACAGCCCCAAACAATATCCATTTTAGGCGTAGAGATTGGGTGACCAGTCGCTGGCTTTAATAAATTCCTAGTCGATAACATAATATTTTTTGCTTCATCTTTAGCCTGCTCTGTTAAAGGAACATGGACTGCCATTTGATCACCATCAAAATCTGCGTTAAAAGCACTGCAAACTAAAGGATGCAATTGAATCGCTTTGCCTTCAATTAAAACCGGCTGAAAAGCTTGAATACCTAGCCGATGTAAGGTCGGAGCACGGTTTAAAAGCACATGGGCATCTTTAACAACTTCCTCTAAAATATCCCAAACTTCAGGCCTGCCACTTTCAATAAAACGATTGGCGCTCCTGATATTATGAACAAATTCCCGTTTAATTAACTGACTTATAATAAAAGGTTTAAACAACTCTAATGCCATTCTTTTAGGCAAGCCGCATTTATCTAATTTCAAATCCGGACCAACGACAATCACACTGCGGCCAGAATAATCGATACGTTTCCCTAATAAATTTTGTCTAAAACGACCCTGTTTGCCTTTTAAAATATCGGCTATAGATTTTAATTGTCTTTTTTGTCCAGTTGAAGCAGTCGTTGTCTTAGAGTGGCGTGCACTATTATCAATTAAAGCATCAACAGCTTCCTGCAGCATTCTTTTTTCATTTCTAATAATAACTTCGGGAGCATTTAATTCTTTTAGTTTTTTTAAACGATTATTTCTATTAATAACTCTTCGGTATAAATCATTTAAATCAGAAGTGGCAAATCTGCCTCCGTCTAATGGCACCATTGGCCTTAAATCAGGCGGAATAACAGGAATAACATTCAAAATCATCCATTCCGGCCTAATTTTATTTTTTATTAAATTTTTTATTAATTTCAAACGTTTACTGACCCTTTCTTTCTTAGCGCCCATTGAGTCCTCTTTTTCTGCGTCTAGTTTTTTGCCTAGTTTTTCTAAATCAATTTCAGCTAATAACTTCCTGATTGATTCTGCCCCGATTTCTGCTTCAAAAATATGGCCAAATTTCAAAGATAGGTCCTGATAAAGATCTTCAGAAATAATTTTTTTAACTTTTAAATCCTTTAAATCTTGCTCCGTTTTTATAAATTCACTTTCTAAATCTTTTAAATCCTGATCTCTTTCTTTATTAATCTCTATAATTTTCTTATCTTTATTTTTTTCTTTCAAATTTTTATCTTTTTTGATTTGATTAACTTTATTTTTGAAATTACTCTCAATTTGTTTTTTCTTAGACTTAAATTCTGCTTTTAACTGTTCCAAGGCCTGGGTCTTTAACTCCTCGTCTACTTTAGTAACGATAAAATTGGCAAAATAAATAACTTTTTCTAAATTTTGAGCAGAAAGATCCAAAACCAAACCAAGGCGCGAAGGAACGCCTCTTAAAAACCAAATGTGAGAAACTGGCGCAGCTAATTCAATATGTCCCATTCTTTCTCTGCGAACGATTGAATGAGTAACTTCTACGCCACACTTATCGCAGACAATACCTTTATAGCGTATTTTCTTATATTTACCGCAATAACATTCCCAATCTTTAGATGGCCCAAAAATTTTTTCGCAAAAAAGGCCGTCTTTTTCCGGTTTTTGAGTACGATAATTAATTGTTTCTGGTTTTAACACCTCACCATGGGACCAGCCTTTTATTACATCGGGAGAAGCCAATTTTAATTTAATAGCATCAAAATCAAGAGGTTTCGTTTGATTGAATATCATATTTAAAATTTTAAATATTATTTAAATAAAATTATTTTGTTTTTTTTCTGGGCTCTTTAAGCGCCTGGCCTTCCTTTAATAATTCTATATCTAAACATAAACCCTTCAATTCTCTAACTAAAACATTAAATGATTCGGGAATATTTAATTTTTTAATTGGTTCACCTTTAATTATTGATTCATAAGCTTTTGATCTGCCTGGCACATCATCAGATTTAATTGTTAAAATTTCCTGCAAAGTATGGGCTGCACCATAAGCTTCCAAAGCCCAAACTTCCATTTCTCCAAATCTTTGGCCGCCAAATTGAGCTTTGCCTCCCAGCGGCTGCTGCGTAATCAATGAATAAGGACCAATAGATCTTTGATGAATTTTGTCTTCAACCATATGATTTAATTTCATCATATAGTTGTAGCCAACTGTTACTTTTTGGTCAAAAGCTTCACCATTACGTCCATCATATAATGTTACTTTGCCATTTTCAGGCAAATTCGCCATTTTAAGCAGTTCTTTAATTTGTTCCTCTGTAATGCCAGATAAAACAGGAGTGGCAATTTTGAAGCCTAATTTTTCAACTGCCAAACCAAGATGAGTCTCTAAAATCTGTCCCAGATTCATACGAGAAACTACGCCTAAAGGACTTAAGATAATATCAATTGAGGTCCCATCTTCTAAAAATGGCATATCTTCAATAGGTACAATTTTAGAAATAATGCCTTTATTACCATGCCGGCCAGCCATTTTATCACCCACTTGAACTTTTCTCAAGTCAGCCACTGAAACCTGAACCATTTCTGTGACTCCTGGTGAAAGCTTGTCGCCCTTTTCCTGGGAGAAAATTTTTATATCAATGACTTTCCCATGGTCACCATGTTCAAGATACAAAGAACTATCTCTGACATCACGAGCTTTTTCTCCAAAAATAGCTCTTAATAATTTTTCCTCGGCAGAAAGCTCAGTTTCACCTTTCGGCGTAATTTTACCAACTAAAATATCGCCCGAAGAAACTTCAGCACCTATCCGGATAATGCCACTTTCATCTAAATTTTTTAGTTTTTCTTCACCGATATTCGGAATATCAGATGTTACTACTTCTGGCCCTAATTTTGTTTCACGCACTTCTACCTGATAATTTTCAATATGAATTGAGGTAAAGAGATCTTTTTGAACTGCTCTTTCAGAAATAATTATAGCATCTTCATAATTATAGCCACTCCAGGCCATAAAAGCGACTAAAACATTTTGCCCTAAAGCTAGTTCGCCTTCAGCAATAGCTGGTCCATCAGTAAGGATCTGCCCTTTTTTGACCTTCTCGCCTTTTTTAATTATGGGGTGCTGATTAATGCAAGTAGAGGCATTTGATCTCTTGAATTTATTTAAATCATAATATTTAAGATTACCTTTGTCTTCTAAAATTTCTATTCTGCCGCCATCAACATTTGTCACTTTGCCATTGGCCTCACAAATCGCAATATGGCCGGAATAAAAAGCTGCCATTTTTTCTATGCCTGTACCCACTAAAGGCGGCTTAGGATTAATGCAAGGCACTGACTGGCGTTGCATATTCGTACCCATCAAAGCTCTGACTGCATCATCATGCTCTAAAAAAGGAATGCAAGAAGTGGAGATACTAACAATTTGATTGGAAGCAACATCCATATAATCAATTTGCTCAACTAAAGCAATGTCAGGCTTGCCAAATTTTCTGACTTCAGCTTTTTCTTCCAAGAAATTACCATTCTCATCAATTGGTATAGTAGTTGATGTTGTAATAGAACGTTCTTCAGCTAATGCATTTAAATAAACCACCTCATCAGTTACTCTGGCTTTGGCTTTAAAACTAATATTTTTAGCGCGTAAATGATCAATAACATCTTTGGGAATTTTTTGACCTTTTTTGATTGCCTTTTTATTGACCGGATCTTTAATATTTTCCAAAGCAATACGTTCAATAATACGATAAGGTGTTTCAATAAAACCATATTCATTAATTCTGGCGTAACTTGCCAAATGGCCAACCAGCCCAATATTCGGTCCTTCTGGCGTAGCAATAGGACAAATTCTGCCATAATGAGTGGAATGCACGTCACGCACTTCAAAACCAGCTCTTTCCCGAGAAAGACCTCCTGGTCCCATAGCAGAAATTCTCCTTTTATGCTCTAATTCTGCCAAGGGATTAGTCTGATCCATAAACTGAGAAAGCTGTGATGACATGAAAAATTCTTTAACTACGCCCATTACTGGTTTGGCATTGATCAAACGGCTAGGCGTCATGCTATCTAAATCAACTGTACTCATTTTATCTCTGACTATTCTTTCCATACGAGCTAAGCCAATTCTAAATTTATTTTGAATCAATTCACCCACAGCCCTGATGCGACGATTGCTTAAGTGATCAATATCATCAGCTTCCTCTTGCGTGTTATTCAGACGAATTATTTCTTTAATTACATCTACCAAATCCTCTCTTCTTAAAATTCTAGTTTCCGGCGTATTGGGAATATCATAATTGAAGCGCTGATTAATTTTATAACGGCCAACCTTGCCTAAATCATAACGTTCGAATTTAAAAAACATGGCATAAATTAATGATTTAGCATTATCAGCTGTGGCTAAATCACCTGGCCTAATTCTTTTATAAACTTCAATCAAACCTTCATCTTGATTTTTTGTAGTATCTTTTTCTAAAGTATTTCTAATATATTTGATGCTGGGATTGTTATCAGCTTCTTTAAATAAACCCAAAATTTCTTCATCACTTGAAAAACCAAAAGCTCTCAGTAAAGCAGTAAGAGCTACTTTTCTTTTACGATCAATTTTAACCCATAAAATATTATTGGTGTCAGTTTCTATTTCTAGCCAAGCGCCCCTATTGGGAATAATTTTCGCTCCATAATATTTTTTGCCTCTCATGTAATTTGAAGTAAAGAAAATACCAGCTGAACGAATTATCTGGGAGACCACAGCTCTCTCAATGCCATTAATTATAAAAGTACCCCGTTGAGTCATGATGGGAAAATCGCCTAAATAAATTTCCTGTTCTTTCTTTGTTTTAATCTTTTTATTCATTAAAACGGCCTTGACTCTTAAAGGCGACTCATAAGTTATATTTTTTTCTTTGGATGTATTTTCGTCAAATTTTGGTTCGTCTAAATAATAATCTTTAAAATAAAGTTCTAAGTTCCTGCCCCCAAAATCTTTGATTGGTGAAATTTCATCAAAAAGCTCTCTTAACCCCTGCTTTAAGAACCAATTATAAGAAGTTTTTTGAACTTCTACTAAGTCGGGCAGTTCTACAGCTTCATGAAGATCAGTAATATATTGTCTTTCTTTTGTCTTAGTTAAAGTCTTTGTAGAAAAAGATTTTTTAATAGACATAAAAAATACCTCGCCTCTCGTCTATGCTGGCGAGTTTTATTAAGAATTAATATTCAATTAAGAAGTTGGATTAAGCCCCACTATTTTATTTTTAGTTTCTTAACCTATAGCGGGAAATCTGTAGTGTATTTAGCTTAACAAAAGACCAAAAAGTTGTCAAGTAAGCTTAAAATATATACAATAATATAATGGTTATTAGTTATTGTTTATTAGTGATTAGTGATAGATATTTGATACTAAATAAACATTTTCCGATAACCAATAAACAAATAACTAATTCCTAATAACCTAATTCATAAAACTATGTCAGAGCGCATTAATAAAATCAATGAACTAATTAAGCAAAAATTAGGGCAAATCATTATAAGAGAGATAGAATTTCCAGAAAATTGCCTATTAACCATAACTAGAGTGGAAACTACTCCTGATATTAAAACAAGCAAAATTTTCGTTAGTGTTCTGCCTGATAAATTCAGGGGTACTGCTCTAGAAATTTTAAGAAAAAATAGCCGTAATTTACATAAACTGCTGCAAAAACATCTTCGGACGAAATTTACACCTAATTTAAATTTTTTAATTGACGAGCAAGAAATTTTTGCTTCAGAAGTTGACAAATTGCTTGACGAACTTAAATAGGCCTGCTACCTTACTAAATTCCAAATCGCAAACACCAAACTACAAACAGGCACCAATAATCAAATTCCAAATTCTAAACATTGTCTCGGTCATTTAGATTTAGAACTTATAATTTATTTGTGCTTGCTTCGCAAGCATCCCGCCAATGGCGGAATGTCAGCAGAGCTGACATTTGGAATTTGTTATTTGTTATTTTACCAATTATGCCTTATAAATCAGTCGCTCCACAAATATTAGATAGCATCAAAAAATCTAATCATATACTGCTGATTTCTCATGAAAAACCTGATGGGGATACCCTAGGCGCGAGTTTAGCTATGGCTCATTTCTTTGATAGAGAAAATAAGAAATATAAACATTTTTGCCCGGATAAACCTCCTGCCTATTTCAATTTTTTACCTAAGATAGAAAAAATAATTTTCAATTATAAATTAATAGAGCTAAAGGAACATGATCTGATTCTAATAATTGATTGCGGTGATCTTAAACGAACGAAAATTGAAAATGATTTAATTTTAATTAAAGAAGAAAAAAATATTATTAATATAGATCACCATCAAAGCAATAATAATTTTGGCCGGCTAAATTTAGTCGTACCCCAAGCTTCATCTACTAGTGAAATAATTTATAATTTTTTTACTTTTAACGCTATAGATATTGATAAATATATGGCCACTAGTTTATTGACTGGTATTTTAACTGACACTATGAACTTCACTAATGCCGCGACCAATCATGAAAGCTTGAAAATAGCTTCGCATCTATTAGCTAAAGGAGCAAGAGTCAACCAAATTATCAGTCAAATCAGTCAAAACAAAAATCTAAAAGCGTTGAAATTATGGGGAAATATTCTTTCCCGTTTGGAATTTAATCCGCAATACAATGCTGCTTATACAGTGATTACTAAAGAAGATTTAAAAGATAAACAGGTTTCCTTAGAAGATGCTCGGGATGGTTTGGCTAATTTTTTAAGTAATCTCCAAGACATTGATTTTATTTTAGTTCTGAGTGAAGAAGATGATAATATTATTAAAGGCAGCTTAAGAACGACCAAAGAAAATATAGATGTCAGCCAGATAGCTAAGCTTTTAGGCGGCGGAGGCCATAAAAAAGCAGCCGGCTTTAAAATAGCTGGGAAACTTGCCAAAGATGAAAAAGGGTGGTATATTGAATAATTGTTTGATATAATACAATTCTAATCAATAACTTTAACTTGCTTTGAGCAGTGAGCTCTGAGCTCAGGGCACTAAGCCCAAAGCTAAAAATATTAAAAATATGCCTAAACACAAAAATCAAGAACCACAAAATTCATATTTAATTCCCACCGTAATTGAAAAATCAACTTATGGCGAAAGAGCCTATGATATTTATTCCAGACTCTTAAAGGAAAGGATAATTTTCCTTGGTGCACCAATTAATGATGCTGTCGCTAATACAGTAATCGCTCAAATGCTTTTTTTAGAAAGCGAAGACCCGAAAAAAGACATTAAATTATATATAAATTCACCTGGCGGTTCAGTTACAGCTGGCTTGGCAATCTATGACACTATGCAATATATTAAGCCAGATGTGTCTACTATCTGTATTGGTATTGCTGCTTCCATGGCAGCCGTGCTCTTGTCTGCAGGACAGAAAGGCAAAAGATTAGCTTTGCCTAATGCTGAGGTTATGCTGCATCAAGTTATGGGCGGTGCCGAAGGCCAGGCCACAGACATCAAAATTAGGGTTGAGCATATTTTAAAAATCAAAGAACTGCTTAATGAAATTTTGGCGAAACATACAGGTCAGGCTAAGGCAAAAATTGAAAAGGATACGGATCGTGATTTCTTTTTAGGCGCCGAAGAAGCAAAAAAGTATGGTTTGGTTGATAAAATCATAAAATAAAGTGGAGCTCTGAAAAATATCCTATTCAGCGAATTTTTAAAAAAACACTATGAAGCGTAATCCTGCACCGCCCAATAGCGATTGCGGGATTGGGCTGGTGCGGGGCTAAAATTAGCAAAAAGGAAATATCTCTTGACAATTTATACAAGCTATGATAAGCTTAAATATCGCTTTACTGAGTCAGTTTGACTGTTTACTTCCCCCTGAAACAGTCTGATTCAGTGAGCGATTTTTGGGGAATAAATTACCATTTGTTCCCAAAAGTCTGCAGGGACGATAAGCATGGGAGCGATGTCCAAGGATTTAATCCGGCTTTTAGCTAGATTACTCCTTAATATCGTTTTCTTCTCTGCAGGCTCTTGAGAAAAATTTAAAAAACCTATCCTAAAAAGGATAGGTTTTTTATTTATATAAATTCTCTAATTTGCATTAGTATTCTGATCTATTATTTGGCTGTCAGCAGTACCGTTTTGGCCAGCTGAAGCAGCATTGCTATTATCAGCTTCTATATCTATATCCTCAACATTTTCTTCAGCTGCTTTAGGCTCTACTCCAATTTCATAAATATTAGGCCAAGCCACATAATGGCTGCGCCAATCTTCTTCTTTCTTATCGCCATTAGGCATGGTTATAATGCGGTGAAAAATCGCATCTGCTCCACGGCGACCTATTTCCATTAACTTCTTTTCCCCTGGCTTTAAATCCGGATTTTCAATTAGTCTATCGGCTGGCTGAGCTGTCCAATTATAAAGTGCGGGGTCTGTAACTTCTACCTTGCGGCCATCACTGGTGCCCCAAAATTCAAATCTTAAAATTGTTCCCTCTATTGTAATTTTTAATAAAATATTATGACCAGTATCATTAATAAGCCTAACATCAGGGTGAGGTCCGTAAATAGTAGCATCCATACCAATAGGCTTGTAATAGGAAACTATATAGGAATGTGGTTTTCTTTCTGTGATAGGTAAGCCACTATACAAAGCTACACGAAAAATAGTCGTGCCAATTTGACATAAACCGCCGCCATATTCAGGAATGGTTCTATCGCCTTTAATTACGTATTCGGGATAATAACCAGTAGCAGCATTAACTTCGCCAATAGCTTCAACAATACTAAATTCTCCTGGCGGAACAATCAAACCGTTTAAATGATCAACCGCATTTTTAATATTTTTAATTCTATTGGTATGGCTGCCGGCAAAATCTGAAACTCCTGCCCCTAATAACTCTCTAATCCCCAAATCATTAACATCGCCTGTCTTTAACTTAGGTTCTGATTCTTTAACGACCAAATCAATCTCGACTTTTTTATTATTAAAAAATTCCTCATTTATTTTTAATTGACTTTGTTCCAAATCTAAAGCCAGTCCTGGTTTACTGGGCTGGAAGTCTATAACTTTACCGTCAGCAAAATTAAACTTGGCATCCTGAGCCGGCTGATCTATTTCAGTGGCTAAACTTTCTAATTTATTATTTAATAAATTAGCATCAAAAGTTAAAATTATCTGGTTATTTTCTTTTTTAAAAATCAGCCAATTTTTAAATTCGTCTCTGTCAATTGGCCATTCTTTATCATTATATTTTAAAGTTATTTTTTCCTGCTTTAAAATTTCATTAACTAAAGCTATATTCTCCAAAGCTTCACTTTTAGTTACTTGGGCCAAGTCAGACGTTGTTTTCAAGTTAACTGTATTTATAGCAATTAAATTAATATTTTTATTTAAATCTGAAATGGCCTGATCATAATCAAGAACAAAACCGTTTATTTCAGACTGGATTTCGATCCCATTGTTTTCCTTAAAATTTAAAGCGGCATTGATAGCTGGCTTTTCTAGAGCAACAAAGCTTTCTTGCAAACTATTTTTTAATTCTTTTTCATTAAGTACGTAGGCTAACGCGATTCCCTGCTGATTCAAGATGGCCTTGAATTGATTAGTGAAATTTGTCAATAAATCTTGATTCCTTCCAAAATTATAAGATTGTTTTACCATATCTTCTACATCAAAATTTAAAATCTGATAAGCCAAATCTGGGTCTGTCAATGAAAAAGTTGTGATTTCAACTTTTACATTTTTATTTCGATAATGAAAATTTAAGCCTCTTAATTTAAGATTGTCTATAGACTGGTTTAAGCGATTAATTGCTTCATTTTGAGTCAGTCCGCCTAAATTTATACCATCAATATAGACTCCCGGATAAATTTTATTCTGATAAATTATTTGATAGGCAAAAACAGGAACTGCAATAAAAATAAAAATAATTAAAAATGCAAAAAAAATGGTTAATATTTTTATTAACCGTTTCCTCTTCTCTTTCTTTTTCTTTTTTTTATCAAAAACTGCTTCCAGGTCTTTGATGAATTGTTTTAATTCAAACATCTTTTTTCTTTAATATTTCTTGTAAAATATTTTTGGCTAAATTTTCCTGCGCCTGGGTCTCCTTCTGGTCATAAATGAAATTAATATGAATAACATCGCCAGCTTTTAAATTGCTGCCCAATTGATCTCTGTCAATAATTAATTCCTGGCCATCAGGAAAAATCAGAACAGCTTTTTGATCTTCAAAACGGTCAATTGTTGCTTTAAGCTTATCCATAAGCGGCTAATCTTCTTTAACTTTAATATTAATCAATTTTGATTTTTGAGCTTTAGGTAAAATAATTTTTAAAATGCCATTCCTAAAAATAGCTTCGACTTTATCAGCTTGAACTTCAACTGGCAAAATTATAGAGCGGGAAAAACCTCCCCAATAGCATTCTTTATAAAAAAAATCTGCTCCTTTTTCTTCTTTTTCCTGCTCTCTTTTGCCTCTGATCGTTAATAGGTCGTTATGAATATAAATTTCTAAATCTTCTGGCTTAACTCCGGCAATTGTTGATTTAACTACGATATTATCTTTGGTCTGATAAACATCCACAGCCAACTGGCCTTCATAATCCTCACTAAACCATTGCTCTTGTTCCGGGGTTAAAAAATTAGATTTTTCTGACAAATCTAAAACATGCTGATTGCCGCTAGCATCATTTTCTAAACTATTTTTTAATTCATCTAAGCTGCTAAAAAAAGCCGGTTTTTGTTCTTCTGGCATTTGAGTTTAAATTAAAGGTTAATTTAATTATACTAAAAAAGACAAAATCAAACAATGTTCTAAAACTTTTTCCATAGCTGCAAAAAAACCTGCTAATCTTCATTAACAAAACTAATTTTTGTGCTTAAAACTGTTAATTTCCATTTACAGACTTATTAACAGCCAATTATTGACATAATATGTTATAATAATATTAGGAAGGAAATTTGTTCTTTCAAAATCAATTGGAAGGGGGAAGTAGAAATGTAAAAGCATTCTAGACGCGGCTAAAGCTTGGCAAATTTTTTGCCAAAAGATAAAAACCACATAAAGGAGAAAAAAGTAGGTGAACTAAAATGAAACCGCTGGCCAGAAAATTATTTTCTGCCAGGCTGCTAATCCAAAAGATAGAAATCGGATTTCAGCAGTTTCTTATCTTGCCGAAAATAGCACGTCGCAATTGGTCTTTAAGACCAGCTGCCAATTGTGCTTTAGGTGCTTAGCTTAGCTGAATCAACTTATCACGCTTAATAAGTCTGCAAGAAATTGCGAACACATCTCATCAATAATTTATTTACATAAATCATCTATCTCTCTTTCAAGACACTTATTAAGCCCTAAAATCTACTTAGGGCTTTTCTATTAAGGAACCAGGTCAAATGGTTTTTTTTATTTTTTTTAAACTTTGATATTTTTCTGCACCCTGCCAAGCTAATTCAAATAAAAACTTCAGGCCGTCAACAATTGCTTTATTCTCAATAATAATGCCTGCTAAATCATCCTTAAAAGAAATAATAGCGGCTTTATTTTTATAAAAAGCCATATCAGCAAAAAATGGAAATTTATCAGCCGGCAAATATTTTCTTTCCTCCTCATAAAAAACTGGATATTGGGGAATTGTCTCTTTAGCATTATAAATAACAATCGAACGAATTTTTATTTTCTTTTTAATAATCTTTTGCCGATGGTCCTCTGGTCGAAGAGGAAAATTTTCTAAAGTTAAATTTATATTAAAAATATTATCAATAACTTTAGGGTTTGACCTAATAACATCTTTTTGAATTAAAGCTACCTCTTGCTTGCCCTTAAAAAACTTGATTTTAGTCCTTTCTCGGGTTAATTTTTCCAGATTCTCTAACTCTGACATTAAATTTTTAGCCAAATCGATTTTATTATCAATTTTTTGTTTTTCATTTTCTAAAAAATTTAAAATTTGTTGAGGACTTTCAATTAAAAAATAAGTTTTTTTACTCTTATTGGAACTTCTGATAAAACTACGTTTTAATAAACTTTCTAAAATTACATAAGTCGTCGCCCGATTAAGCTCTGATTTCAAAGCCAATTGCTGGGCAGTAGCTTCGCCCGTTTCTAATAAAGCGACATAAACCCTTGCTTCTTTTTCTGTCAGACCTATTTCTTCAAGTTGTTTAGCTAATCCCATATTAATTTTAAATTAAATTTTAATTTTTTTTATACAAATAAATACTGTCCTTGATAGTTATATGCTCAATCGTTTCTTCAAATCCCTGATTATCTTCTAAAGGAAACATATAAGAAACAATACGGCTACCTTTCTTTAAAAGCTGGAATCTGGGATTTAAGATTCTCATGGCTTCAGGCGTTAAAAAGCAAAAAACTACATCAAAATTATGCAAATCAATATTAAAAAAATCAGCTTTTATAATCTGAATTCTTTTATTTATAAATGGATGGAAAAAAAGTCTTAGTTTGCTAACAAGTCTGGGCGTAAAAAATTTTTCAAAACCAACAACTAAATTATTTTTTTGCTTTTTTGCGACAGCAATTATTATTCTGCCGCTACCAGAGCCTAAATCACAAACTTTTTCACCAGGCTTTATTTCTGCTAGCTGAATCATCAACTTAATAATCTTTTTAGGTGTAGGCACATAAGGGACCAAATTTCTAAAGCTAATCATAATATAAGCGATATAACCCAAAATAATCACAAAACCCAGAAATAGTAGCCATTGTAAAATTAATAAAATAGTAATTGCCATAAGTTAGGTCCTTTCTTTGATGATGAAATAATAATAAAGAGAAGTTATCATTAGCAAAATATTCAATAACAGAAAAACTGGATTCAAAATATTGCAACCAAACAAATAAATAATTAAAGCAGCGTGAGCAATAGTTTTAAAATAAGGCAAATCAGCCTGGGCATTAATTAGCCAGTCACTGGGTTCTTTTTCTCTTTTTTTAATAGTACAAAGAAGCTGGACTATTAATTCCAGCAAAATATTAAGAGCCAAAAGCCAAGCAAAAGCTACTTGCAGATAAATAAAACCTAAAATCAAGCAAGCGTACATAAAATTATCTACTAAAGAATCTAAAAATCTGCCTTTATCATTTTGCGAATTTAAATAACGAGCTAAGGAACCGTCAAGCAAATCAACAAGCCAGAAAAACAAATAACTAATAAAAACGCCCCATAAATTATGGACATAAAAAAAATAAGCCAAGGGGAAAACAAATAAAAAACGAAAAGTAGTTATCCCATTAGGCTTAATCTTTAATTTAGCCAATAGCTGCAAAAGTGGCCAAAAATATTTAGCCCGCCATTTACATGAAGATTGCTTAACCTTATTATACCAGATAGAAAATCGCATAATTTACCAACTAACTTTTTTAATTTTTAAAAGATAACCCAACCAATTAGAGAGTAGGGGTAAAAAGGGAGAAATAATTAAAATTAGCAAAATAACTGGCCAAGGCGGGATAAAAACCAAAAGGATTAAAATCAAGCCGCCTAAGAAATCCAATTGATCCCAAGGTATCCATTTTTCGCCTGGCTTTAAAGCAATTCTCCTTTTGATAAAACTTTTAACTGCGTCTCCTAGAATCACGCCAAAGCCAAAAAGAAAACCAAAAAGCAATAAATTAACTTGCCTATAATCTAAAAGACTGATTGATTTAAAAAAATCAAAATTATAAAGATAGTTCTGTAAATAAACGGTCAAAATGCCAATTATGCTTCCAGCAATCAAACCCCGCCAAGTTTTATTTTTGCCTAAAACAGGCCGGTCTTTAATAGTGGTATTAAAATCTAGTGGCAAAGAAAATTTGTTCCCAAAAATTTTAGTAGCAAAAACCGGCGCCATATTAGCAAAATAGGCCGGCAACATAAAATATAATGCTTGCAAGATAATCATAATAAAATTATAGCAAAATTAGTTTAAATTTGCGATATTTTATCATTGACTAATTGATTTTTTTTTGCTAAACTGCGTATAAGTTCTTTGTTAAAGGTTAATAGTTAATTGTTAATTGTTGAATTGCACGCGTAGCTCAATGGATAGAGCACCTGGCTTCGGACCAGGGGGTTGTGGGTTCGAGTCCTGCCGCGTGCGCCAACGACTGTGGGTTTCCGCCTTCGTTACACTCCGGCCTTTGCCGACCGAAGTCCGCTTCGGCCGACATAGGTCGGCGGACGCAGCGAGTCCTGCCGCGTGCGCATGACCCGGTAGCTCAGCTGGTAGAGCAATTGCCTCTTAAGCAATGGGTCCAGGGTTCGAATCCCTGCCGGGTCA
>CAYNWH010000005.1:39465-53735 GCA_964400885.1 uncultured Gammaproteobacteria bacterium
CAGCGATGCTGTTTTAGTTTTAAACTATCCTAAAAATGGTTTGAACGGATATATTGGCGGAGCAACTTTAACAGAGTTAGGCGTGGCCAGACATTTAGATAAAAAAATATTTATTTTGCATGATTTGCCGACTGAAAATGAACTGCGCTATGTTTTGGAAATCAAAATCATGAAACCAATTATTCTTAATGGAGATTTAAATAATATCAATAAACATATTTAATCATTAAAAATACAAATATGGCTAAAGGTAAAAAAGTCACTACTGGCGTCAAATTACCAAAACTAAAATGGCGCAAAAAAGCAGGCAAAAAGAAAAAATAAGACAAGAAAGCCCGGCTTGGCAACAAAACATTTGTTTTGTAGAGACGCATAGCTATGAGTCTCTACAGGATAAAATCCTGTGCCAAGCCGGGTTTTTGCGTTCCTGATTATTTTATGCCACAATACAAACATGCAATATAAATTCAATTACACCACCAATCTTTGCTACTTGCTTAATAAGCAAAATCAAGTTCTTTTAATCATGAAAAAAAAGGGCTTTGGCCAGGGACGCTGGAACGGTCCGGGCGGTAAAGTTAAACAAGGTGAAACGCCAGAACAAGCAGCCATACGCGAAGTTGAAGAAGAAACTGGTTTTAAACCAGCAAAGCTAACCAATCTAGGATATATCGAATTCATCTGGCCGCATCAAGAAGAAAATAATCAAATATGCCATATTTTTATAACCAAGGATTATGCAGGAGAATTAAAAGAATCAGAAGAATCCCTGCCTAAGTGGTGGGATATTGATAAAATCCCCTTAGATCAAATGTGGCCGGATGATATTTACTGGCTCAAAGATGCATTAGACGGTAAAGAAACGAAATATAGATTTTTCTTTGATGAGGACAATAGATATCTTAAACACGAAAAAATTTAATGTCTATATAGCCAATATTGATTAAGTAATTCTCTTCGGATTTTATAAGTATTGCCATGGCACAAAAGCCCTAGATAGGACTGCAAGGTCTGATTATCAGGGCTTATTTTTATACGACCAAACATGCGTCGCCTTGTGCTACGGCGCAAAATGCGATAATCCCAAAAATGAACCCAGCCTAAAAAATCCATGCCTGATGCAACTGTTTTAATGACAATTTTGTCCGGATGCAATTCCAGTTTTAAATTTTCAGCCAAATAATTTCTGATGGGCGGCAAAATTTGAATTAGTTCTTTTTTGTTCGTTGACAAAAAAATGATATCATCGGCGTAACGGATATGGTGCTTAATCTTTAATTCATGTTTAACCCATTGATCAAAAGGATTCAGATAAATATTGGCAAATAACTGAGAAGTCAAATTGCCTAAAGGTAAGCCAATGTCCTTTTTGCCTTCGGTGTCATAACTATCAATAATTTGCTTCAAAAGCCACAACAAATCACAATCATTAACATATTGTCCTAAAGTGCTTAAAAGAATTTTATGGTCAATACTGGCAAAGAATTTACGAATATCAATTTTTAAAACCCAGCATGTTCGGGCATTGTTTTGGCTTTCAATAAATACGGCTTTACGAAATCTATTAATTGCCTTATAAGTGCCTTTATTTAAGCGGCAAGAATAGGAATCAGCAATAAAAGTCCTGTCAAAAAACGGATAAAGTATCCGATAAACCGCATGATGCAAAAGCCTATCCCTCACACTGGCTTTATGAATATGGCGACGTTTTGGGTCATTGATATAAAAACTTTCATAGTCACCGTGGCAATAGATTTTATTGCTTAAATCATGATGCAGTTTTAAAATATTATCAAAAAGATCAAGGCTAAATTCCTGGACATCCGGCTTGGATTTTTTGCCTTTGATAAATTCCTGCCAGGCCAAAAGCAAATTATCTAATGAAATAATCTCTTTAAATTTATGAACCAATTGAATTTTCATAATTCGGTTTCTCAACCTAACGCTAATGAAATACCGATAATTGTTAAGTTTAATGAAAGTTATAAATTGTGGCACGGTTATCTAATTCACATTCCCAGGCTGACGCGCTATACGCTCGGCGCCAAAATAGACAATATCTTTACCGAATCTCTGGAACTTTCATTGCTGGCGGGTTATTCCGCTAAAGAAAGTAAATTACTCATTATCCAAAAGCTGAGCGTTAAATTTGATTTATTAAAATTTTTCTTAAAGCTACTTTGGGAAATGAAAGTCTTAGACAATAAAAAATACGCAATGCTGTCTCGCCCTCTATCTGAAACTGGCAATATGATCGGCGGCTGGTTAAATTCTCTAAAAAAATAAACTCTCCGAAATAACGGAGAGAATAAAAAGACTTGCGCAGGGCCAAGAAGCGGCAGGTGTCATTCCAATGATTGTCATCACCGTTCCAATTGAGGTTGAGCTTGCGCTGATCGTCATTGCAGTTGAGGTAGGGATAGTTGCGGTTTCCATTGTCATTGACCCAAACCGAGCCGAGATTATACAAAATGCCGTCCATGCCACTGCCAGTTGAGTTCTCTCCTGGCTGTATCTTATGCGGGAGCATCTCTCCGCTGATATTCTGTACCAAGTATTTTTATTTTTAGATTGCACCAAGCGCGCTCTAAGTTAAGGCTTGCCCTAACTTAATCAGGCTTTCTTGGCGAACCAGAGTTCAACCGCCCAAAGCCTTGACCGTGGGCTGATTCGTTTACTATCCACAAGAATTATAGCATAAATTTAAAAGCCGCGCACAGTATTTCTACCATGCGCGGCCAAGGATCCAAAAGCGCCAAAGCACCAAGTGTCCCAGCACCTACTTGCGCAGGGCCAAGAAGCGGCAGGTGCCACCCCAAGGATAGTCACCCCCGTACCAAATGAGGTCGAGCTTGCGCTGATCGTCATCGCAGTCGAGGCAGGGATAGTTGCGGCTCCCATTGACACCGACCCAAACCGAGCCGAGCGCGACCACTGGAAATTCTTTCTGGATTTCCGGATAAGCCACCCCAAAAGCCAAAAGATGCTCAATTTTGGCAGGGATTAGGCCTTGGTTGTCCAAATACTCCAGAACTTCTTTGGTCGTGGCGTTCCGATTCAGATGAACCAGCACCAGCTCAACTTCGTGCTGGCCAACACCTTGCAGCGGAAAATTCTTGTCGTTGATGCTGTCATTGAACCAGCCGTAGTCGCCCGCCTCGATCATTTGGGCCAGGGACTTGCCGTAATCAACGACAACCTTGTAGGTCTCTTTGACTTTCTGCCGGCTGGACATGATCACCTCGGCCACTTTGTGGGCCAGGGTACTATCCGTGAGCAAACGGTGGAGATCCTCGTCGTTACCGCCCATTTCCAGGACGGCGTTGACGATTGCCATCATAATGGCCCACATCTTGCCAGCACCCTTGAGAAACTCGCTTGATTTCTTTGCCATTGTCAAATTCCTCCTTAGGTCGCTTAACGACCCCGCAAATGGCCTGCTCCTTGCATTGACGCCTTGCCAATGCCTAAAGCTTGCCAAATTAATAACTAAATTATATCATATTTTTACAAAAAAGTCAACTCTAGACGCATTTAATTTTGCTTATTTTAGCAAAATATGTTAAAATAAATACAGAGTTTTTTTTGATGAAAATAATAATTATTTAAAACACTAGGCACTATGCTAAGGCAAGTGCCTGGCAAACGAAAAAATAACCATAAAATAATACAAAAATTTTCGTGATTCATCATTCAAATAACCTATGTCATTTCAAGCAACTCATTTACATTTTGCTAACCAAGTCAAGGAAATATTTAATATCCAGGATTTCACCCGCTATTTTTCTGGCACACTTTACCCGGACTCACGTTACATCACCAAGCTGGAAAGAGAGCTGACTCATAACAGAATCGAACCCCGGAAAATTTTTAATTTAGATGACGATTTTGTCAAAGGCTGGCAAATACATTTATGGTATGACAAACTAGCTTTGCCTCATTTAGATAAAATCGCTTTAGGTAAAAGTGCCAAATTATTAAACATGAAAGATATGGCCATCTGGACTAAAGTTTCCGGTGCGAAATTGGTAGAGGATTTCCACTGGTGGGAAAAAACAGACTGGCCGCAAATATTACCGAATCTAAAATATATTACTAACCCTAATCAAGAAGATCCTGCTGTTTTAAAAAAATGGTATCAACATTTTATTGCTTTTTATAAAAATAAACCGAACCTGGAAGATTATCGTTTGCAAGCTGCTTTTATGGGCATCCCCAAAAAGAGGATAAATCTAATTTTAATTGAAGCTAACAAAATTTATAACGATAAAATAAAAAGGGCTCAAACAGAACAAATAATGGATCAAGTCATTCTAGAATTTAAAAATTTAATTTAATTTTATGAATCAAGAATTTCGCTGTGTTTTAACTAATCAAGAAGCTATGGAAATTTTGAATCAGGCAAAAATCATTTATTCTTATCATGCTCTGGATAAATATACTGGCACTAGAAGAATCCGGATCAAAAATTTCAAAGAAGTGATTAAAGAAGATTATCCGACTCAAGTAACTGGCGAAATTGCGCGCATTGGCATGAGGATTGAATCGCCTGGTGTAAATGTTCCGACTTATTTAGAATTTAAAATCACTGATAAGCAGTTTAGCCGCTGGGAAATTGAGTTTGAGGGCGAAGCGCCTGAACAATTTAAAAACCGCGAATCAATCCGCGGCTGGCAAATTTTGATTGATCAGGATAAATAACCCAGCCCTTCGTGAAGAGCTGGGTTATTCCCAATTTTTTTCCTGCAAAGCTTGCTGGGCTGCTTCTACCTGAGCTTCTTGTTTTGATGTGCCTGAACCCTTGGCCACTAATTCTTTCCTTAAAAACACACCGACCACAAAATGCTTAGCATGATCAGGACCTGATTCTTCCAATACTTTATAAGTCGGTGTCACGCCTTCTTTTTCCTGCGCAATTTCCTGAAACCGGCTTTTAGGATCCTGGTAAAGTTTATGCTCTAGAATATAAGGAAGTTTAACAATTATCTTATCTGTAATAAATTTTTTAGCGGCCTCATAATCTTTATCTAAATATATGGCGCCAATTATCGCTTCCATAGCATTAGCCAGAATATATTGTCTGGCTTTTGATTCAGTATCCTTGGCTTCGCCTTTACTTAGATAAAGATAATTTTCTACCTTTAATTCTTTGGCAATCTCTGATAGCATTGTTGAATTAACTAAAGAAGCGCGCCAGTTAGTTAATTCGCCTTCTGGATTAGGATAATTTTTATAAAGATCTTCAGTCACAATCAGTTCCAAGACCGCATCGCCTAAAAATTCCAAGCGTTCATTATTGTCTAATTTAAATTCAGGATGTTCGTTCAAATAAGAGCGATGAACGACTGCTTGCTTGATTAAATCTTTATTATTAAAAGAAACACCCAGCCTTTTTTCAAGTTTATTTAAATCTTTCATGGTATTAGCCTAGAGCTAATAGCCTATAGCGTATAGCTTATAGATCAACTATTTACCATTCGCCATTTGCTATTTGCAGTTAATAATTAAATTAAAAAAATATTCAAGCTTTAATCTCACCGTTTTTTTCCATTTCTTTATAAATTGCACCCAAAACCCCATTGACAAATTTGCCAGAAGACTCGCCGCCAAATGTCTTGGCCACTTCAATCGCTTCATTAATCGCTACTTTAGAAGGAATATCAGGATCATATTTTAATTCATAGATGCCGATCCTTAAAATATTGCGATCAATTATTGTAATCTGCTCTAATGGCCATTCAGTAGCATATTTTCTAATTAATTCATCGATTTCCTTCTTGTTTTTTAAAACTCCTTCAATTAAATGCTTAGTAAAACCTTCATCATCAAAACCAGGCGCAAAATCAGCCATATTTTGCTCTAAAATCTTATCAAGATTTTTTTCTTGAGCACCATTAAAATCCCATTGGTAAAGAGTCTGCATCGCAAGAGTGCGAGAAAGGTGACGATTGGCCATAAATAGTTAAAAAGTTATCCCGCCTGTGAACGGGATGCCGCCATAGGCGGCATAAAGTTAAAAAGCTTATTATTCTTGAGCTTTTTCTGCGGTTTTAGCTTTCTGTTTAGCTAAACGTTTTTCTTCTTTTTTATCTAATTTTGATTTTAGAATTTCTTTATTTTTATAAGTGCCGCAAAAAGCGCAAACTACATGAGGTAATTTGGGCCTTTTACATCTGGGGCACAAAACGGTTTTTACTTTTTTTAAGGCGAAATGGGATGCTCTGCGCCTTTTAGAACTACTTGGCCTCCTTTTAGCTGGAACTGGCATAAATGTTAGTAATTAGTAATTAGTAAAAAGTTAATACGATTATATCTTATTTTTCAATTTTTGGCAAGCCTCGGCTAATTTGACGCAAGGATTGACAAAAGCTATAAAAATGTTAAGTTATATAAAACCAGTTAAACGCGATCGAGTTATGTAATATGTACTTTAATTACCAAAAAATGGAGGGATAGGAATGAAGAAAAAAGAAAAAGAAGCCAGGAAATTATGCAACGAATCCTTGATAAAACAGCTAGTAGGCGGTGCTATCTTGAGTGGCGCATCAGGCAAAGAGGATAAAGAAGTTAAAATACTTGAAGCAGAAGTCTACCGGCGACTAGGACTTGAAGATTATTTATATTTTGGAGAACTCACTTCCCTTGTAACAGAAAAAACAGCCTCTAAAATTCTAACCCAAACTATTTTTATTCTCAGCCAAAATATTTTTTTATTTCCTCATGGACTGCAACAAATTAGTATAAAAAAAACATCTGGCAACAAGATAAAAATAATTTTCAAGGGCCCAGAAGTAGAATTGCACAGTCTGCAGAAAAGATTAAAACAAGCTGGTTTGCCAATAGGCATTGTGAACTGGCGTAAGATCAAAAAATATTGAAAGGAGGAAAGCATAATCTCGATCCGTTTTGACGGCTGCAAATAAAAAATAATCAATTCTGTTTTTCAAACTAAAATCCCGCTCTTGCGGGATTTTTATTATATAAATAATAATTACTCTATTTCTAATCACTAATGACTAATCACTAATGACTATATCAAAGTTATACTAGCCACTTTATCTTTGACATCTTTAAATTTCATCAAACGCACGCCTTGAGTAGAACGGCCCAAATGACTAACGCTCTTTAGCGGCAATCTAATAACCTGACCCTTATCAGAAATAATAATCATGTCATGATCCAAATCTTTATTATTAATCAAACGAGAGCCGACAATCTTACCAGTCTTGCTCGTAATATTAGCAGTTTTAATGCCAGTCCCTCCTCGGCCCTGAATCCTGTATTCTGTAATTGAGGTCCTTTTGCCATAACCATTTTCTGTCACTACCAGCAAATCTAAATTTTTATCATTAACTGATTTTTCATTAATGTCCATTCTTACCACTTCATCATCTTTTTTCAAACGAATACCACGCACACCAGCAGCTGCCCTGCCCATTGCTCTGATATTTTTTTCTTTAAACCTGACTGACATGCCATTTTTGGTCACCAAAACTATTTCATCATTGCCAGTTGAAGGTTTTGCCCATAGTAAAATATCGCCTTGCTTTAATTTAATCGCAATCAAACCGCTTTTTCTTACCTTGGTTATTTCCTTGATATCAACTTTTTTAATTAAACCATTTTTGGTCACCAAAACCAAATATTTATATTCTCCTAAATCGGCTAAATCTAAAATGGAAGTGACATTTTCATGAGGCGCTAAATTTAAAAAGTTAACCAAAGCCTGGCCTTTGGCGGTTCTGGTTGTTTGCGGCACTTCATATGCTTTAAGTTGAAAAACACGTCCGCTAGTTGTAAAGAATAATAAGTCAGAATGAGTCTTGGTAGCAAAGAAATGCTCCACAATGTCTTCTTCTTTGGTTGTTAACCCAACTACGCCCTTACCTCCTCGCGCCTGTGTTTTAAATGTTTCCGGCGGTAATCTTTTGATATAGCCATCTTGCGTCACAATAATAATTGCCGGCTCATTAGGAATCAAATCCTTGACAGAAAATTCACCCACTGGCGTTTTGACGATTTGAGTCTTTCTCTCATCTCCATATTTATCCTTTAATTCTTTAAGATCATTTTTTATAATATTTAAAATCCTTTGCTTTGATTTTAAAATTGCTTCAAGTTCAGCAATGATTTTCTTCTTTTCTTTAAGTTCATCAATTAATTTTTGTCTTTCCAAATTAGCCAATTGCTGCAGTTTCATTTCCAAAATAGCCACAGCTTGAATTTCTGTAAATTTGAATTTTTTTATTAAATTCTTCTTGGCCTCATCACGATCTCTTGATTTTTTAATAGTATTGATTATACTGTCAATACTTTTTAAAGCCTTAACCAAACCTTCTAAAATATGGGCTCGCTCTTTAGCCTTAGCTAAATCAAATTCAGTCCGGCGCCTGACAACTTCTTCTCGATGCTTAATGTACTCTTCGAAAATCATTTTCAAAGTTAAAACTCTAGGCTGCAAACCATCAACCAAAGCTAAAGTATTAACATGGAAAGTTTCCTGCAATTGAGTGGCTTTATATAATTGATTTAAGATTTTTTTAGGATAAGAATCTTTTTTCAGTTCAATAACAATCCTGACGCCTTCTTTAGAAGATTCATCTCTTAAATCTTTAATATCTTTAATTTTTTTATCTCTTACTAAATCAGCTATCTTTTCCACTAAAGTTGCTTTATTTACCTGAAAAGGTATTTCTGAAATAATAATTTTAAATTTACCGCCGCTAGCTTCTTCAATTTCCGCCTTGCCTCTCATTACAATACTGCCTTTACCTGTGGCATAGGCTCTTTGGATTTCATTAATATCATAAATAATGCCGCCTGTAGGAAAATCCGGGCCTTTGACGTATTTCATTAAATCTTCAATCGTTGCTTTAGGATTATCAATTAAATGAGTAACTCCATCACACAGTTCGGTTAAATTATGTGGCGGAATATTAGTTGCCATACCAACAGCAATACCCATGGTGCCATTCAAAAGCAAATTAGGCAATTTAGCTGGCAAAACCAGCGGTTCTTTTTGGCTACCATCAAAATTGGGCACAAAATCAACGGTTTCCTTCTCAATATCCAGAAGCATTTCTTCAGCTAAACTTTTCAGTTTAGCTTCAGTATAACGATAAGCAGCCGGCGCATCACCATCCATCGAGCCAAAGTTACCTTGTCCCCAAACTAAAGGATAGCGCATAGAAAAGTCCTGCGCCATTCTGACCATAGAATCATAAACTGCAACATCTCCATGAGGATGATATTTACCAATAACTTCACCAACGATAGTTGCTGATTTGCGAAATTTAGCTGAAGATTTTAAGCCAACATCCCACATTGCATACAAAATGCGGCGATGCACTGGTTTAAGCCCGTCACGTACGTCTGGCAAAGCGCGTGAAACAATAACAGACATTGCATAATCTAAATATGAATCCTGCATTTCTTCTACTAAAGACCTGAGTTCAATTTTGCCATTTTCAACAACCTCTAATTTTTCTTGGTTTAGCTTATCTACTTTTTTCTCTTCAGCGCCATCAGCCTTTTTTGCCTTTTCATCTTTTTTGACAATATCTTTCTTAACGGCTTTGACTTTTTTAATCTTCTTAATCTTGCGCTTGGCAGGCAAATGTTTCTTGAGCTTTTTCTTGCTATTTTTTTTCTTAGCTGGCATTTTTTATCTTAAGGATTAGTATTTAAATTATTATTAACTGAGTTAGTATTATCTATCTGCCCTTTTTCTAAATCATCCTGAATTTTATTAGCAACATTATTTTTTATTTGAGTCTCAATAACTTTTGTCTTTGCCTGATTTGTAAAATCATCTACAGAATTACTACTTTGATTGATCACATCCTGAATTTTGTTTAGATCATTTTTTAGATCATCAAAAGCATTCTTTGTCTCTTGATTAGCTTTTTGCTGCTCTTCATCTAAAGAATTGCTGACAATAAATTGGCCCAAGCTATTTTTTACAGCCAAAAACCAAAAAGATCCGATCACAACCATAATACAAGCAACTGCAATATACATTAAGGCCGTTTTTTGTCTTTGTGTCAAATCAGCATGCTTTTCATATCCATCATTTTCTTCAATTTCTAAACTGTCAGATTGATTCATTTCAGCTTCTTCTTGTAGCTCGCCAAAATCAAAATCCTCAAATTCATTGGTTTGCGCCTCATTGTCTTCCGGAACAGGCTGAGAAGCTGAAGCTAAAGAAAAGTTATAATTATCATTTAATCCAGGTTTATTATTATCTTCTGCTAAGGCAGAACCCAAAATACTTTCGGCTGTCTCTCCGCTTAAAGTCTTAACTGGAATTCTTCTGCCCAAATTTTTACTTGCTCTCTTTGGCGCACTCTTTTTATTAGAACTGCGACTGCTTCTTTTCTTGCTAACAGCCTTTTTAGCTGGCTTCTTTTTTTTCATGGCTGATTTGCGGCTATTTTTTTTCTTTTTAATAACTACCTTTTTAGCCGCTGGTCTCTTTTTCTTTGTTTTTTGTTTTGGCATAATCTAAAAAAATTTAGTTTATGATTTATTTAAAATAATAACTTTTGTTTCTTCTTGCGGCAAATCCTTTTTGCTTATTTTTAGCTTATCCATTTTTTCTGGCTGGGTGACTCCAAATTCTTTTAAGAATTTATCAACTCCGTCTATTTTAAGATTAACTCCGGATATTTTGTAATGCATGGGAATCACTATGCGCGGCTGTATCTGGCTGATTATTTTCACTGCACCGACGCCATCAATAGTATAAGTGCCGCCAACAGGAACCAAAAGAATATCAGCGCCTTCTAATGTTCCTAATTGTGCTTCCGTCAGATTAGCCTGCCCTAAATCAGACAAATAAGCGATTTTTATGCCTTCAGCTTCGATTAAATACATGGTTATTTTGCCTTTTTCTGCTCCTTGTTTGTTATCATGAAACCCTGGGATGCCATAAATAAATACATTTTTAACTTCATATTCTCCTGGCCCATTAATCAAAAAAGGCTCTCCTTTAATAGCTGCCATATTATTATGGTCATCATGTTCATGGCTAATTAAAAGAATATCAGCCTGAAATTTCGGCATTTTAAGCCCTATTTTATCATAAGGATCTATGGCCAAAGTTACATCTTTAAATTGAATTTTAAAGGCTGAATGGCCTAACCAGTTAATGATCATATTTTCTTCTAAATTTAGTAAAATAAAGTAAATCAAGGATTAAGTTTTTTTACTTAATCCTCTAACTACGAATATTTTAGCACATTTTGAAAAATAAAAAAAGACTACTTGACAAATTTTCATTATGGGTATATATTCATTATATAAGGTCGACTTTATTAATTTATTAAAAAAGAAGGAAGAAAATTATGCCTTATAAAGATGGAACTGGTCCTTTAGGTTTAGGCTCTGGCACTGGTTGGGGCCGCGGCCCTTGTGGTGCAGGGTTAAGAAGAGGCAGAGGCTCTGGCAGAGGTTTAGGAAGCAGATTTTTCAGGAGTTGGCAGCCCACCGCAAAAGACTTGGATGCAGAAGAAAAATTTTTAAAAAAGGAACTAGCAGAAATTCAAAAAGAAAAAAGGACCCTAAAGAAATAACCGAATTCGAAAATTTTCTTTATTTTAGAAAATTTTCGAGTTTTGTTATACTAATAATATAATTATTAGAAATTTTTTACTTAAAAAACTAATCTGTTGAAACATATGAGGATAGCAATAAGTTCAACGAACAAAAACATTGGAAGCGATGTTTCTGATATTTTTGGCAGGTGTCCATATTTTATCATTGCCGAAATTAAAGACGATAAAATAGAAAAAACCGAAGCCATAGAAAATAAAAATACTGATCAAAATAGCGGCGCCGGCATCTCAACAGCCCAACTAATGGCGGAAAAAAATGTTAACGCTGTTATAACTGGGAACGTGGGACCGCGGGCCATAGATGTTTTAAAACAATTTAATATTGAAGTTTATTCTGGGAAAGGCGTAATAAAAAATGTTTTGCAGGAATTTATAAACAAAAAACTTAAAAAAATTAATTAATATGAAAATAGTTATCCCTACAAATAATAAAACTGGCTTAGATGATAAAATAGCAGAACATTTTGGTCGTTGTTTAACTTATACTTTTCTGGATAAAGAAGGAAAAATAATTAAAATAATAGATAATACTAGTGAGCATATGGGCGGCATTGGTCTACCGCCAGAACTGATGAAAAAATATGGAGCAGATATTTTGCTTTGCAAAGACCTTGGTCCAAGAGCTTTAACTTTATGCCGAGAATTGGGAATAGAAGTATATACCTGCCAAGCAGAAACAGTCAAAGATTGCTTTAAACTATGGCAAGATAATAAACTTAAAAAAGCAGGCATAGAAGATGTCTGCGAACAACATAAAATATGAAAATTGCGATTACAGGCGGAAAGGGAGGCACTGGCAAATCAATGGTCGCCACTTCTTTGGCGGTTGAATTTGCAAAGAATAGCAAAACCGCCCTTTTGGATGTTGATGTGGAATGTCCGAACGATCACCTCTTGCTTTCCGTCAAAAGAAAACAATATAGCAAAATTTATCAACCCATACCCAAATGGGATTTTGCGAAATGCACAAAATGCGGCAAGTGCGCCAATGTTTGTAAGCAGAATGCGATTGTTTTTGTTAAAAATAAATATCCGGCTTTTATAAAGGATATTTGCATTGGTTGCAGGGCTTGCATTGTCACCTGCCCGACCAGCGCCATTTCAGAAACCAAAAAAGAAATCGGCACGATTTATACGGGAAAAAATTATAATGTAAATTTAATTTCTGGCGAGCTTAAATTGGGTGAATTGGCTTCTGGTGAAGTAGTTGCTGAAGTCAGAAAATATTCTGAAAAAATTAATAAAAAATTAAAAACTGAGATTGTCTTAATAGATTCTGCGGCCGGAATTGGCTGCCCAGTAATTGCTTCTTTAGTCGGCACTGATTATATTGTAGCAGTAACCGAACCTACTCCCTCTGCTTTGCATGATTTAAAACGAGTTTTGTATCTAGCTAATCATTTCCAGATTAAACACGGAATAGTTATCAATAAGTATGATTTGACGGAAAGGTTTTGTTTGAAAATAGAAAAATTCGCTAAAAAAAATAATATTGCAATTATTGAAAAAATTCCTTATAAAAAAGATTTTGTTGATTCAACCATTAAAATGGAACCGGTAACCGAGATAAATCCGGATTATCAAGAATTATTTCAAAAAATTATAAAAAAAATAAAATTAGCAATTAAATAATCATGAAAGAAAGAGTAGCCGCAGTATCAATATTGGCTAATATAATTTTAGCCGGAGGCAAGCTAACAGCCGGATTTATAGCTGGTTCTGGCGCTATTTTTGCTGAAGGTTTGCATTCGGGAATGGATATCTTGTCTTCTGCCATAAGTTTCATTGGCATAAAAATTGCCAAAAAACCCGTAGACAAAAAACATCCTTACGGCCATTATAAATTTGAAGTTTTAGCCGGATTAATAATAACAATAATTTTATTTTTAACAGGCTTATTTGTTGTGGGCGAATCAATTCGCGAGTTTAGAAATCCTTCTCCGGTAAGCATTGGCTATTTGGCTTTAATCGTAATGTTAGCATCAGCCGTGATTAACGAAGTAATGGCAAGGTTAAAAATTTATTATGGCAAAAAGGAAAATTCGGTTTCTTTATTATCCGACGGGGTTCATTCCAGGATTGATGTTTATGCTTCATTGGTGGTTTTGGCAGGATTATTTTTAACAAAATACTGGATTTATGTTGATTCAGTTTTAGCCTTACTTATCGGTTTATACATTATCAAAGAATCATTTTCATTAGGCAAAGAAGCGGTTGATTCTTTGCTTGATGTTTCAGCTGGCGAAGAAATAGAAAAAAAGATAAAATCAATTGCCAAAGATCAAAATATTGAAATATCTTCTATAAAAACACAAAAAAAGGGTTCTGCTGTGACTGCTAATTTGGAAATAAATATACCAAGCGACTTGAGAGTAGAAGAGGCAACTAAAATTTCTAACGGATTAAGAAAAAAACTCATACAAACAATTGAAAGACTCGAGTATGTTGCTATCCAAATCACGAGTCATGATCTAGAAACTGGATATTATAAACCAGAAATTGGTAAGGGTTTTGGCTGGCAAAGAAAAGGTAAACATATCGGCGAAGTTAAAGAAGCAGAAGGCAAGGGACCGAGCGGTTATTGCGTTTGTTCTAAATGCGATTATAAAACACCCCATCAGCGAGGTATTCCTTGTTCAAGTTTAAAATGCCCTA
>CAYNWH010000005.1:53835-55678 GCA_964400885.1 uncultured Gammaproteobacteria bacterium
ATGAGGTTTTTAGAAGTGATAGAATTAACAGTGGAAGAAGCTGAAGCTATTAGGTTGAAAAATATAGAAAATCTAGAGCAAGAAAAAGCCGCTCAGAAAATGAAAACATCTCAATCTACATTTCAAAGAATTTTAAGTTCTGCCTATAAAAAAATAGCTGATGCCCTTATAAATGGCAAAGCTATTGAAATTATTAAAAAATAAATTTTAATTAATAAATTTGAAAAAATTATGAAAAAGACTGTTAGAATTATTATTTTAATCTTACTTTTATTTTTTTTAGGTGTGGCACTAAGTTTTTGTTATCTTAAATTTGGGATTAAAAAATTAAGAGTAAGCGAGGAAGCAGCGATGAAAGCCCAGGGAATAATGATTCTTATTGAATCCACAGACAAACCAACGGGTTTATCCAATTTGGTTAATCAAATGAAAGAAAAAAATATTTATGGCCTTTTAATGGTTACTCCTGAATTTACCCAGGCCAATTGCGAAGAAATAAAAAATGTACTAAGTAGCGGAAACATAGAAATTGTTGCATCAAATGTTAGTTCACCTTTTTGGGATATGCCTTATGCAGAACAAAAAACAAGAATTGTCCAAATGCTAGACGGGATTGAAAAATGTACAGGCAAAAAACCGAGAATTATTTCTTCCCGTTACATGGCTTCTGATATGAATACAGTTAAAGTTGCAGAAGAATTAGGCATACCTTATATCACCGCCAGAGGAACTACAGGAACTAAAGCGACTGTCTATCAGCCAGAAGGTTATCACGTAAAGATTTTATCTGTTTCAAATATTACATTAGTACCTTTTGCCTATGGCAGTCTTTGCGATTACTCATTTTATGAAAGAGCAGGAACTCCAAAAGATATGGAAGAAGAATTAATGAGATCAATAGAACCCTTAACCGCAACGGAAAAAGTTAGATTTGGTGAATATAACAGAATTACACCTGTATCACATACCTATATCGGCGGAGACTTAAAATCATGGAATGATATGTGGCTTGATTTTTGGGATAAGGCTAATCTTAACTGGGTAAGCTTAGATGAATTTACAGCAAAACCTGATTGGACAATTCCTTTATGGCAAATACCAATAAATAAAAATAATCCTTATACAGAAGAAAAAATCAGACCTTTGGTTCCTTACGAAGAAGAAGAAAAAGTGCAAAATCCCTGTGCTGTGATTAATACTGAAAATACTCAACCTGTTAGTCAAGAAGCCTTAGCCGATAATAAAATTGTTGCCTTTCATAATGGTCAAGGCCCAATGTGTCTGGAATTTTTAGAATTTATTAAAACTTTGAATTATCCTGTTGAGCAATATTTAGTTGGAGATGAAAATTTTAATAATGTTTTAGCAAGTTATAAAAATAATTTCAATAAAAGCACCGGAGTTTCGGAGGATTTTGGTTATTATCCCATAATTTTTATTAAAGGCAAGGCCTTTTCTGGCTTTAATGAAGAGGTAAAAGCGGCAATATTAAAAGCGATATCAGAATAAGAGAGTTAATCCAAATTAATATAATTAATTAAAAATACTGCAATAATTTTAAAGAAAAGAAAAAAGACCCGCCTTAAAATTAAGGTGGGTCTTAAGTTTCTGGGTCCGAATCTGAACTTCCGGCTGATCCTGGCTCGTCCTCTTCTTCAGCCGCAGGGTCAAATTCTTCCCCTGGTTCTTGATTGGCAGGTTTTTTGCGCTCTTGCCTGGCTTTCTCAATCACTGATTTTAAATAATCCAATTCAGCCTTAAAATCAATGCCCAGTGTCTTCTCGGTGAAAATTGCCGGGAACTCATCAACTAAGGCTGCCTCGAGTTTTTTCAAGAAACGAAG
>CAYNWH010000005.1:55778-57512 GCA_964400885.1 uncultured Gammaproteobacteria bacterium
TCTGCATCTTTGGGATTTTTTTGCAGCATTTTTAACAATGTCTCATGCATTTGCTTAAAATCCTGGGTTGTCTGAAAAAAAGCTGCCCAGTTTAAAAGCAAGATTTCATTTTGCGAATCTAATTTCTCAGCGCAAGTCAGAGCATCGTTGGCAATACGCAAATATACGTTTTCTCCATCACGCTGAAAAATTTTCAGGGCATAGTAGCCCAGATTATTGTAAAAATGAAAATCCGCCTGCATGTCTTTTTGCTGCAAAGCATAGTTCAAGAGATTACTGGCATCAATCAGCCGGCCCTGGTTTTCCAAAAATAAGCCGTAGTAAACGTAAAAAACTGATTCAGTCGGAAAAATCTGAATCAATAATTTGTAAAATACTTCCTTTATCCAGGCCACCTCACTCACCTCCTTTCAAAGAACAATTGATTTATTAGATTAACAAGCAAAGCCGATTCTTGTCAAGGAGAAAAAGGCTCTTGACATAATTTTTAAATTTAGCTAAACTCAAGATACTAATTTAATTAATTCGCGATTGCGAGACTTGTCTGAAGCAGCACAAAAGCTTTTGCAGGTTAACCTTAAATAAATCTCCCATTTAAGGAGAATTCTTTATTTTATAGGGTACGAATCTACTAATAAGTTAAGAAAAAAATTTGTAGATCTGTAACATTACTATGACTAACAAAAATATCAAACCAACAAATACCAACTCAGAATTTGAAAAATTATTTAATGAAAATAAATCTCTTCAATTGCCTCAGGTGGGTGATGTTATTAAAGGTAAAGTAATTAATGCTTCCAAAAACGAGGTTCGTCTTGATATTAGCGGCGTTAAAACAGGTGTAGTGCGCGGACGCGAACTTTATAATGAATCTGAAGAATATGGCAATTTAAAACCTGATGATATGGTGGAAGCAACTGTTATTGAACTGGAAAATGAAAAAGGCGAAATGGAGCTTTCCTTCCGCTATGCTGGCCAGCAAAAAGCCTGGGAGTATTTGCAGGATTTAATGAAAAAAGAGGAAGTAATCAGCGTTAAAGTCACTGATGCTAACAAGGGCGGCTTAATGGTTAAAGTCGGACATACTAATGGCTTTTTGCCTGTTTCCCAGCTTATTCCTGAACATTATCCAAGAGTTGAAGGCGGTGATAAAAATAAAATTCTAGAATTTTTAAGAAAATTTATCAACCAATCATTGAAAGTTAAAGTTATTGACGTTGACCAAAAAGAAGATAAATTGATCGTTTCAGAAAAAGCCGCTTGGGAAGAAGCGCAGGAAAAAGCAGTCTCTAAATTTAAAGTTGGTAATAAAGTTAAAGGTAAAATTACGGCTGTCACTGATTTTGGCGCTTTTGTGGAATTTGATGATAAGATGGAAGGCCTGATCCATATTTCAGAATTAGCTTGGCAAAGAATTGATGACCCGAGGGATATTGTTAAAGTCGGCGATAAAATTGAAGCTGAAATAATCAATATTGAGGGTACGAAAATCTTTCTTTCTATGAAAAAATTAAAAGAAGATCCTTGGAAAGATATTAACAAAAAATATAAAGTCGGAGAGGTAGTGAAAGGTAAGGTTTTAAAAGCTAATCCTTTTGGACTTTTTGTGGAACTGGATAAAGATATTCATGGTTTAGCGCATATTTCAGAATTATCTGATAAACCCATCAGTAATTTAAGTGAAATTGCCAAGTCTGGTGATACTTTAAGCTTTAAAATAATTTCTATTGAACC
>CAYNWH010000005.1:57612-64829 GCA_964400885.1 uncultured Gammaproteobacteria bacterium
TTGGTATTTTTAATACTAAGAAACATTTAAGGCGATGGGATGAGCTGAGATCATGACATTAGTCGTGATCAAATTCCAAAAGGAAAGGAGGGTGCTATCGCAAAAATAAGAAGAAAATCAGTGGCTAAAGTCTGAGACCCAAAACCGCGGGGGAATTTTTCTCGCCATCACCAAGGAATCTAAGAGGAGAACTGGCCATGAAAAAGAGGAAAGAAGGATCCGGTACGGTGGATCACAAGAAGATGCAGAGCAGTGACGAGCACCACGGCCACAAGGGCGCTGGCCATGGCGACAACCCCGACGAGATCGCGAACCTCAAGGGGCATTAACCGAAGAAGAAGAAAACCAACCAAGGGGCGGTTCCGCGATGCGGACCGCCCCTTTTAAATTTATGTTATAATTAAACCAGTCACCAATTACTAATAACTAATCACCAATTCCCATATGAGGTTACATTTTTGCGGCGGCGCTAAAGTTGTCACCGGCGCCAATTATCTGCTAGAAGTGGGTAAAACTAAAATATTAGTTGATTGCGGCATGTTTCAAGGCACCCCAGAATTGGTTGACCTTAATTATGAACCGTTTACTTATGATCCGAAAGAAATCAATTATGTTTTTATTACCCATTCTCATCTGGATCATTGCGGCCGGCTGGCCAAATTAGTCAAAGATGGTTTTCGCGGTAAAATAATCTGCACCCCGCCGACTAAAGATTTAATGGCTGTGGCCTTAGCTGATGCTGTGCATCTTTTAGCTGATGAAGCGAAAAAAAAGAAAAAAGAACCTTTATATACAGAATCAGATTTGCAAAAAATGCTGACATTGATAAAAACCTTTGAATATGAGGGAAAAAATAGAATAAATGCCAATTTGGAATTTAGAATCAAAGATGCTGGCCATATTTTAGGCTCCAGCATTTATGAATTATGGCTGACAGAAAAAAATAAAAAAGTTAAAGCAGTTTTTACCGGTGATTTAGGCAATCCTCCGACTCCATTACTCAAACCAACTGAAGATATTGATCGGGCTGATTATTTAATTATAGAATCTGCTTATGGCGATCGTTTGCATGAATCAAAAAAACAAAGGCGCTTCAATCTGGAAAGAACCATAGAAGAGGTTATCACCAGAAAAGCTGTTTTAATGATTCCTTCGTTTGCTATTGAACGTACACAGGAATTACTTTATGAATTAAACGATTTAGTAGAGCATAACCGAATTCCCAGAGTCCCTGTTTTCATAGACAGCCCTTTGGCCATAAAAATTACTGAAGTTTACAAAAAAAATCAAAAATATTTCAACCGCCAAACGCGCTATATTATTTCTTCTGGCGATGATATTTTCAGTTTTCCCGGCCTAAAATTCACGCCAACCAAACAGGAATCAAAAGATATAATAAGAGTGCCAGCACCAAAAATAATTATTGCTGGTTCTGGCATGTCAACTGGCGGACGGATTTTATTTCATGAAAAAGAATATCTTTCTAATCCTAATAATTGCTTTCTTGTAGTCGGTTACCAGGTTGAAGGGACTTTGGGCAGGAGAATCCTGGATGGTTTACCAGTGGTTAATATTTTAGGCGAACAAGTAAAAAATAAGGCAGAAATAAAAGCTATTGGAGGTTATTCAGCCCATGCTGATCAAAAACAATTGCTGAATTTCATTAAAAAAATTAAAAAGCCAATTAAGAACGTCTTTGTTGTTCAGGGCGAAAAAAAACCAGCTGAAGTTTTAAAAAATTTAATTATAGAAAAGCTAAAAACTAATGCTGAAGTGCCAAAATATGAAGAAGAAATAGAATTATAAAATAAAAAAGACAAGCATTCATTCTAGCAAATTCCAAATTTAGAATGTAAAAACTTGTCTTTTTTATTAAGCCTTATTTTTTCTGTTCTGGCTGTTCTAATCTGACACTAACAAATGCTTTGCCACGCAAACCAATCATGCGGACCAGATGACGGATCGCATTAATATTGCGGCCTTGTTTGCCAATCAAGGTACCAACATCTGAGGGATCTGTCTTGACTGTCAGCAAAACACCTTTTTCATTAACCATTCTTTCAATTTTAACCTTCTTCGGGTTATCAACCAGCATTTTAATTAAACCTTCTAGAAATTTCTGATCTTCAGCTGCCATAATTACTCTAGTTAATAATTAACTAAAATAACGTAAATGACCTTTAATATATGGTATTAGCTTAATTTAATAATATCATATATTAGGCATCATGTACTGATTTGTCAATTCTTGCTAATCAGGCTGAAAATGCTGTATAATATTATATATATTAATCTTTAATTAATAATTTAATTTTAAAAACATGGCAAAGATGTCTCAATCTCAAATGCTAGATGCCCTAGCACAACAAACCGGCTTAAAGAAAAAAGATGTTAAAAGTCTAGTCGAAGCGTTAACTGATTTAGCTTTAAAAGAAGTCAAGAAAAACGGCCAATTTGTCCTAAAAGGCATTGGCAAGCTGGTAAAGGTTAACCGCAAAGCCAGAATGGGCAGAAACCCAGCTACTGGCGCAACTATTAAAATCCCAGCTAAAACCGTAGTTAAATTCCGAGTGGCTAAACAAGCTAAAGAAGCTGTGATGTAATTCGTTTTTCTAAGGAATCAGATAAAAGAGTCTCGCATAGCGGGACTTTTTGAATTCTAAAAATAAATTTATCCCCAAAAAATAAAAAATCTGTTAATACTTTTTAACAAAAATCAGTCTTTCTTGACTGTAGGGACAGAACAATGTTCTGTCCCTACGCAAACACCTCGAAACATTGCAACAAGGCTGATTTTTTGTGGATAAATTTTTAATTACTCTCAACAAATTTTTAAATAAATTTTATCTTGACCATCAAAACTTACTTGTTATGCTAAAAATAAATAATAACTTCTGTGGGGAGAAAAGGCTTTCATGCCTTTTCTGCGGCAGAGCATAAAAGCTCTGCCTACCCAAATAAAAATTAAAATAAAAAACCATGAAAACAAAAATTAAAATCTTAATGATCCTGACTTTGCTTTTGTTGGGATTTTTAATTTGGACGCAGAAGGTTGCGGCTGCTGAGACAGATATCGTAATTTCTGAAATCGGTGCTTATGAAACCAGTGATTACGAATGGATTGAAATTTACAATAAGGGAAACGAACCGATTGATTTAACTGATTGGAAATTTTATGAAGATCAGACTAATCACAAATTAACGACCTTTCAAAGCGATTTAATTATTGAACCCAATAAATATGCCATTATTGCCGATGTGGCAGAAAATTTCCAGCAGAGCTATCCTGATTTTACTGGCACAATTATTGATAGCTCCTGGTCATCTTTAAAGGAATCAGGCGAAGAAATAGGCTTAAAAAATGCTGGGGGCGAAATGATTGAAAATTTTACTTATTTGCCTTGTCCTGATACTTCTTTACAAAGAATTGATTTAAATTTAAATGATTACACTGAAAATAACTGGCAAGCTCATGCCACCAGCAATTCAGCGGGCAAAGCCAATGAATTTGCAGATCAAAAAAACCCGCCAGATGAACCGCCACCCATAGATGATCCCGATGATGGGACTGATCCAGATGATTCGCATCCTATTAATAAAACAGCTCAACAAATAGTTTCTTCAGGCACTATCTTAATTAATGAATTTGTGGCTGATCCAACTACTGGTGAAGATGAATGGATTGAACTTTATAATAAAAATGATTTTGATGTTAATTTATCAGGGTGGAAAATTATTGATGGCGCAGAAACCGCCACAGCATTAAATGGCATAATTGGCTCAAATTTTGATAATCGCTTCTTAGTCATTGAAAAACCTAAAGGCAAATTAAATAATACTGGCGATGCCATTATTTTAATGGATTATAAAAATGATATTATTGACGCGGTTTTTTATGGCAATTGGGATAATAGCTTGTCAGAAAATAATGCGCCAGTAGCCGCAGATCCTTATTCAGTAGCTAGGCTAAATGACGGCATCACAACTTACAATAATAAAAATGATTTTATAATCACACAAACTCCAACCAAAGGATTGCCAAACCAAATTACCCCCTTAAAATCAGAAGAAAATCAGACTGCTGTAAATAAAAATTCGGTAAAAGAGACCGAAAAAATAAATTATGATGATTTAATTACAATTAATGAAATTTATCCTAATCCTCCGGGATCTGATTTGGAAACCGAGTGGATTGAATTGAAAAATATCGGCCAAATAGAAGTTGATCTTGCTGATTGGCAAATCCAAGATGCCAGTAAAAAAACTTATGAAATAGACAAAAAAGATTTTAATTCAACAATTATTAAACCCAATGAATTTTTTGTAATAAAAAGAAGGATTAGTGGCATAGCTTTAAATAACGACAAAGAAACATTAAAGCTTATTGCCCCTGACGATAAAACAATGCAAACAATCAAATATAGCGAATCAGAAAATATCCCAGAAAATGTCGCTTATGCAATAAATGAATCAGGCGAATGGATTTTCACCACTACCCCAAGTGAAAATAAAGAAAATATTATAACGAAATTGAACCATGCCCCCATAATTGGAATTTACTGCCCCAAACAAGCATCAACCGATGAAGTAATTACCTGCGATGCTTCTGATTCTTATGATTTGGAAAACGATTTATTAACTTTCACTTGGCAAATAGGCGATCAGATTTTTCAGAATGTTATTTTGCAAACTAATTTTCCAGAAAAAGGCACTTATCAAATAAATTTAACAGTAAGTGATGGCCCAGCGCAAAGCAAAGAAAGTTATAAACTTAAAATTGTTGAACCGGAAAATCAAACCGTCAAGGCTACCAGCTTGAATCAAACAACTACGGACGACAGCATTGCCATTACTTTGCAAGATATTCATTTATTAGGAAAAGACACAAAAGTCACCACAAGAGGCATTGTTGCTGCCCTGCCTAATGTTTTTGGCAAAACCATAATGTATTTAGATGGCATCCAGCTTTATATGTCGAAAGCAGATTGGCCGGCTTTAAAAACAGGAGACTTGATAGAAGTTATGGGCACAATTAGCGAAGCTTATGGAGAAAAAAGAATCAAATTGACTGGCAAAGATGATATTGTAATTATTGAAAATCAATTACCGCCCGAGCCTCAAATTGTAAAAATCTCAACAATTGGTGAAGAATTAGAAGGTCAATTGGTGCAAATCTCCGGCCAACTAATTGAAAAAAATGGTTCAAAATTTTATTTACAAGATGCAACTGGCGAAGCTTTAATTTATATTAAAGAAAATACAAAAATTAATAAAAATAATTTTACTGAAGGCGATGAATTAACTATAACTGGTATAGTCAGCCAGAATAATGATATTTATCAAATTTTACCGCGATCAGATGAAGATATTATTAAAGAGCAAAATATTAATCAAACAGAAAATATTGACCTGCCTCAAAATCAAAAAAGTTCATCTGTTTTAAAATATTTAATCGCCGGCGCTGCTTTTCTTACCATAGGTTTAGGCGCGACCTTTTACAAAAACAAAAAAGCCCCGGGTTCTTCAACCTAGAGCTTGATCAGCAGAGGTTCCTCTGCTTCTGATATTTGTTCGGGAGTTAATTTCCCTTGTTCCTTCATTTCAAAATAGACTTCAGGACATTTTTTCAAAAAGCAGGCTACGCAAATGCCGCCAGAATCTCCTGATCTGGTAGACCTGGAAAACTTAAGAGTTTTGCCGCAGTAGCAGCAAAATTCACGAATATATTCGCGCCGCAGGAAAAACATTTTCAATAAAATACCCAAAGGCCAATGACTCAATTTGCTATATTTCTGGAATAAGCCTTCCATGACACCCTCCCTTCGTCCTCCATAGCTTCAGCGGAGGAGGACTTTGTTTGAAAATATTTGGTCGGACTGGTGGGACTTGAACCCACGACCTCATGGACCCAAACCATGCGCGCTACCAACTGCGCCACAGCCCGACCGCATTGATTTATCAGCATATCAAAAACTCATCAATTTGTCAATATTAACTACTTTGAAAAGAAAAATCCCCCAAACAGATGAACTGTCCAGGGGAGTTGTGGCTGATGGATCAGCCAGGTTTAGCCTATGTAGCCCGCCGCCTCCAGCACGCTGGGCGGAGCCTGGTCCAGCAGAAGCTGCCATTCCTGGGTCTTGGCGATGACGGCCTCATCGCTGAGGATCATCAAATTGGCTTCCAGGTTGGAGATGAACTCTCCGGCTTCCTTGGCCCAGGGGCCTACGACGGCTTTGACGATTTCCTTCATCGCTTCCAGTACCCTCAATCTCATCGGTGCCGGCATGCTTTTCCCTCCTTATTTTCAAGCAATTTAATATCATATCATATTATAATAGTTTTGTCAAGAGTCAAATCCTAGGATTCATATAAAAATCGCTCTTTGAAAATTGAATATTTTAGCTAATTTTAAGTAAAATTTAAAACAAAAACTATGCAAAAACAAAAAGACATTTTTGAGAATTTTTCTGAAAAATTCCCAATTTTAAACCGGACTTATGATCTTTACAAGGAAACCGGTGAGATCTCCAAAAATGAAGAAAATACCCTAAGAAAAAGCTCTGAAATCACAGTGTTAGAAATCCTGGAACTTATAGTTATTGCCACCAGGCAAAGCAGAGAAGAAAAAAGACAGACTTTAAAGCAAGCTCTGCGCAAATTAGATACTTTAAAGGTCTTTATTGACATGGCTAGCCAACTCAAATTGGTTAATGAGAAAAATCAGAGCCAGATTCGAGAATCAGTTGATTCAGTCGGCAAAATGTTAGGTGGCTGGATGAAAGCGTTAAGACCAGCTGAAGCAGTTGCTGTAAAATAAAAACAAAAAGGCGGAATCAAATCCGCCTTTTTATTTTTTAAAAATAAAGAAGACTCGCCAATTGGCGAGTCCCGTTTGAAAAAACCTTTATTCTAAGCTTTTTAAACTAGCCCTGATTATTTCACTTTCAGGGTCTAGCTCTTGCGCCTGTTGCCAGGCAGATTTTTGTTCAGCTTTTTGACCAATCAGGCCATAGATTGAACCCAATCCGTGAAAAAGCTGTGCTTTTTCTTGTCTGCTTATACCATTACAACGAATTTCTCCTTTGATCTCTACGATAACTTGGAGCAACACCTCACGACTGACTTGATCACCTGTCATCTGCCCTCCTTACTTGGCTTGTTACTCTTATAAATAAAGACCTAACCAACAGAATAAAAATAGTTTAGCAAAAAAG
>CAYNWH010000005.1:64929-67946 GCA_964400885.1 uncultured Gammaproteobacteria bacterium
GCGGCGACAACTAAAGCATCGGCCACGTTGCCTCTTTGATTAATTTTTCCTGAGACGATATCTATGCAATGATAATTTGGATAATCTAAACATGATTCTCCAGCTAACATTTGCTTTAAATTGAAAATAAAATCAACACTAGCTGCCCCAAAGGTTTTTGAGCCATAACTGCCATTCCAAATCTGATCTAAACTTTTTTGCCATTTATCCAATAAAAAATCAGCCTGCTTTTTAGCTGATTGATCTTTGAAATCAAAAACAATATTTACTTTTACATTATAATGGCAAATATTATCCTGACCAATAAAGGTCTTGGCAAAAACTGCACTAGTATTAAAAAAACAAAGCAAAATTAAAAAAATGATAATTGAGTTAATTTGTCTAATTCTCTTAATCATTAAACCGTTTTTATTATTTATCTCAAATTAACCCCCTTTTGATATTATAAATATTTTAAAAAATAGTCAATTTTATTCAGGCATTAATTTTAAATGTTTAGCTAGCACCATAACTAAAAAGATAAGAGTGCCAGTCAAAATAATCACTGCACCTGATGGTAAATTAAAATAATAGGAAATAACTAGGCCAAGACTCACGATAATCTCCGCAAAAATGACACTCAAGATATTTATCAAACGAAACGATTTGGCAACTAATTTAGCGATGGAAGCTGGAATAATCAAGAGTGCACTGACCAGAACAATGCCTAAGATTTTCACTCCTAAAACTACGGCTACCGCTAAAAAAATATAAAAGATTAAATCAAATAAATTCACATTAATGCCTGCCAAATAAGCGCTTTCCTTATCAAAGGTTATTAAGGTTAATTGTTTTCTATATTTAAGTAAAAAATATAAGATTACAGCAGTGCAAACAGCCATTAAATAAAGATCGCTATTTTTAATGGCTAGAATATTGCCAAAAAGATAGCTTATTAAATCTGGCTGATAACCTGCTTTAAAGCTCAATAAAATAATGCCTAAAGCCATCAGAGATGTAAAAAGCACGCCAATAATAGCATCGCTTGAAAGAGTAGTTTTCCTTTCCAAATAATAAACTAACAAAGCAAAAATGACCGCAATCACTATAGCTAAAAAAAGAGGATTAATAGCTAAGAGTAAAGCTAGAGCTATACCTGCCAAAGAAGCGTGAGCTAAGCCATCACCCCAAAAAGACATTTTGCGTAAGATTACGAAAATGCCCAAAAGCGCCAGAAGCAAGGCTAAAAATAAGCCGGCTAAAAGCGCTCTTTGCATAAAAGGAAATTGTAATAAATCTAACATAAGATTATTCATGACGATGCTGATGTTTATATAAAGAAATCGGACCGTAAAGTTCAGCAATTTTTTCTGAAGTTAAAACCTTTTCTGGAACGCCCTGACAAATTAATTTTTTATTAAGACAAACTACTTGGTTGGCAAATTTATAAACCACATCTAATTCATGGGAAACTAAAATAATAGTTATTTTATGATCTTGATTAAGATGTCTGGCCAATTGATAAAATGTTCTTTCACCGCCAATATCTATGCCTGAGATTGGTTCATCCCAAAATAAAATCAGAGGATCATTCAAAAGCGAACGGGCTATTAAAACTCTTTGCAGCTGTCCTCCTGAAAGGGATCCCAAAAGTTGATTTTTAACTTCGAGCATTTCCAATTCATTCAATTTTTCATCAATTAAGTTCTTTTTATTGCGGGGTCTTAAACTTAAGGCCATAAATTCTTCAACTGTAATTGGAAATGTTTTATCAAAAGTGAAACGCTGAGGCACGTAAGAAATTTGAGATAAGGCTTCTTTTATTGTTTTACCAAAAATTTTAATTTTTCCTTCTTCAATAGGCGCCAGACCTAAAATGGCCTTTAGCAAAGTGGTTTTGCCAGAACCATTTGGCCCAATTACAGCGCAGATGTTTTCTGCTTCAATATCAAAACTAATGTCGTGTAAAACTACATTATTGTCATAAGCAACAGTTAAATTTTTAACTTCTACAACTTTCATTTTAAAGCTTGATAAATTATATCGCCATTATATTGCATTAATTTTATATAACTATCCCGGCCATTAACACCGCCTAAGGGATCTAAAATATATATCTTTAAGCCTAAATCATGGATAAAAGACTGTAAGACATCCAGCGAAAGCTGGGGTTCGGCAAAAAGTGCTTTTATGTTATAAGCTTTAACTTCTTTACTTAAATCTTCTAAATACTTGGGCGTTGGCTCTTTGCCGGGAAAAGGCTCAAAACTTTTTAAAATATTTAAATTATATTCTTTGGCAAAATACGGCCAGGCATCATGAAAGGTAATAATATCCCTTGAAGCTAAATTAGTTAATTGCTGCTTAATCTTTTCTTCTGTTACATCTAATTGCTTAATATAATTTTCTGCGTTAGTTTGATAATAAGCGGCATTAGCCATATCAATTTGACCTAAGGAGTCAGCAATTTGGCGGGCAATAATTTTGCCATTTTCCAAGGCCAGCCAGTAATGAGGATTAACTGGCTCCTCAGCACTTTCGCCTTTAATAAAATCTATGCCCTGATTTACTTCAATTATCTTCACTTCGGGCAAAGAATCAGAAATTGCCAAAATCCAATCATCCAGGCCATGGCCGATTTTAAAAATCAATTTTGTATTCTGCAAATCTTTCACTTGGCCTGGCGTTAATTCAAAAGTATGGGGACTGGCTCCAGCCGGCAAAATATTCTGAACTTCGATTTTATCTCCCCCAACATTTTGAACAATATCATAGAGGGGGAAAATTGTTGTGGCGATTTTTAAACGAGATCCGTTTTCTTGTTTAATTGCTTGGGGAAGGCAGCCGCTTAATAAAAAAACAACAACCGCTGAAATTAAAAACAATCTCCTCATAAGATTTATATCTCTGAATTATTTAAAAACTGCAACTATTAAAATTCTTTTCTTAATTATAACAAAACCCTGCTTTTATAAAAAGCAGGGCTTTGCTATTTGAATAGTAAAGGAACACAACTCCCACATTAAGAAGGATGATGC
>CAYNWH010000006.1:0-43048 GCA_964400885.1 uncultured Gammaproteobacteria bacterium
GTAAGAAAAGCATCTAAACGCAGAAAATAATGGAACAATATAAGGTACAATTAAATGAATTTGCAGGACCTTTAGATCTGTTGTTGCAATTAATTGAGCAGCAAGAATTAGATATTACCAAGGTTTCTTTATCTCAAGTTGCTGATCAATTTATTCAATACATGAATTTAAAACCAGTCAGGCCTGAGGAAACTGCTGATTTTTTAGTCGTGGCTGCCAAGCTTTTGTATATCAAATCAAAAGTTTTATTGCCTAATCTGGAATTAGAGGAAGAAGATGGCTTTGATTTAGAAAAGCAATTAAAAATGTATAAAGAATATCTGGAAGCTTCTAGAAAAATTCAGAAAATTTTAAAGAGGAAAAAAGTTTGTTTTGGTAAAGAGAAATTTCCCGAAGGCATTGTTAAACAGGTTTTTTACGTGCCTAAAAGTATTTCTGTTAAGAAATTAAAGATAACTTACGAACAGATTTTAAAAAGAATAAAACCTTTCATCGTTTTGCCCAAAAGAATTATAGAAAAAACTATAAAGCTCTCAGAAAGAATAAAGCAAATTAGAGAATTAATAATTAAGGAAGCCTGTACTAGTTTTAACAAATTAGTCTGCGATTCAAAGACTAGGACTGAAAAAATTATTTCTTTTCTGGCTATTTTGGAGCTAGTTAAACAAAAAATAGTTAATGTAGAGCAAGGGGATTTATTTGAGGATATAAAAATTAATAAAATATAAGATATTATGTCACTTAAATCACAAATTGAATCAATTTTATTTATAGCTATCAGACCTTTATCATTAAATAAAATAACAGAATTAACTGGAGCTAAAAAAGAAGAAGTTAAAGCCGAGCTTGATAATCTTTTTAATGAATATAATGATAAAGATAAAGGGATTAATCTGCAAAAAAATGGCTCTAATTATCTAATGGTCACTAATCCCAATAACAGTAAGCTAGTAGCTGAATTTTTAAAAGAGGAAATTACCGGTGAATTAACGCCTGCATCATTGGAGACTTTAACTGTTATTGCTTATCGCGGCCCGATTACTAAAACAGAATTGGAACTAATTAGAGGCGTAAATTGCAGCATTATTTTGAGGAATTTATTAATGCGGGGCTTAATTGAAGAACAAGAAGATAAGAAAAATATGATTTCAACCTATCAAATCAGTTTTGATTTCATGAAGCATTTAGGCATTAAGGAGATAGCTCAATTACCTGATTATGAAAAATTAAATTCTAATGAAAATTTAGGAAAATTATTAAGTTCTGAAGATAAGGAAAATATATAGTTAATTATTATTTAATCATCCCGAGCCGGATAATTTTTATTTTTTAAATTTATTATGCTATTAGATATTTTACTTAGTTTAATTATTATTCCCAATCTCTGGCAAAATCATTTTGCGACTGATGATTTTATATTTTTTAATAATAAATCCCAAAGCATTAATTTAACAGAACCATCACCTCAAAGAATTTATAATAATATTTTGGATATTCAAGTAACAGCTAAAAGCGCTTTAGCTATTGATAGTAAAACAGGCAAAGTTTTATATCAAAAAAATGCAGAAGAAAGTTTGCCAATTGCCAGTATTACAAAATTAATGACGGCTTTAGTATTTCTAGATCATAATCCAGGCTGGCAAAAAGAATTTTTTACAGTCGCTGAAGATAGGAGGAATGGCGGTATTATTCATCTGAATACGGGAGAAGTTTTAACAATTAGAAATCTTTTTTTTACTGCTTTAATTGCTTCTGATAATGATGCTGCCATAGCTTTAGCCAGATCAACTGGTTTAAATGAAGCTGAATTTGCTAAAGAAATGAATAATAAAGCACAGGCATTAGGTTTAAATAATACACAATTTACAGAACCTACTGGTTTAGACAATAATAACCATTCAACAGCCAAAGACGTCATTAAATTATTAAATTTAGCTTTAGCTGATGAAGATATAAAAAAAGTTACTAATTTATCCAGTTATGAATTTGAAGTTAGGAATAAAGATAAAACACGCTTAGTTAAATTAGTAAATACTGATTTATTATTAAAAAGCTATTTAAACGTCATTGGCGGTAAAACAGGGTCTTTGACTGAAGTCGGCTATAATTTAGCAGTTAAAATAAAAGATCAGGAAGATCATGAGATAATGATTGTAACTTTGGGCAGTCAATCTAATTTTGATAGGTTTCAAGATGTGAAAGCAATAGCTGATTGGATTTCTACTAATTACCAATGGCCAGGAGATGATGTGTAATTTTTTAATAAACTTATGCTCGATATAAATTATATTGAATTATTCAGAAATTTACCCCCTGAATTGGCAGTATTTTTAATGTCAATGCTGCCTATTACAGAATTAAGGGCCGCAATTCCTGTTGGGCTAACTGTTTATAAATTAAATATTTGGACGACTTTATTTTATGGAATTTTAGGCAATATTATTCCTATGTTTTTTATTTTATATTTGATTGACCCGATTTCTAAATTTTTGATGAGACATTCAAAATTTTTCCATAATCTTTTTTCTTGGCTGTTTAAGCGGACGGCTATAAAATTTGAAGGCAAATATGCTAAATATGGATCGATCGCTTTAGTTTTATTCGTGGCTATACCTCTGCCTTTTACAGGTTGTTGGACCGGTGCTTTAGCTGCTTTTTTATTTCAAATTCCTAGACCAAGAGCGGCAATTTTAATTATCAGCGGGGTGATAATTGCCGCATTGATTGTTACTTTTGTGACCCTATCAGCCCGTGGGGCTTTTTTATTTTTTATCTAATTAAATTTATATGAGAATAGGCATTGATTGCAGATATATCTTAAATGTAAATCATGGCGAACTAGCTGGAGTCGGTCACTATATTTATTTTCTGATCAAATATTTGCTGGAAATAGATAAAGAGAATGAGTATTTTCTCTTTTTTTATAATAAAAATATTAAATGCGAAGAATTTGAAAGGCAAAAAAATGTCAGATGCATTTATTTTCCAGGTTTAGAAAATTTAGCAAAAATTCCATTTTTTTATCGCCATTTATTTATTCCTCATATTTTAAAATTATATAAATTAGACATTTATCATAATCCAGCTAATGTTATTCCATTTTTTTATTTTCAAAAATCAGTCATTACTGTCCATGATTTGGCAATTTATAAAAATCCCGAGTGGTTTCCTAAAGGCCAATGGTTTGGCCGCAGCATTTTAACTCCCTTTAGTTTCTATAAAACAAAAAAAATTATTGCAGTCTCAGAAAATACTAAGGCGGATTTAATGGAAATTTTTAAAATTAAAAAAGAAAAAATAGAAGTAATCCACGAAGGAGTAGAGGATTATAATAAATTGACCGTAGACGAAGAAAAAATTGATTCTAAATTTAAAATTCAAGACCCTTATTTCTTGTTTATTGGTACTCTTGAACCGCGGAAAAATCTTGTGAGATTAGTCAAGGCTTTCAGTCTTTTTTTAAAAGACAATAATCAAAATTTCAAATTAGTTTTAGCTGGCAAAAAAGGCTGGCAGTACGGTTTAATTTTTGAAACTATCAAGAAGTTAAATTTAGAAGATAAAGTTATTTATGTGGGTTATGTTAATTTATTAGAAAAAGTTTATTTATTAAAAAAAGCGTTTGCCTTTGTTTTTCCGAGTTTATATGAGGGTTTTGGCCTTCCTATTTTAGAAGCTATGAATATGGGTGTGCCGATAATTACCTCTAATATTGCCTCAATTCCAGAAATTGTGATCGATAATGCACTTTTAGTCGAGCCCTATAAGACTAAAACCATTACAAAGGCAATGCTTAAGATTGTTAGCCAGTCGGGCTTAAAAGAAGAACTATCGCTTAAAGAAAAAGGCATTGCTCAAAATTTCACCTGGCAAAGCTGTGCCCAAAAAACCTTAGCATTATATGAAAATTTAAAATAAAAATAAAAAACAGCTTCTTAGATAATGATGCTGTTTTTTATTTTTAGAAATTTTAACGCCCAACTTTAAAAAGAAGATAGATAATAATTAATTGAAAAATAATTCCGAGTTTGAAAGGCATAGACCAATGCAATTTATTGTTAATTCCGTCATGTATCCAATAATGGAATTTATGAGTTCTAGTGAAATGTTTTTTAGTTATTTCATGAATAGCGACCATAAAATCTGGCAGGACCCCGCCAATGATGCCCCAAATCACTGTTTGGCTGAATGTTATTTTATGAAATAAGAAAAGCATAGAAAGTAGAATTACAGTTGATAAAAGATCAAAGATAATTAGATATTTCATGGCTTTTCTTTTAAAATTATTGCGATAAGCTTTAATCAAAGCTTCATCACCATGAGGTATAATATCTAATATAAAATGAGAAATAAAAGCCAAAATAAAAGCCAAGAGAGGGGTATCTACGTGCTCTCCAATAATTGCTCCGACTGTAGCATGAACGGAAAGTAGCATATTAAATAATTATTATTAATATAATAAAAAAAATAATTTGTAAAAATAAACCGGTAAAAAAATTAAATTCAAATCGATTACTGATTAAACCATGAAAATAATCATGAACATTTTGGAAAGATTTAAACAATTTTTGCCTGGATATAAAGTAAAAAGCTTGTAAAATATCAGGCAAAAGACTGCCGATTATGGCCAAAATAATATTAAGCTTCAATATTTCAACTTTGCTGCTAATAAAAATTAAAAAAATTGCAAAGATAATCAAATCAATAATGCCAGCTAAAGAGGCATAAACAATATTATAGTATTGTTTAGGTACTTTAGTATCTCCATGAGGTATTATATCAAAAATATAATGTAAAATAAAACCGGCTATAAAAGCTAGCCAGGGATTAGAAATCCTTTGGCCTATAATAATACCGATTGCGCCATGAACAGTTAAAAACATATTAGCAGGGGAGAGAATCGAACTCTCGACCTTGGGCTTATGAGTCCCACGCTCTAACCAACTGAGCTACCCTGCCTCAATAATAACTATTAACAGTTAACTATTAACAATTAACTAATTTGTGCCGAAGGAGGGGATCGAACCCTCATGAGGAAAACCCCACACGATTTTGAGTCGTGCGCGTCTACCAGTTCCGCCACTTCGGCAAATTTTTAGAGTACCATTCTACCAGCCTTTGCTGGCCGAAGCCAGCTACGGCTGGCATAGGCCAGTTCCGCCACTTCGGCTTAAAGACAAATATGTCTTATTTTAACTCAAAAACTTTAATTTGTCAATTTTACAAATTCATTAAAAAGGTGTAGAATATAGTAAGATTAAGCAAAATTTATGGCTCAAATTATTTCTATTGTTAATCAAAAAGGCGGCGTAGGCAAGACCACAACAGCTATTAATTTAGCTGCTTACCTTGCATCTTTGGGTAAATTTGTTTTATTGATTGATTTAGATCCGCAGGCAAATGCCACAAGTGGTCTAGGTATTGATTATAATAATCTGGATAATGGTGTCTATGAATCTTTAATTTTAGGTAAAGATTTAAATGAAATTATTTTAAATACTACTATTTCTGGTTTTAAGATAGCACCAGCTACTTTGAATTTAGCAGGGGCTAATGTAGAATTGGTTAATTTGGATAATAGAGAATTTAAATTAGAGCAGTCTTTGCTTAGAGCTAGGCATGATTACGATTATATAATAATTGATTGCCCGCCTTCTTTAGGGCTTTTAACTATAAATAGTTTAGTCGCTGCAGAAAAGATTTTAATTCCCGTTCAGGCAGAATATTATGCTTTAGAAGGATTAGGCCAATTAATCAATACAATTAATTTAATTAAGACTAATTTAAAGCCTGATTTGGATATTTTGGGAGCAGTTTTAACTATGTATGATAAAAGAAATAGACTTTCCGATGAAATTTTGCATCAGCTTTATCAATATTTTCCTGATCGAATTTTTAGGTCAGTTATCCCGCGTAATATTCGTTTGACTGAAGCGCCTAGTTATGGCAAAACGATTTTAGAATATGATCCTAAATCAAAAGGCGCTAAAGCTTATGAACGTTTAGCCAAAGAAATAATTGATTTGACTAATTTTAATTATTATTAAAACTAAAATAAAATTATGCCTTTAGGTAGAGGTTTGAATTCTTTAATTCCTCAAAAACCCATTAAAACAAAATTTTCGAATCAGGAAATTAATAAAATAGATGAGAAGAATAAAATTTTTGAGATTGAAATTGAAAAAATTCAATTAAATCCTCATCAGCCCAGAAAGAAAATTGATCACAGTGAACTTGAAGAGTTAACTAATTCTATAAAAATCTACGGAATAATCCAGCCTTTAATTGTAACTAAAATTGATGATGAACATTATCAATTAATTGCTGGCGAACGAAGATTAAGAGCTGCTCAAATTTTAAATTTAGGAAAAGTCCCGGCAATTATTAGGCAAGCTAAAGAGCAGGAAAAATTAGAATTAGCTTTAATTGAGAATTTGCAGCGTAAAAATTTGAACCCAATTGAAGAAGCTCTTTCTTACAAACGTTTAATTGATGAATTTAATTTGAAGCAGGAGGATGTTGCTAAAAGAATGGGGAAGAAAAGATCGACGATTGCTAATACTTTGCGCTTATTAAACTTACCAGAAGAAGTTCAAAAAGCAATTTTAGATGAAAAAATTTCCGAAGGCCATGCGCGCGCCATTGCTAGTTTGTCTAGTGAAAAAGAGCAGAAAGAATTTTTAAAAAAGATTCTCCATAATCAAATGACAGTCAGGCAGGCAGAAGGGCAGGCAAGAAATGTTAGAGTAAAAAGCCATTTGAGGACCTTAAAAATTGATCCTCTACTTTTAGCAAAGGAAGAAAAGCTAAGAGATCTGTTAGGCTATAAGGTGTTGATCAGGAAAAAGGACAAAGGCGGAGAAATTGTTATTCTTTATGATTCCCAGGAAGATTTAAATGAAATTTATAAAAAATTATTAGATTTAGAGTAATATGAAGTTTGCTTTTCCTGACTTTGGAAAAATTATTTTCGACCTGCAAAATAGCGCTGAGCTATTTTTAGAAAAAATAATAAGAATAATTATTTATTTAAGCGTATTTTTAATACCGCTTTTTTTTATTGACGGTTCTTCCTATTTTTCTGAATTTGCTAAGGTTATTTTATTCTATTTTATTATTATTTTAGCTTTAATTTTTTGGCTGATAAAAATTTTCTTAACTAAAAGAATCATTTTTCAATTTAAGTTTTTAGATATCCCTTTTATTTTATTGCTATTTGTTTATTTTTTGTCCAGTCTTTTTTCGATTGATAAGTATTACAGTTTTTTAGGCAGCAATTTAATAGTCTCTCTCTCTTTTTTGACAGTTTTATTCTTGATTATTTTTTATTTTTTTGTCAGCCGTTTTATTAAAACATTATCCGAAGTAAAAAATATTAGCTATTGTCTGCTTTTTTCTCTATTTTTAATTTTAGTAATTAATATCTTAAATTTATTTTTAGTCAATTCTTGGCTCTCAAATTTTAATATTTCTATTAATACCTTTTATTTTCTATTAGTAATCGGTTTGTTTTTGAATCTATATCTATTTTTAGTTAATACTGGCAAAAAGATGAAAATTTTAAATTTAATATTAGGTGTATTATTTTTATTATTCATCTATTTAATTGATAATCCTTATGTTTTACTCATATTAATTATTTCAATTTTTGTATTTATCCTCTTGCTTTCTTTTAAATCAGCAAATTTTTCTAATAAATTAATAATTTTTTTGACCATCTTGCTCTTTTTAACAGTTTTGATTTTAATTTTACCAGTTAGCAATTATACTAAACTGATCAGTCCCATTGAAATAAAATTAAATAATGAATTCGGTTGGCAAATAACAAAAGCCAGCTTGGCTGATTATTTTTTGCTAGGTGTCGGACCACAAAATTTTTCTTATAGTTTCCATAAATATAAACCTTTAGAATTTAATCAGACTAATTTCTGGCAATTAAGCTTTGAAAAAAATGCAAATTTTTGGTTAGAGATTCTAAATAATATAGGCATTCTGGGTTTATTTTTGGTGATTATAATTTTCATAAAATACTTTTATCAATTAATAATATTTTTAAAAAGATTTAAGATTTTTGATTCTAGTAATTATCAAAAGTTCACGAGCATTTGTTTTGTTACCACGATTTTGTTTACTTTTTCCGCTTTTGGATTATTTTATAACTTTGATTTTATTTTAATTTTTTTATTTTTTTTGCTCATTGCTTTGGCAGTAAGTTTACTAGATATAGAAATCCAGGGGCAAGAGAAGGGATATGCCAATAAGCACGTAATTAATTTGTTATTTTATGTCGCTATGATTTTGGTGATTGCTTTAATTTATTTTGAAGTAAAATTAGTCAATGATGAGATAAATTTAGAAAAACAATCAGTTAAAACATTCGATTCTTTGGTTGATTTTGATGAGGCAGCGACCAGCTTTAAACAGGCAATCAATAATAATCCGGAACGCAAGGATTACAATTTAAAATTAGTCAGTCTTTTAATAAATAAAGATTTATTCTTGGCAAATTCTTCAACGGAATTTGATCAGCAGCAGATAGAGCAAGAAATATTGGATAATTTAAATAAAGGGTTTGTTCCAGGTAATAAAAGAATTGACAACTATTTGATCTTAAGGAGCATTTTAGATAATTTAAAAACTTTGGGCTTTTCCGTAGCTCCATTGCAAGAGGCTAATTTAGAAAGATTAATTGATTTAGATCCTCAAAATCCTGAATTATATGTTGATCGGGCTTTATTAAATTTTGATAAATATTTAGCCATTAAGGAAAATAAAACAGATGTTTCTGCACAGCAAATAGAAGTATTAAGCCAAAAAATAAAAAATGATTTGGAAAAAAGTATAGAATTGAAAAATGATTATATTTTAGGCTATTTCAATTTAGGGCTTTATTACCAGGAATTTGGGGATGAGGAAAAAGCTTTGGCTAATATTGAAAAAGCTTATAGCTTGGATCCTAGCCAAAAAATAATTGTTTTAAGTCTAAAAAAACTTTATCTTAATCAAGATAAAGTTGAAGAAGCCAAACAAGTTTTAACTAAATATTTAGAGCTTCAGCCGGAAGATGAAGAAATCAGACAAATGCTAGAAGATTTAAAATAGATTGAAATTTATTTTTTAAGAAATTTATCAATTAAGGTTCTCTTACTTAGAGAACTTTTTATTTTATTTTTCGCCAAACTAGTTTTTGCGAATTTTAACCAGTCAGCGTTGGGGAATTTTCTGCTTTTATTAGTTAATATTTCTATCACATCGCCGCTTTTTAAAGGCTTATCCAAAGTGGCTATTTGGTTGTTAATTAGAGTTCCCACGCATTGATTGCCTACGTCCGTATGTACATGATAAGCAAAATCTACAGGCGTAGCGCCACTTGGCAGATCTATGACGTCTCCATTTGGAGTGAAAACAAATATTCTGTCTTGAAAAACATCAATCTTGAGTTTCTCTAGAAATTTTTGATTTTCACTTAATTCTTTTTGCCATTTGGCTATTTCTTCTATCCATTTTGTTCTTTTGCTTGTCCTGAGCGAGCCGTTTTCATCATAGTACCAATGAGCAGCGATGCCATATTCTGCTTCTTCTTCCATCTCTTGGGTCCTAATTTGGACTTCAATAATTTCTCCTTCAGGCGTGAAAACTGTTGTGTGTAAAGAAGAATAGCCATTGGGTTTAGGCTGGGCAATATAATCTTTAATTCTGCCTTTAAGCGGTTTCATCTTTTTATGAATAATACCCAATACAGAATAACAGGCAGGAATATCTTTCACGATTATTCTAATAGCAATAAAATCATAAACTCGATTAATGTCTTTATCATGGCGCAATAATTTTTTATAAAGACTATATAATTGTTTAATTCTGCCTCTTACTTCAAGATATTCAACATTTTCATTTTTTAATTCCTGCTGAACAAATTTTATAATTTTATTTAAATATTTTTCCTTGTATTTGCTTTGTTCCTCAACTAACTTCTTTAGCCAATTGTATTCTTTAGGATAGAGATATTTAAATGATTCCTCTTCAAGCCGACCTTTCATTTCATACATACCTAGACGATTGGCAATGGGCGCGTAAATTTCCAAAACTTCTGAGGCAATTCTTATTTGCTTGTTACGAGGCAGAGCATAAAGCGTTTTTAAGTTATGTAAACGATCAGCAAATTTGATTAAAATAACTCTGAGATCATTAGCAATGGCAATGAACATTTTCCTTAGATTTTCAATATATCTTTCAATCCCGCGATATTTAATTGAGCCTAATTTAGTGATACCTTCAACTAAGGCAGCGACTTCATCGCCAAAATCATTTTTTATGTCTTCTAGCGTATAATTAGTATCTTCTGGCACATCATGCAAAAGACCAGCAATAATAATAGTCGGACTTAATTTCATTTCAGCTAAAGTTTGGGCAGTTGCTAAAGGATGATAAATATAATCTTCGCCACTCATTCTTTTTTGGCCTTTGTGGGCTTCTTGAGCAAAATCAAAAGCCAGCTTAATTAAATCTAAATCAGCTTGAGGATAATAATATTTAACAGTTTTAATTAGGTTTTTAAATTTTATTTCTAGGTCTGGCATGGGTGATAGAGAATTTTATGTTTTAAAGATTTTAGATGTTTAAAGGTCTAGCGGTAAAAGAGGAATTATATGTAACCTATTATCATATTTTCCTTTTATCCTTTAAATCCTGTTAAACCTTTTCTTTAAGTATAAGATATTTTAGTTTATCTTTAAAGTTAAAAATTGTCAAACTATTGACAGATTTTGCAACTTATGATATAATGGAATCAAGATGTAAGGGTCAAACCTTATTGCAATGGGAAAAAATTCGGGACTGTAAGTCCGGGATTTTTTCTTTTTGGCAAAAAATACCATTGACATCTGCTTCAAATTATGATATTATTATTAAGACGCTGAAGTTGACACCCTTACATCTACATTGTAATTGGGGTTAAATCCTTCAGCGTCACTAAAAAGTCCCGATAAATATCGGGGCTTTTTTATTTGATTATTCTTTTTTATCATTTAATTCTTTAGGTTTTTCCCAGCTAGCATAATCGCATTCAGGATAACGATTGCAGCCCCAAAAGATTTTGCCTCTTTTAGTCCTTTTAATTACGATATCGCCAATTTTACATTTAGGGCATTTTAGGCCTGTTGTCTTTTGAATCGGCTTAGTGAATTTACATTTAGGATAATTTGAACAAGCTAGAAATTTGCCAAAGCGGCCGGTCTTAACTATTAATTTACCGCCACACTTATCGCAAACTTCTTTAGTTTCTTCTGCTTCCATTTCTTCTTTTGTCGCTAAAAGCGGTTGGGTGTTTTTGCATTCGGGATAATTTGAGCAGGCTAAAAATTTGCCAAAGCGGCCCATTTTAATAACCATAGGCGAGCCGCATTTATCACAGACTATGTCAGTTTTTTCTTCTGTTAATTCTTTTTTAGTTAGTTCTTTTTCTTTTAATTTTAAATTATCAATAAAAGGATCATAAAAATCTCCAATTATTGGTTCCCACTTTTTTTTGCCTTCAGCTATTTCATCTAAATCTTCTTCCATTTGAGCAGTAAAATTATAATCAACTATTTTTGGAAAATGTTCGACTAGCAAATTATTAACTAGCATGCCGATTTCAGTGGGCTGAAGTTTTTTATCTTCATTTTTTTTAACATAATTTCTTTCCTGAATTGTGGCTAGAGTAGGCGCGTAAGTCGAAGGTCTACCAATACCATATTCTTCCAAAGCCTTAATTAGAGTTGCTTCAGAATAGCGAGCTGGTGGCTGGGTGAAATGTTGATTTTTTTTCAAATCAATTAAATTTGATTTATCTTTTTCTTTTAAATCAGGTAAAGTATTTTCTTTAACCATTGTTTTGTAAACTTTAAGAAAACCATCAAATTTAATAATTTGGCCGTTAGCTCTAAAGGTGTAATCATCGGCTTTGATATCAACTTTAGTTTGGTCCATAATGGCCGGCTGCATTTGGCAAGCCAGGGTTCTTTCCCAGATTAATTTATAGAGTCTATATTGTCGTGGTTCTAAATAATTTTTTATTTCTTCTGGAATATTATTAATATCAGTAGGTCGAATAGCCTCGTGAGCTTCTTGCGCACCCTTTGATTTTGTTTTGTAAATTCTAGCTGCCGCGGGCAAATAACTTGAACCTAATTTATTACTAATATAATCCCTAATGTTATTTAAAGAAAAGCTAGATAAATTTAAAGAATCTGTTCTCATATAGGTAATCAAACCGACCGAACCTTGTTGGCCTAATTCAATGCCTTCATATAATCTTTGAGCCAGCATCATTGTTTGCTTGGCAGAAAAGCCTAATTTTTTTGAAGCTTCTTGCTGTAAGGTGCTAGTAGTAAAAGGCGTAGGCGGCTGTTTTTTTGTTTCTTTTTTATCAATGCTGATAACTTGATAATCGGCATTTTTTAAACTGTCAAAAATCGTCTGAGCCTGTTTTTCATTTTGAATATCCAATTTTTTAATGGTTTTATTTTTTTCTTTAACCAGTTGGGCAATAAAATTTTGTTTGTCTTTTTCTAATTCTGCTTCAATTGACCAATATTCTGTTGTTTTGAAATTTTGAATCTCTTTTTCTTTTTCGCAGACTAAACGTACAGCCACTGATTGAACACGGCCAGCGCTTAAGCCTTTGGCGACTTTTTTCCATAAAAAAGGAGAAAGTTTATAACCGACTAAACGGTCTAAAATTCTTCGCGCCTGCTGAGCATCAACTAGATTCATGTCAATTTTTCTGGGATGATGTAAAGCTTCATCAATGGCTTTTTGGGTGATTTCATGAAAAGTAATTCTTTCTGTTTTATCTGCCGGCAAATTTAAAGCTTGAGTCAAATGCCAGGCAATGGCTTCTCCTTCGCGGTCTTCATCAGTCGCCAGAATAACCTCATTTGCTTTATTTGATAATTCTTGCAGTTTTTTGACTTGTTTTTGGGCTTTGGTGGGAATAACATATTCAGGCTGGAAATCATTTTCTACATCAACACCTAATTTTTTTTCCGGCAAATCACGAATATGACCAAAAGAAGACTCCACTTTGAAGTCTTTGCTTAAAAATTTAGTAATGGTTTTGGCTTTAGTTGGTGATTCAACGATAACTAATGTTTTAGACATATTTCAACTTTAATTGGAATAATTAAATAATTATTACTATTAATAACAGGGATTGAAATATTTGTCAAATTATTTTTAAATGAAAATAAGAGCTAGGGGAGCTAAAAGTGAATAAGAATATATGTTAATAGGTGATTCTTTTATTCACCTATGCACCTATCGCTCATATAGCTCTTATTTTACCTATTATAAAAGAATATAATTTTGTCCGCCTAAATTTTTGATTAAGCCTTTCATTTCCATCAGGCTTAAAGTGCTGGTAACTTGAGCCGTAGGCATTTGAGAATTTTTTATAATCTGATCAATATGCATTGGTTCTGGGCTTAAAAATTTTAAAATATTTTTTTCTTCAGCTGTTTCGGGCAGAATTTTTTGATTGGCAACATAATTTTTAACTTCTTGTAAATTTAATTCCTCCAAAATATCATGATGGCTGGTAACTAATTTAGCACCTTTTTGAATGAGTTTGTTAGTGCCAATTGATTGTTGATTATATAGCGGACCGGGTACGGCAAAGACCTCTCGGTTTTGTTCTAAGGCATAATAAGCAGTAATTAGGGCGCCAGAACTGGCAGCGGCTTCAATCACCAATGTGCCTAAGCTTAAGCCAGCAATAATCCTATTGCGCGTTGGAAAATTATGCTTGAGAGGCAGCATGCCAAGAGGGAATTCAGAAATTATTGTGCCGTTATTATTTAAAATGTTTTGGGCCAGATAACGGTTTGATGACGGGTAAATACTTTTTTGATCTAAGCCGCTGCCTAAAACTGCAATTGTTCTGCCTTCATTTTCTAAAGCTGACTGATGCGCTAAAGCATCAACACCTAAAGCCAGTCCGCTGGTAATAGTGAAACCATTTTGAACTAATGGTTTGACTATGTCCGGCGTAATTCGTTTGCCATAGTTGGAAATTTTGCGGGTGCCAACCACAGCCAGATTAAAGTTTTGATTAAGATTTTCTAAATTGCCTTTAACATAAAGCAAAGCTGGCGGGTTAAAAATTTCTTTTAAAAGTTTAGGATAATTATTATCTTTAATAGTTATGACTTGAATATTTTCTTTTTGGATTTTTTCTATTTCTAAATCAGGTTCAATTTCTTTACGTTTGATTATAAATTCCTGGGCAATATTTTCTTCTAAGCCGGCTTTTTGCAATTCTAAAAAATCGGCTTGCCAAGCTGCATTCATGTCGGGAAAGTAATTATAGAGTTTTTTATAACGCTGAGCGCCGATTTTAGCAAATTGAGAAATGGCAACCCAGTATTTTAGATCATCTTGCATATTTTTATTATAGTAGCATATTTTAGGGAAGGGCAAGAAGGGCAAGAAGATGAAGAGGGGTAAAGGGTTTTTTAGAACTTGACAAATACTTAAAGTTGTGATATACTAAAAAGTATTGTAAAATCGTTAGTTAATGGTTAATGGTTATTAAGTTATTAGTGATTTGTATTTAAATATTCATATTCCTAATTACTAATCACCAATCACTAATTACAATTTAGTGTCCAGACTTCTATCTGCCAGTCGGCAAGGAAAAGAGGACCCTCCTCCTCTGAGTAATTTGCCATAAGTTAGGGCCAAAGCCTTGTGCAGAAAGTCCTACACTGGTAGGTAGTACTCTGGATAGTAATAATAGCAAAAGGCTTTGAGCTTCGGGCTTAGAGCTTTTTTGTCTAGAATAGTTCGGGGCCGCTTTAGCTCAACTGGTAGAGCAACTGATTTGTAATCAGTAGGTTATCGGTTCGATTCCGATAGGCGGTTCCAAAAGATCATTTAATGGGGCGACATAGCCAAACGGTTAAGGCTGCGGATTGCAAATCCGCGATTCTTGGTTCAAATCCAAGTGTCACCTCCAAAGTTTCATCGGTGGGGCAGTAGCTCAATTGGGAGAGCGCTGGCTTTGCAAGCCAGAGGTTGCGGGTTCAATCCCCGTCTGTTCCACCAAAAAATAAAAAATACCTAGTCGCAAGGCTAGGTTTTCTGTTTCAAATGAAAGAAAATAACAGTTATTTCATAATTGAATTTATTATTTCTATAGTCTTGGCTGGAATATTCTTGGCTTTGGTTAAGTCTTCTTTGGTGAATTTTTGCAAAACAAATTTTTCAGTCGGGATTTTGGTTCTGATCATCTCATTAGCCACTCCGACTTTAATCTGCCAGAAATTATTGGATTTTAAATGCTGGATAATTGATTGAATGCCTTTATGTCCAGCACCGCTTGAACCTTGCTTGGATTTTATTTTACCAATGGGAATATCAACATCATCACGAATAATAATAATATCATTTAATTTTATCTTGTAATATTTTTTTATTGCTGCCACGGCTTGACCAGAATTATTCATAAAAGTCTGCGGTTTCGCCAGGATTATATTTTTATCTTTAGTAATCTCTGCTTTTAATTTTTTGTCTAATTTAAAATTAGGCAGCTTAAAATATTCTCTAAGATAATCTAGAGCCTGAAAGCCAATGTTATGACGAGTATTTTGGTACTCTTTACCTGGATTGCCTAAACCCACGATAAGTTTGGTCATATATTTTAAGAGCCTCGCTTTATGGTTCGACTCTGCTCCCGCCTTCGCTTATGCTTCGGCGGGCAGGCACCATGACAGCTCGGCGGTTAAGGTAATTTATTAGCGATTATTTTTAAAGCTTGCGGAATAATTTGAATATCTAAATAAGGCAATTCGACTATTTCACCATCAATTTGAATATGAGTATTTTTATTATAGGGTAAAATATAAATTTTTTTAGCCGCATAATATTCATAGCGCCAATCTTTTTTATATTTACCGATTAAAAATCTGTAAAGCAGTATGCCGAGATCTTTTATATGTAAAGTTTTTATGATACTGACATTCAAAACATTATCATTAATTTTAAGCTGAGGATTTAAAACCAAATTAAAAAATTTAGGAAAATTAGAAACCAAAATGCTCTGAGCAGTAACTGTCTTTTTCATATCATCGACTTTAATAAAAAATTTGTTTGTTTCTGTATTGAAAAAGTTAAATACCAAACTAAAAATATAAGCTAGAAATCCCCAGGCTTTTTTCATTTTTCGGGTAGTATGCTTAATTACTTTGGCATCAAAACCGCAGCCAGCAGCAACCAGAAAATAATATTTATTATTAACTAAGCCAACATTTATCTTGCGAATCTTATCACTAAAACCCAGTTGCAGCGCTTTTTTAATTTCTAAGGGAATGCCCAAGGAAGAGGCTAAAATATTGCCGCTGCCAATAGGGATTATAATTAAAGGCACATTAGCTTTTTTGCTAATCAGCCAAGACGCTGCTTCTCTGACTGTTCCATCACCGCCTGCGACAAAAATACGATCGAAATTTTGAGGATTAAGGTTAACAAAGCTCCCTTGCCTTACATAATGCCAAATTATTTCCAAATTATAATCTTTTAAAAAACGTTTGATCTGCAAATCTTTTTTTTTCTCTTTGCCAGCCAAAGGATTATAAATTATTAAAATTTTCATTATTGTTTGATCATTATTTTAACGGGTGTGCCAAGTAAATTGAATTTTTGTCTTAAAGCATTTTCTAGATATTTTATATATGTAGAACTTAGAGTATCAGTCTTTCTTATTTGAAGTTGAAAACGGGGCGGATCGGTCTTTATTTGTTTAAGATCTAAAAGATAAGGATGCTTGCTACCCTTGGCTCTTAATGGCCTTTGTCTTTTAATGGCTTGTTTTAGAAATTTATTTAGAGCGCTGTCAGATATTTTTATATTTCTATTCTCATAAATTTGCAGAGCTAAATCTAAAATATTATACACATTTTTATGAGTTAACGCTGAGACGAAAATAATTGGCACCCAGGTCAAATAAGAAAAATGCCTATATATATTTTTTTGAAAATCATTTTGGGTTTTGTCTGTTTTGTCTTCTATTTTATCCCATTTGTTCGCAACTATTATAATACTGACATTGGCATCAATTAAAATTTTACTTAATTTATTATCCTGGACACCAATCGGTTCTGAAATGTCAAGCACCAAAAGACAAACATCAGCATTCCTTGCATTTTCCAGGCTTTTTTTGACAGAAATTTTTTCTAAGCCCTTGCTTATTTTTGCCTGTTTGCGGATGCCTGCGGTATCAATTAAAATTAGGTTTTTATTTTTGTATTCTAAAAAGGTATCAATTGCTTCGCGTGTAGTGTGAGGCAGAGGAGAAACAATCGCTCTCTCCTCTTGTAATAGCGAATTTAAGAGAGATGACTTACCGACATTGGGCTTGCCAATGATAGCAATTTTAATGGCTTGTTTAATTTCAAATTTTTCTGCCTTTTTGCCTTTTTTAAATTTTTTAAGCCGTTTAACTATCTCATCTAAAAGATCTCCAGTGCCTGAGCCGTTTAAAGCTGAAACAAAAAACGGTTCGCCAAAGCCTAGCTTAAAAAATTCGCCCATTTTTTCTCTTAATTTCAAAGAGTCGGTTTTATTGGCTACAAAAATTATTTGTTTGCCTAATCTTTTAAGTATTTTTCCTAACTCTTTATCCTGAGGTAAAAGACCAGTTTGGATATCAACTAAAAATAAGATCAAATCAGCTTTTTTTAAAGCTGATTGAGTTTTTTCAATGATGTCCAGCGTATATTCGATATTTAAGGCTGGTGAAAGTTTTTTTATTTTTTTTGAGGGTATAATTGTTTCAACGCCGCCGGTATCAATTAATTCAAAATTTACTCCCTGCCAATAGACCTGGCCAATATTAGTATCTCTTGTTGTGCCAGCCAATTTAGAGGTGAGTGCTTTGGGTTTTTCAATTAGACGGTTAAAAAGAGTAGATTTTCCGACATTAGCCCGGCCAATAATAATAACTTGAGGCAGGTTTTTCATATTTTAAATTCAATTTTTAGGAAGAATTATCAGATTGATCCTGGCCCAAAATAATCAAAAAATCTGCATTTTGAGCTGCTTCGGGCTTTGTTAAATCAGTTGGTGAAACATTAGCTTTTAATTTACTGACAAGATCTTCTAAGGCATCAGGATTTGCTCCTTGGGTCAAATCATAAATAACAGTTTTTTCATAATCTTGGTTTAGCGCATTGCCTATTTTGATTACTTGATAGCCTTTATTTTTTAAGTTAACAGAAGTGCGATAGGCTAACCCCTCAATTTTAGTTCCATTTTGAATTTCAATTTTGACTTGTTCTCTGGGTTTTATTTCTTTCTCTGGCTCAAAAGCATATTTTACTATTTGCTGCAGTTGATAAAAAGTCATGTCTTTAGGTAGTAATATGTAAGCGCCATTAATATTAGTGGCATAAAGCGGTCCGTCTGGTCCATCTTGCAATACAATGTTTATTACATTACTTGTATCTATTTTTTTTGCCAATTTAATAAAAGAAAAAATTTCGCCAATATTTATATTTGTTACTACATGATCACGGTAAAGATCAAGTAGCGCAGACATTTTTTTATAGCTCAAGAAGGTAGAAAAAGATAATGCTTTATCTTTGATTGCTTCAATAACTTTATGTTGTCTTTTACTTCGGGCAAAGTCAGAACTTTCGCCATTTGTGCCATGACGGGAGCGGGCGTATTGCAAAGCAGTTTTGCCATCCATTTTTTGCAGACCTGCTTTGAAGCTGAGTGTTTGATAGCCATAATCATCAGTAGGGAATTGGTAATCCACAAAACTATTATCAACATCAACTTTTATGCCGCCTAATTCATCAATTAATTTTTCAAAACCGCTAAAATCAACGCGCACATAATAATGAATAGGAATATTAAAAGTTTGACTTACAATATCAGCTGCAAATTTTGGACCGGAGCCAGCTTCTTTCATCTCGCCAAAATGATTAGCAAAGTTAATTTTTCGCCAGCCATAGCCCGGCATAGGCACTGATAAATCACGAGGAATAGAAATCATGGCAACTTTATTTTCAGAAGGCTTGATTGAAACGAGAATCATCGTGTCAGTTAAATAAGGACCAGGATGCCCAGCTCCGCCCATGCCTAAAAGTAAAATATTTATTCTGTCTTCATCTTCGCCTAGCAAGGGAGTATCTTTGCCTAAGGAAAGTCCATAATTCTGAAAGATATTGATCTTTTCAATGCTTTCTATCAAGCTATCCCCCGAAAGAATAATCTGGAAAGAAAAAACTAAAATAAAAATGCCAACAAAAATAAGAGGATAAAATAATATCTTATTAATCAATCTTTTTTTCTTTTTTTGCTTTTTCTCTAGTAAAAAATTTATTTTAGGAGTTTCCATTGTTTATATAAACACAAAAGAAAGAAGTAAATTTTATTCTTATTACTCTTATTTAATTTAACCATTAAATTGTAAAAAATTCAAGTCAGTCTATTTGCCTTACTTGAAATTTTATGCTATGATGGGTATAATCTTATTTATTATCCTAATCACATGACAAATAAAAATTTAAAAGATCAAGACAATCAATTCGAATGGAAGACTGGTTCCACCTACGATTCTTTATGGCGGACATTAGGTGAATTTATTTTAGAAATAGTAAAAGTTGTCATAATTTCCCTGGCAATTATTATTCCTGTTAGATATTTTCTGATTCAGCCTTTTTATGTTAAAGGCGCTTCAATGGAGCCAAGCTTTTATGATCATGAATATTTAATCATTAATGAAATAGCTTATCGTTTTTATGAACCGCAGAGAGGCGATGTAATTGTCTTTCGTTATCCCAAGGATCCAAGTGAATATTTTATAAAAAGAATAATTGGCTTACCTGGTGAAAAAGTTAAATTAAAAGATGGCAAAATTACTATTTATAATGATCAGCATCCCAATGGTATGACTTTAAATGAAGACACGTATTTATTTGAAGATACAGATACGGAAAGTATGGGAGGTAAAACAGAATTTATTTTAGATAAAGATGAATATTTTGTTTTAGGTGATAATAGGAGAGCTAGTTTGGATTCCAGAAGATTTGATGCGGTGCCTAGGAGATTAATTATTGGTAAGGCTTGGGTAAGAGGCTGGCCATTTGATAAAATAACTATTTTCGGGACGCCTAATTATAATTTATAAAGTTTAACTGAAAATTTTTGAATTTAAGTTTTGCTAGCTATGCCAAAAATTAAAGCTAAAAAAAAGAAAAAGAAAGCTGCTAAGAAAATTGCTCTTAAAGTTAAAAAAACTGCCAAGGAAAAAATAAGGGCAGAAATAAAACCCCACTTAGCCAAAGCAGCAAAAAGAACGCCGCAGCTCTTACGCGGTTTTAAGGATATTTTGCCCACTGAACAAAAATATTGGGATTTTGTTAGAAAAAAAACAAAAAATATTGCCCAGATTTATGGTTTTGAAAGAATTGATTTGCCTATTTTGGAAGAAACAGCCTTATTTATCCGTTCGGTGGGTAAGGAAACAGATATCGTAGAAAAAGAAATGTTTTCTTTCGAAGATAGAGGCGGTGAAAATATCAGTTTAAGGCCAGAAGCAACTGCTTCAGTAGCACGAGCTTATATTAATCATGGAATGTTGAATTTGCCTCAGCCGGTCAGAGTATTTTATTTGGGGCCAATGTTTCGTTATGACAGACCTCAGTCAGGCCGCTATAGACAATTTAATCAAGTCGGCTTTGAAGCTTTGGGAGATATTAATCCGGTTTTAGATGCTCAAATGGTTATTGTGAGTTGCAATATATTTAAAGAGTTAGGTATTGATGTAAATATACAAATAAACAGCATCGGCTGCCCTAATTGCCGTAAAGAATATAAAGTTCAATTAGTTAATTATTACAAATCACAAAAGAGCGATCTTTGTGAAGATTGCAAAGCAAGATTAAGTAAGAATCCTTTGCGACTTTTAGATTGCAAAGAGGAAAAATGTATGGCTATTGCTGAAGATGCCCCCCAAATTGTTGATTGGCTATGTGATGAGTGCAAAAATCATTTTGTTAAAGTTTTAGAATTTTTAGATGAATTAGAAATTAATTACAACCTTAATCCTCGCTTGGTAAGAGGTTTGGACTATTATACTAAAACAGTTTTTGAAATCTGGCCTGAATCAAATGAAAAAAAGGCGCAAAATGCTTTAGGTGGTGGTGGCCGTTATGATAATTTAATTGAAATGTTAGGCGGCAGACCGACTCCTGCTGTCGGGGCATCAATCGGTATTGAAAGAACTATTTTAAGAATCAAAGAATTAGAAATAGCCGTGCCTGAACCAGAAAAGCCAGATATTTTAGTTGCCCAACTTGGTGAGGCTGCTAAGCGTAAAGCTTTAGGCTTTTATGAAGAATTAAGAAAAGAAGGCTTTAATATCGCTGAAAGCTTTGCTAAGGATGGTTTAAAAAACCAGCTTGATGTGGCTAATAAACTGGGAGTTAAATATACTTTAATTTTAGGGCAAAAAGAGCTTTCTGAAGGAACAATATTATTGAGAGATATGGAAGGCGGTATTCAAGAGACAATCAATTATAATAAAATTGTCAAAGAATTAAAAAAAAGGTTGGGTCAATAAGGTAAAAATATCGCAAACAAAAGCTTAGAAATGCCGAATCTAATTCGGTCTTTTTTAATTTAAGAAGCTATTTATTTTTTATTTGACTAAATTAGAATTTATTGTTATTATTAAATCAACTTTAGAAAGGAGATGTGAATAAAAGAATGGCTGAAGCAAAAAGGAAAAAAGGGGAAACTTTTGAGAGTTTGCTACGACGTTTTAATAAAAAAGTTTTGCAAAGCGGCAAATTACTGCAAGCAAAAAAAATTAGGTTTTTAACCAAAGGGCCTAATAAAAATTTAGCCAAGAAATTAGCTTTAAGACGTAATGAAATTAAAGCTAAAAAGGAATATTTAAAAAAAATTGGCAAATTGATGGAAGAATAAATTTCCATAAAAAATTAAATGTCACTTTATTCTCAAATTGAAAAGGATTATCAGCAAGCTTTCAAAAATAGAGAAGAGAGCGAGGTTTCGACTTTACGCTTACTTTTGGCTGCTTTAAAAAACGAGAAGATAAAGAAAATGGTGGATTTGGCAGAAGAAGATATTATTAAAATCATAAAAAGCGAAATAAAGAAAAGGAAAGAAGCCATAGAAGAATATCAAAAAGCAGCTCGGCAAGAATTGGCAGATAAGGAGCAAGCAGAATTAATAATTTTAGAAAAATATTTGCCCAAGCAGATGAATGAGCAGGAAATTAAGAAAAAAGTTAAAGAAATTCTGGCAAAAATTACTGAAAAAGATAATCTTGGCCAGGTTATGGGTCAGGTTATGGCCGAATTAAAAGATAAAGCTGATGGCAGTTTGGTCAGAAAAGCAGTGGAAGAAGAACTGAATAAATAAAATTTTTTAAAATAGATCCCATGCGCAAAAAAGGACTCTTGACGAAAATTGATAGTCAGGAGAGACAAAATAAAAAAATTGTCAGTAAAACTGCCAAAATTTTGCTGTTAGTCATTTTGATTTTGGTAGTTTTTTTATTAGGTAAAGCAGTTTTAGCCGCGAATTTAAATGTCGGATTAGAATATGCAGCTGGTACTGGTTTAGGTACTCAGGATATTAGGATTACTATTGCCAGTATTATTCGTACTTTCTTAGGATTTTTAGGCATTTTGGCTGTTTTGATTATTCTTTACGGCGGCTACATTTATATGACTTCGGCTGGTAATCCAGAGAAAATAGAACAAGCTAAAAAAATATTAAGGGATGCCATAATTGGCTTAATTATAATTTTAAGTGCTTTTGCGATTGCTCAATTTATACTTAGTTATTTAGTGGGGGCTATTGGTGTGCCAGGCATACCAGGTCCGCCTGCTTACGGGCAAGGGGGTGGCGCTTTGGGCAGCGGCATCATTGAAAGCCATTATCCTGAGCGCAATGCTTTTGATATTCCCAGGAATACCAGCATTGTCGTAACCTTTAAAGAAGAAATGTCAGTTGATAGTTTAATTAATGATAATGATACGCCAGCTGATCCAACGGATGATCTTATTAATGTTGATAGCATCAAAATAAGGAAAACCAGTGAGCCAAACGGACCTTATGTAACTGATGTTAGGGCTTATCATACTGATGACTTAAAAACCTTTGTTTTCAAACCCATTAATTTATTAGGTAGCGCTGATCAGTCAACTAATTATACAGTTTGGCTGACGGACAATATTAAAAAGTTTGATGACACTGATGCTTTTGGCCAGTTAGGCGGTTATGAATGGAGCTTTGAAGTTTCTACAAGAGTAGATTTGACCCCGCCCAAGATAATTTCTGTTATTCCGCAGCCGGCTAATAATCAAAATCAATCAGTGCCTCGCAATATAATTGTGCAGATTAATTTTAACGAGGCTATAAATCCTATGACTATGAGAGGTCTGGTTGAATTACAAGGCGGGGGAACAGTCGGCAGGTTAAGAACAGATCCGAATACCAACTTAATTAATACTTTTAATAATATTAATGTTTTCTTAGAGCCTAATTCTAGCCAGGATAAATTTATAGCTGGAGAATTTTTATATTCTAATCAGTATAAAACAGTAGAATTTATAACTGATGATCTTTGCGGTAAAAATACCTGCGGCGGTGATGTTTTCTGCTTGCCAGGCAATGAAAATATCGCAGTTTTAGTTAAGGCAGCTTCATTATTAGAGTCAGGCAAGCCAACTGCGGCTTTTCCTTATACTGGCATAATTGATATGGCTGATAATTCATTAGATGGCAATTTAGATGGCCAAAGCCAAGGCCCTCAAGCCCAAAGCGGTACACCGCCTTATTATATAAATTCGCCTGATTCGGCTAATCAGGGAGATGATTCTAAATGGAGTTTTTATACTGATGACAGAATAGAACTAAGTCCGCCTGAAATCGAAAGTTATTTTCCTGTCTCAGGCGCAACAGATATTAATCCTTTGCTTGATTATGAAATTACTTTTGACAAGCTAATGATGTTCAGTACGCTAAAACAAGATAGCGGCTATGGCGATGGTAAAGATTATATAACTTTAAACCAGCCAGCTAATGCAGTTCCCTTGGCTTATTGGCTAGGTAGCCAGAATGATTATTTCAGCAAGCCAAGCGGTCAAACTCGAGCTATAATAAACCATGAAGTTTTGGCAGCCAATTCAAACTATAGCCTGCAAGTCGGCTCAGGAGTTCAGGATATTTTCCAGAATTGTTATCAGCCTTGTGCTGGACCAGGCTGTGAAAAAGTGGAAATTAGTCCAGGAGAATATGAAGTTTCTCCAGGCAATTGGCTGCCTAACGATACTAGTTTTCCAACGTGCCAATTACCTTAACGTAATTTTAATCCACTTTTAAAAGATTAATGAATAAAAAAGTAGCAATAAAAATATTATTTACAAGTTTAGTCTGTTCTTTAGTCTTCTTATTTCACTTCTGGCCAGCTTTGGCAGGTACTATTGATGTCGGTTTAAGCTATGGCCAGCAAACAGGCTTAGGCGGGAATGATATTAGATTAACAATTGGTAATATTGTTAAAGTTGTGCTGGGTCTCTTGGGAATAGTTGCCGTCTTATTAATTATCTATGGAGGCATTCAATATTTAACCAGCAAAGGAGATCCGGAAAAATTAGAAAAGGTCAGGAAAATATTAATTTCTGCAGGCTCTGGGCTGGTGATAATTCTGGCAGCTTATAGTTTAACAAATTTTATTTTAAGTAAAATTTTAGAAGCAACAGGCGTGGAAATCGGCGGCACTAATGCTAATGCCAATCAGAATGCTAATCAAAACACTAATCAGCCCAGCGACGGCGAAGAAGGTAAAAATACGGGTTTGCCTGTAGATGAAGAGGAAGAAAATACAATTGATAATTTTGTTTTAAATTATAATGGCCAGCAGACAAATTTAGATGCTTTTGATTTTAGTGAGTCAGTCACCCCTTTTTATAATTATAGTGTAGCTGCCACGCATATTGATAGATTAGAGGATTATGGTGGAGTATTTCAAGATATGTTGAAAACTAACAGAGATGTAACTTTTATTTATAAAGATACGACTGACCCCAATAATATTGGATATTATTTAATTGATATTCATGGCAAATATCTGGGGACTAGCGGCGGTGGCCATTATTCGGGCTCAATTACTGGTTTGGCTGCCGGCGGCTGTTATTTTATGGATGATCCAGGAGAAGCTTGTAATAAAGTCGGTGATACTATTAATTATACTAATAATTGGGTCATGAGCAGAACAGATGGAGAGATATTTTATTTAGGTAATAGCCAGTCAGCAATCAATTTCACTATGACAGTCAATAGTTTTGTTTTAAATAGCGGGCCAGGTCCGGAATGGTGGTTTTTTTCAACAGAAAATAAAAGTGGAGTTTTAGTAGCAACTGAATTTCCAGCCAGTATAACTATTAATCTTGAACCAGCCCAATAAATTATGATGCAATTATTGCACAAAAAAAGATTAATAATTTTTAGCTTAATAATTATTTTGTTAGGTTTGTTTTTGTTTATTAATCAAGTCAAAGCGGAAGCTTTAAATGTCGGTTTGGAATATGCGACAGCTACTGGTTTGGGTACTCAGGATATTAGAGTGACAATAGCTAATATTATCAGAGTATTTTTAGGCTTATTAGGCGTTGTGGCCGTGGCTTTGATAATCTATGGCGGCTACTTATATATGACAGCTGAGGGCGTGCCGGAAAAAATTGAAAGAGCTAAAAAACTTTTAATTTCTGCGCTGATTGGTTTGGTTATAATTTTAAGTGCTTTTGCGATTGCCAGTTTTGTCTTAAGCCGCTTAGTCGCAGGAACTGGTGGTGTTGTACCTCAAGCAGTTTGCGGCAATGGAGTTTGCGAATCCGGAGAAAATTACACTAATTGTCCTGCCGATTGTTTACCTCCTTCGCCACCGCCTCCACCGCCACCTGCTTATTGCTCTGATCCTAATGATGACACGGCACCCTGGTTATGCCTTGATCCTAATAGCGGTTTGCGTGATGCGGGCATTACAGTGACTGCCGGCAATATTGGCACTACTCCGGGTAAAATTTATTTCAGAGATAAAGATGGGAAACAGTTTCCGGCAGAAATTTTGAAATGCAATGAAAATGATCCTGATTGGTTTGCGCCAATACCTAATAGTGATTTAAGTCGGGCAGTGATTAAAGTGCCTCAGACTTTAACATTAGCTGGTAATGATTATAATGTAGTGGCAGAAACAGCTACACCGGGAGTACCTTCTACTTTTGATAAGGATTGGGGTATTAGTGAGCGACAGGACATTTTTAAATTAACTGGAGAATCATTGTCTGATGACCCGATTTTAATTTGTTTAGTCGATCAAGATGATAATGAGGTTTACAGCGCCAAAGCTAATGATGTGAGAAAATTAAAAGGCCAGAGATTTGGCAATGTGTCTGGCACAGTCACTTATAATAATGTAATTGCGCCAATAACAGGCTGGGGAGTGAATAATGCCAATACTACAGTACCTTTAGCCAGTTCTGGATTTGTTAAATTAAAAACTTCTGCTAATAACATTAGCAATGGACTTTGGACTGATATTTATTGTGAAACAGGCGCAGATTGTTTGACTGGCTGTTGTCTTAATAATTCTTGTCGCGATAGCCAATTTTGTCTGCCTTGGATAGGCGAAACTTGTGCTGATGAGCCAGCTTGTACTGATGCAGGTTGTTATCCTGACTTGGTTTGCGATTTAAACTCCTGTACTTGTCAGCAGCGGGTTTTACCAGGTCCTGGCGAGGGCTGTGACGCTAATCCAGGCGAAGCTGGGTGCCAACTAGGACAATGCAATGAAGGGCTGTATTGTTCCACAGCTGAAAATTGCACTTGCCAATATTTACCGCAGATAGATGATGTAATTCCTGATAATGGCGCGCCTGGTAATTATGTGACTCTGATTGGCCATGGTTTTGGTACGACTTTGGGCCAAGTCATCTTTTTAGGTGACGAAGATGATTCTAATGATGATAAACAAGCAATTTTACCAACTGGCTGCGGAGCTGCTAATATTTGGCAGGATAATCAAGTGATTATTGAAATTCCTGAAGGTGCAGCTGACGGGCCGCTGAAATTAATTAATGCTGATAACTTAAATGATACAACTAGTGATAATGATGGGGCAGTATTAGATTTTGATGTTAATACAACAACTAGGCCGTCAATTTGTAATTTAAATCCTAATCAAGGCGAATTTGGCCAATCTGTAACGATTAGCGGTAAAAATTTTGGTGAGGTAATCGGGCAAGCTTTAATTGGCGGCTTACCATTTGATAATAAAGCTAGCTGGTCTTGGTTGGATACTGAAATCAATAATTTATTAGTGCCTAATATAGAGCCAGCCACTTTGCCAGTACAAGTGCAGACAACAGATGCGGCTGGCAATCCTTTAAATAGTAATCCTTATAATTTTGAAGTTTTGCCTTCAGCGACAGCGCCAAAAATTAACTATATTGATCCTGGTTTTGGTCCAACTGGCCAGTACGTCACAATATTTGGCATTAATTTTGGCAATGAGGCTGGCATTGTTAGATTTTTAAATGTGGCTGGAGAAACTGATTCTAGCAAATGGCTGCCAGCTGATACTAATTTTTCCCAGGATTGCTCTAATGCTTTTTGGCATAATAATTATATTGTAGTTAAAGTGCCAAATGGCGCTTTAGCAGACAGCAAAATTGTCGTTGAAACAAATGATAATTTATTTAGTAATACTGTTGATTTTAATCATTGCAATCAGGATCCCAATACTTGTCCTTTACGTCCAGGTATTTGTCGCATAAGTCCAGATCAAGGTCCAATAGGAACTACTGACGTGACTTTATACGGCGAAAATTTCGGGTCTTATTTAGCTGGACAGAGTCAAGTCAGTTTTTGGCAAAATAAGGATGCTGGTGACTTAGCAACTTATTGGACTGATAATAGGGTTGGTTCTGGACAAATAGATAATGGCTTTCCTTTAATAGTGCCAGCAGGAGCGGAAACTGGGCCAGTGCAATTAGTGGATCAATTTGGCATAAAAAGTAATCAAATTCAGTTTGAAGTTAAAGATTGCCGTGATGATCCGACAATTTGTGCACCGGGTTTAATTTGCTGCCCAAAAGACGGCGTTTGCAAGTTAGAATCACAATGCGCGGCAGCAGCAGTATCGCTTTGTAAATATTCCTGGAGCTTTACTACTGGTGAAGTTTCTGATCTTCTTACGCCGCCGCAAGTAGTAGAGGATATTCTTTGTAATGATAATACCCAGAGTCCGACGCCCTGGAAAGATTCAACAGATAATTGCGTTAATATTTGGATTTCAGCCCGCTTTACCAAGCCCATGAATACAACGACATTAAATGCTAGCAATATTTTGGTGCAAAATTGCGGTACAGCTGGCGGATTTGATGAAAATAATTGTACTCCACAACTTGTTACAGCTTCAGAAATTGATGCTATAGATGACATTGGTTTTATTTTTAAACCAGCGCAAGATTTAGCTACTAATACTTGGTATAAAGTTACTTTAAAAAGTGGTGATAATGGTATTAAATCAGCGCTGCCTCAGAATTTACAGTTAGATGGGGATTTTGACACATTCGAAGGAGGCGATTACAGTTGGTCTTTTAGAACGAGAAGTTCAGCCCAGGCCTGCGACATTGATAAAGTTGTGGTAAATCCCCAAGAGGCTACAATTGAAACTTTATCCAAGACTCAGGAATATAATGCATTTGCATTAGCAAATAATTGTAATATTTTGAATAGCGATGCTTACAATTGGAACTGGTATAAAGTTTATAGTGATGGATACCAAGAAGCAGCCGGAGCTTTAGATACTAATTATGGTGTGGCTTTGGTTTCTGAAGAAGATGTTTTACCAGCTATTGGCGGTGTAATAGGTAATGGCAATGTTGATTACAAGCAAACTGCTACGCCGACCAAACAAGGATTAACTTATGTAGCAGCAGCAGCTTCAGATAAAAAGGATGATAATAATCGTTTGGTTGTTGATTTAAATATCCCGGAAATTGACAGGATTTATCCTGATAATGGCTTGATTCATCCAGATGTTAATTCTTATGTGACAATTTTTGGCAAAAATTTCGGTGATAATTCTAATGGCAGTCAAGTTTTATTTGAAGATGTGCCAGCTTCATTAGCTGATTGCCCCAATGTCTGGACCGATACGGCGATTCAGGTAAAAGTGCCAAAAGCAGTCAGAGTGACAAGTGCAGAAGCAAAAACTTATATTTCCCCAGAACCAGGCATAAAGCCTGATATGATTTTATTTTATAATTTTGAAGGCACGAGTAATGTTATTCTTGATGATGCAGTAGGCGATTATCAGGGAGAGATAAAAGGTGCTCAGCGAGTGAATAACCAATTTGGTAAAGCCATGTTATTTAACGGAACTTCGGATTATGTTAAATTGCCGAATAATTTGAATTTGCAGACTGGCAGTTTGGAATTCTGGTTTAAGCCAGAAGGCGGCAGCAGACAGACTTTATTTAGCGCTTCTGACGGTTCAGCTAATAATTTGCTACAAATTGATTATGAGAGTACAAACCAAAATATTTTTTTCACAACTATTAATAATACTGCTATCAACTTTACTACTATCCTTTCAGCTTCAATAGTAAAACTAAACCAATGGAATCATTTTGTCTATACTTTTGATGGTTCACAATATATTTTTTATATTAATGGCCAAAAATTTTATTATATTCCAGGCAGTGCTTCAGTCTTACCATTTACTAATCAATCAAATAAAGGATTTCTAGCTGATATTGCTGGCAAAACCGATATTTTAATTGGCGCCACAGATAATCAAGGCTTGAAAAATTTTTATAAAGGCAGTATTGATAATTTTGCCATTTATAATAAGGTTTTGACAGATGATGATGTTAAGCGCAATTATGGCTTAGCTAAAGGGCAAGATTTACTTTTAGATTTTGAAGGCAGCGGCAGTGAAATCAAAGATAATTCAGCCAATGATTTTAAAAATGTCACGATTGCTGATGCTGCTAAAAATTTCAGAACTGACCAAGGGCAATATGGCAAAGCCATTACCTTTAATAGTGACAATCATCTTAATATCAGTGATGATCCGGCTTTTATTTTTGATAAAGGAATGACAGTTGAGGGCTGGTTTAAAGTGGCTGATCTTAATCCCAAATTGATTTATGAAGCCAATAATATTAGCCTGGGTATTTCCAGCCAATGCGGCGGCACCAATTTCTGTTTTAGAGCCTTAATTGCTGATGAAGATAATCCAGCTAATAGTGGTTTTAAATATGCGGCTTTGCCTTTGAGTGATATTAATTTAAATGACTGGAATTATTTTGCCGGTGTTTATGATGGGGGAAATATTAAAATTTATTTAAACGGCCAAAAGCAGGAATATGCAATTAAAGGCAGTATTTACCAAAATAATAACTTTAAATCAGCTTGCATTGGCAGCTGTAATAATACATTTACTGGCTCGCTTGATGAAATCGCTATATATAATCAGGCTTTAAGCGATGGGGAGATTTTTAGCCGAGTCGGCGCTAAAAATAATTCGCATCTTATAGTTAAAACAATTGGCGGCGAGGCAACCAGCGCTCAGACTTTTAAATACAGTGATAATGTCTACCCGTTCTTATGCAGTCTGGTGCCAAATTCTGGCTTGCAAGGCACTGAAGTCTCTTTAGCTGGCGATAATTTTGGTGATTCTAATAAAACAGTTTTCCAGGGCATACAATATGGCGTGGGCAGTTACACTTGGTTTAATGATGCAGTAATAGATTTTTCTAAAATCAATAGCTGGGCAAATATATTAGTTAAAGCTATTAATCCTTTTAGTGATGTTGGCCAGCCAGAAATCCCAGTCTTTGTCAGTATCGATCCTTATTCAGAACCTTACAATGATTCAGGTGATGGTAATTATACTGAAGGCATGGATAATTTTGCCGATATTAATCCAAATGATGGAGCTTATAATCCTGGCACCTATCAAGTGGAAGACTTTGCCACTGGACAAACAGTGCCTTTGGATTCTCTAGCTAGCAGTGCTCTGCCTTTTTATCTTTCTCCGGTTATTACATCTATTACGCCAGACAATGGCCCTCGAGGACAATGGGCGACTATTAACGGCTATAATTTCGGTGATGAGCCTGGCGAAGTTTATTTTTATAATGAGCAATTGGCTGAGCTAGCGCCTTGCTCTATCCAATGGACTAATACTTATATTATTGCTATTGTGCCGCCTGGCGCTGAATCTGGCGGAGTTTATATTAAAACCGCTAGAGGATTAGACAGTAATAAAGTCCAATTTACTGTTAATAATAAACCTTTAGCCGCTGGCTTATGTGATGTTTTTACGCTTTATAACACTTGCGATGGAGGAACAAAAAGCGGCTTAGCTTGTAAAACTGATGCCAATTGTTCAGGCGGCGGTCTTTGTACTGCTAAACGTTCTCATAATGGTCAACCGGGTAATCAGGTTTTTGCCGAAGGCGATAAATTTGGCGATACTCAGGATTTAAGCAATTTAATTTTTACGCTAAATCGTCCGGCTGATATTACTTTATGGAGCAACCGCAATCTTGAAGCTGAAATTCCAGCCGGCGCTATGACTGGTAATGTTGTGGTGGCTAAAAGGATTGAAACAGGTCGGACTTGCATCGGCTTTCACATTGGTTCTTTTTGTCCCAGCAATCAATATGAATCAACTTATGAAGATGTGCTTAGCAATACTATTCCCCTAACCATTAGCGATCTTTGCCAAAGCGGTTATCTTGGCCAGTATACAGCTCGAGATGGAAATTTTCCACTGGAAACTTATAGCTTGGATCAGCAGGGACAAAAAGTCCCTTATGAACAAATTGCTTTGGGCGTTTCAGCTTCTGATGGAACATACCTTTATACTACTGGCTCGGCTCATAATGGCTCAACTGCCAATCAATCTCTAGTCGGCGCTGAAGATTCGCCAAGGACAATCTTTAAAATTGGCACTGGTTTCAATGGCACTGATTTAGGCCTGGTTTATAAAAAATACCAGTTTGATTACACTCAAGTCCAGCCAGCTGATTTAGCAATAAATGCTTATGGTTATGCTAGCTCTAGTCCTTACTCATTAATATTTACTAAAGATAAAAAGCTTTACTTTGGCCAGGTTTATCATGGTTATTTATTTGTGGGCAGTACCAGAAAATGGTCTTGGTGGGTGCCCCAGATAATTTTCAATGATAATAATAACACTTATACTTTTCATTGGCAGAATATTCCGCAAGGTTTAATTTATATAAACAGTTATGACTTTGATAAATTATATGCTGATGCCTTGCCAAAAACTTCGCTTTACCAGCCAGTTATGGCTTCTAATGGTGATAATATTTTTGTCATGTCCAGAGATACCCCTGGCGGCTTTACTGTAAACCCTGAGCCTGGGCTTGCCTGGAAAGACGATAACCGCAACAAAGGCTATACTTTCCAGATTTTAGATAATAATTGGAATTTACTTAAAGAGTTTAGCGTGCTAGATATTCCAGAAAATAATAATTACCGCACTCAAGGCTATCCCCTTGTTGCTGCTGATGAGAATTATTTATATATTAGATATGGCGGTATTATGCAAGTAATTGATTGGCATAAAGAAGAATTTGCCGGCAGTTGGGTTTATTGGCCCGGCCTTACTGAAGAAACTTCAGGCACTTATGACTGGTTTAATCAAAAATATTGGATTGGCGCAGCCAGAGATGATGTGCCGACTCTTGATAAATATGCGCCAGGAGTCTGGGCTAGAGATATTTTGCCAGTAGAAACTTCTAAACATAATCGATTATATCGCTATTCGCGCTGCCCAATCTCAGGCGCAGGGTTTTGCCGTACAGATGAAGATTGCAATGCTTGCGGCCTGGGCACAAGTAGTTGCGTTAATGGCCAATGTACGCCTTATATTGCCAATTTTTCGCCGCCAAGCGGCGCCGTCGGTACATGGGTAACTTTGAATGGCTGTTATTTTGGCTGTGAGCCGGGTCAGGTCTATTTTAGCGATAGCAGTGTTTCTTTGCCGCCAAATGCACAGGTCCATTATTCTTTTGATGTTAATGCTAATAATGATTTAGGTACAGGTAATGATGGTAATTTAAAAGGTAATGCTGTTGTGAGTAATAGCGAGTTGGTTTTGGATGGTAATAGCAGTTATGATTATGTCGCACTTAATGTATCTGAAACAGCTTATACAGTTTCTTTATGGTTCAAAACAACTTGTACCAATTGTGGCATATTTTCTGCAGTGGGAGCTGGCAATGATTTTGGTTCAGGCGGCCATGATCGCCATATTTATTTAAGCAATGGCAATATTTGCACCAGGGTCTGGAACAATGAAACTAAATGCACTTCAGGCCAAAATTATGCTGATGGCAATTGGCATAATGTGGTTCATGTTTTTGGCGGCACATCTGGCGGTCAAAAAATTTACATTGATGGTCAAGAAAAAGTAGCAGGAGTAAAGGCCAATTCCGATTTTACTTGGCAGACAGGAATTAATATTGGTTATTCACAAGACAGAGCAGCTAATTTCTTCAATGGCAGTATTGATGAAGTCAGTATTTTTGACAGAGATTTAACTTTAGATGAAATTGATAATCTTTATAATAATGGCCAAGGCAGAACACAATATAATAGCTATGGTAAACAAGGTTTGGCTATTAATGAGCCAGATTGCGGGACTACCTGGAATTGCTCCGAGGATTATCAAGCAAAATTAGATCAAGTCATTGTGGAAGTCCCGGATAAAAGTTCTTTGCCTAATATGGATTGCCCAACTGGCAATTGCCCACCAGCTGGCTATGATCCTAATGATGCTATTGATGGGCCAATAAAATTAGAAGCAACTAACGGGCTAGCTGATTCAACGGTTGATTTGAGTCCGTCTGATTTTGATGTTAATGGCAGCTATGGGCCGCAAATTTGCAGTTTAATTCCAGATAAAGGTTCGCGGGGCACGACAGTGAAAATTGTTGGTGAAAATTTTGGCGATACTCCTGGAGCTGATGACTTTGTTAATTTTGAACCCACAGCTGGGCTATTTGCAGAACCATTTACTGATGCCAATGCTAATGGCCAATATGATGCTGGTGAGAAATATGCTGATATTAATCAAAATAATCAGTATGACACTGATTTAATCAGACCTGCCTATGCTTTCCTAATTAAGCAATTTATTAATAGCACTGCTAAATCTGATTGTCCATCTGGCGATGGCTGGGATAATAAAAATATTTGTTTTAATGTGCCGAATGATGCGGCTGGTACAGGCACGCCTTTGAATACTGCTAATGATTATGTCAGTGTCTATAAAAACCTGGTAAGCAATTCTTTGAATTTCAGTGTTGATTTTAATAGTTGCGGTAATAATATTCTTGAATACAGCCAGGGTGAGGAATGCGATGGGACAAATTTACCAGCGCTTAGTTGTACAGATGTGGAATATCCCTATGATAATATTTGTCAGGCAGGCGCTAATAAAGGTTTAGAATGTTCTATTGATACTGATTGTCCTGATAGCACTTGTATTCCTGCTTGTACATTGCAATGTACTAATTCTTGCGGTTTATTGGTTTGTGATGCAAATGGCGAAAACTGCGTGCCTTTGAATGATTTGCTTTGCGGCAATAACCAAATTGATACAACTTTTGATGCTGAAGGTAATATAGTTTCTAGCGAAGAATGTGATGGCCCTGATTTGGGTGGAGCGACTTGTAGCAGCCAGGGATTTAGTTCTGGAAATTTAGCCTGTTCAAATCAGTGTACTTTTGATACTTCTCAATGTTCTAGCGAACAGATTTTGCCTGAAACCCAAGTTGACGCCACAGTGCCAGATCATGGAGAAGATGCATTCTGCCGTAATGGCATAGTTGATATTTATTTTGACCGCTTAATTGATTCTAGTAGTTTAAATGTTTATGATAGTCCAGAAGATTATATTGATGCTAATGTTAATGGTAAATATGATAGCGGCGAAATATATACAGATGCTAATAATAATGATCAATATGATAGCGGCGGTAATTTAGTTGATAAGAATATTAAAATCTCAGCTTGCTCTTTGACTACATTTAGCCAAAATGAACATCACGGCATTGTTTCTGGTGCAGTCCAATATTTTAGAAATATTTTCCAGAAATTATTAGGCTATAAACGAGAAGCTTTAGCCCAAACATGCACTGATTTGCCTATTGATCAATACGAACTTAATGTTTTAAATGCTAATGATAAAACAATCATTACCTTAGTGACTGATAACCTTTTGGATCCAGAGCAATTTTATCGTGTGACAATTGTAGGCGGTGATAACGGCATTAAAAATTTAGCAGGCGGTATTTTAGATACTACAAATTCGCCAGTGGCTAATGCTCAAGATTATATTTTTGAATTTAAAACCCTGGGCACAGCTGGCGATGTTACCAGCGGCATTTGTAATGTTGATTGGATTGATGTTTTGGTTTCTAGCCAGCCTTATACTGATCCTAATAATCGAACAGCAGAATTCAGAAGCGATGATTTGTTTATTTGCGCAGGTAAGGATAATTGCCAATTGGATACAGATTTTGATCAGGATGCCACTACCAGCGGTAACCAGCATCGTTATAAAGCAATTGGCAAGTCAGCGACTGGTTTTTCTTTGAAAGCGCGTTACCAATGGATAAAAACAGCAGCCTTGGATCCTAAAGGAGCTTTGGTCTTATATAATAAGGACGAGATAGGGGGCGATATTAATGCTGACCCAGATAAAGTGCAAAATGAAACTGGCTATACTTTTGTGACTGCTAATCCGCTAAAAGAGGCAACAGCCAAATTAATTGTATTGGCTCAGGCGCAAGGCAGTTATGCTAGCCCGGCACAAAAAGATTTTCTGGTTTATATTTTGCTTTGTGAAAATCCTTGGCCTTCTTTAACAGAGAAATTTCCAACTTCAGAAATCATTAATGCTTATAATCTGCAGACTTATTATTGCCGTGATGCAGGGCCGCCAGGACCAGCCGGTGATTTGCCAGCTGCTAAGATGTTATTTCCTGAAGTGACTAATTTGAATACTTTGAGAAACGCTAATTTTGAGCTTGGAGATTTAACTAATTGGAATGCGGTAACAGGTACTGCCTTTGATTTTCAGCCAGTTTATTCTGACATAACTTTGCTCAGGGATGGTATTTCTAGTCAAATTCAAGGCAATTGGTGGTTAAGCACTAAGGAAAAATATAGAGCTAACTCCTGGGAAGATATTATGGTTGATCCGCAAAGAGAATATGCAACCGGCATTTTGCGCTCCCAAGCCTTTTTAGTTGAGGGTGATCAGCTAAAATTTAGAATAGGTGGCAGTAATAATCCTTGGCCCGTAACCACAATCACTGGTATTGTTGATTTAACTGATTCAGATATTACGGATGTTACCTCCGTTGTCTTTGCCAGTAGAACTAATCCTAATGAAGATTTTGTCATCAGGGCCCAGTTTACGGGCAATAATCTAACAACAATGAGGGAAGTTAGTTTAGATATTAGCCAATATCAGGGCCAAACTGGTATAATATATATATATGATAACAATGCTAATGGTTATATAAATTTTGATGATTTAAGACAGTTTAAACAAGGAGTGCAAATACCGATTAGATTTTAATGACCAATAATCAATTTTCAATAATCAAACAAATTTAAATATCAAAATTCTAAATTCAAAATTTTGTTATTAGAATTTAGATATTGTTTGGAATTTGGTACTTGATTATTGGAATTTAAAGAATATGATATTTATCAAAAATAAAAATAAATTTTATTTATGGCTGAGGTTTAGCTTTGCTGTCTTTTTTGCATTTTTAATTTTGCCGACTTTAACGCAAGCTCAAAATCCAGATGTTATTGGGACTAATGTTTTATTAAAAGAATATTTATTTCCCATTAGTTCTTATGAAAAAAGCGGCAATCCAGAATTGAAAAGAGGCATTGAATGCGACCAATTTGCTGGCTGGGATATAAGCAATGATAGTTTTAATGATTTTTCCTCTTGCCAGGATTTACAGCCTTTTGCTACGCCTGGCGAGCAGGTAACAGAGTGGCTGGATAGCGGCAGTACTATCGCTAATATGAAAGCTAAATTTAGCTTTACTTTTAATGTTACTCAGCAGGCTAATTATGTTTTTCAACTAACAGCTTCCAATGCCCAAGATAACTTTGATAAATTAACGCATCAGCAAATTGATTTTATCCTTAATGATTTGGGCAAAACCCAAGACGATCTTTTGGCTAATATTGGTGAAGGCATTACAGCTGATGATTTAACTGTCTTGGGCACGCAGGGAGACCAAACTTATGAACTATTTAAAAGTTTGGTTTTTAGCGTTTATGTTGATGGTGAAGCGCCAGAAAATCAAAAAGGTTTTATCTTTATAAAAGCCACAGATTCTACTCAGTTACAGACCGGAGAAGCTGTAATTGATAATTTAAAGCCAGGCGATCATACAATCTATTTGCATTTTCTGAGCGATTTTTATTATGATTTTTCCTCTAAAACCCTGCCGGATTATTTTAGTCAGTTTAGCAATGCTGATTTAAATGCTGATAAAATTTTAGATACTAATCCGATTATTAATTCAGTGGATATTGACAGCATAAATCCGGCTGATGATATAATTGGCATCCGTATTTATCAAAATACTGAATATCTTGATCCTTTGACCTGGTACAATCAAAATGTAATTAACCCCTCAGCTAATGTGGAACAATTAAAGGTTGATGGTTATGACGCCATCAGGGATGATCGGACAGTTTATGTTAATGCGGCTAATTTGTTTGAGCTTAATGTTTGTAATAGCGGACCTGATGATGGTAAAGAATGTTCCACTTATGCTGATTGTAGCGGTGGCACTGATATTAATAATATTTGTGGCAGAAAGTTTTTTTATACCAATATATATGTATTGGCTTATAACCAGGCAGCGACAGCATCGACAGTAAATATTTTTAATCAGATGTTGGATAATTGGCAGTTTAACATTAATATAGACCCATTAGAAAGGGAGACTATAAAGGCCAAGTTCCAGCGCGATGTGAAAAGACTTTCTGATTTGAGAAATATCAGAACTTTGTTGGAAAATTATAAAGCCAGTCATGGCAAATATCCGGCCATGGATGCTGGTTCTTTTGTGAAAAATCATAGTATTTCCACCTGGCCTTCCTGGCAGGCGACTTTGGGCAATGAATTAGGTTCAGCTTTGCCAGTTGATCCTTTTAATATTATGGCCACGGAAAATAAACAACCGTTTAATTGCCAGGATCCAATAGAAAAACTTAATTGCCAAAATATTTGTACTCGGGACAGCGCTGGCAAGGCTTTAACTGGCTGCCCAACAAATCAGCAATGTATTGATAATCAATATTGCAGTATTTGTCCATCTGGTTATGATGCTCAGACTTGCTGGGATGATGTAAATTTGAAATTTGCTTATTCTGCTTTAAGGTCAGGCTGTGGTGATAAAATCGATGGTTCTTTTAATTTAGGCGGTACGCCAGCCGGGGAGGTTCAAAGTTTAAATGATTGTATTGATGGCTCTTATGTTTACCAATATACAGCTTTAGATGTTGATGGCGATGGCAAAGCTGGCGATGCTTATTTATTAAATTATCGTTTAGAATATACTGAGCCTGATATTTGCACGCCCGGTCAATGCATTTTTGGTAATCGTTGTTATCAGCCGGGCTCTTGTTTGGCTGGTTGTGATGCTAATGGAGAAAACTGCCAAAATCCTGATTTTAAAAATCTTTATTGTCTTTTTGGCAATTGGCTGTCTTCATGCGGTGATGGCTTTGTGCAAAATCAATGCGGAGAAACTTGCGATCCGGCCCTGCCTTTAACCGTAGGTGAATCATGGTGCGATACGATATACGGAGCGCATGATTGGTATAATGAAAAAAATATTAAAGGAACTTGCAGTGCTTATTGTCAGTTGCAGGAAGTAGCAAGCCTTGGTTATACGCCTAAACCTTATACAGCAGATCCAGCTGATATAGATTGTGGTGGCTATTGCGGTGATAAGATAGTCCAAAACACATACAATGAGCAATGCGATGAGGGAGCTTTGGCAGCAGCAGTCAGAAAAGCAGATGCGGGTGTGGCAGCAGATGTCCAATATATGTGTTCAGGCGCTGGTGGCGGTGAAGTTGCCCCATTGAAAACATTGGCAGCTAATTGTGCTAATTACTCTACAGATTGGTATTTGCCTGCTGATAATGCTTGTTCTGGTTTGACAACTGATAGCACTGGCACGGTTAGAGTCAGCAAAGATAATGATAATGATTTATTAGCCTTAGGTGGTTTTCAAGCCAGTTATACCTTTGATGTGCCGCGCAGCAGCACTTATACTTTTAAAATTAGTTCAGCGAATTTAGGTGATGATTTAAATAGTTTAACTGACCAGCAAATAGATTATATTTTTTCTTTAAAAACAGAAGCTCCTAATGACACTCTTTATAATATTACTTTGGATCATGGCTTATCAATTCCGGAATTTGGGGAAATAGCGCCAGATGATAGCCGTAAGTATGACTTATTAAGGAGTTTAATTTATAGCGTGTATTTGGATGGCAATGATCCAAATAATAGAATTGGTTTTATTACTTTGCCAGCCACCAATACTAACCAAATCCAAGAGGGCTTAATTTCTCTGGGCGTTTTAAACCAAGGCAATCATACTGTTTATTTGCATTTCGTGGGTGATCATTTTTATCTGCCTTTTGGCTCATTAACTCTGCCCGAATATTTAGATAATTTTGCTAACGTCGATCTTGATGCTAATCAGGAATTAGATGTTAATCCTGTGCTTTATTCTGTTTCACTTTTTTCTCCGGAACTAGGCGTAGGCAATTGTAAAACTTATGGCGGCTGGTGCGGGGATGGCGTTGTCCAGCTGGAATTTGGTGAACAATGCGATACGAAAAATTATTTCCCGCCTTCACCGGCTGAAACTGTAAATTTAGTTAAAAATGCCAGTTTTGAAAATATTTTTTCTCCCTGGCAAATAATTCAAGCTAATGCCAGTCTGGATGAAAATGAATTTTTTGTGGGCAGATATAGTTTGAGAATTGATACCACTACCAATACAGAATTTTGGTTAAAACAGTTTAACAATTTATTTAAGGATAAGCATTATAGTATATCTTTGAGATTAAAACTGATTACTGGCGCTGTGAATTCTGTTGAATTTGAAACAGGCGATCAGGGCGCGGGTGAAAGTTGGTCAGGTGATCCATTGTCAGGTAATCCATCGCCTATGGGTGTGGTTTCAGATGAAGAAATTGCAGGCTGGAAACTTTATCAGCTGACTGATTTTAGTCCTGCTAAAGATGGTTATAAATTTAGAATTAAATTTACAGCTACGGCCAACTCATCTTTTTATATTGATGATATTAAAATAATTCCGCTTGATCCTAGTGTTAGGCCTCAATATCAATGCGGCACTGAGCTGATTTCTGGCAAGATTTGCCAGTATCGGGGCGGTTATTGCGGCGACGGCCAAGTGCAAAAAGGTTTTGGTGAAACCTGCGATGATCGCGTTGGTTTAAGCTGTACTGCTAATGCTGATTGCGGTAAAAGCGGATTTTGTGATGGTAATGGAATTTGTCAAAGTGTAAACTGCAATAGTCTTTGCAAAAGCACATTTTGCGGTGATGGTCTAGTGCAACGGCCTAATTCGGAAGGTTTAAATGAAATTTGTGACTGGAACAGTGATCCTTTATGTTCTTTTGATTGCCAGCATATAAAAATCGGCGGATCTTGTTCTAATGATACCACTACGCCTTGCGATCCTAACTCAAGTAAAGATTGCAGGCAATGCAGCTCTAATTTATCCTGTACGATTAGAAATTTCGGTGATATAGATAAAAAGTGTTTGGGTGCCAGAGGCAGTTTGGGCTGTAAAGCTAATAGTGACTGTATTTTGGGTTATTATTGTGATTTAAGCACCACTAAATGTGAACCAGAAATTTCTACTTATTTAAAATATCATCCGGAGGGAATTACCAGCCTGACTTTGCCAGCGCCTTCCACCTCAGCTTATGATATTAATAATAGCATTTGTCCGGATTTGCAATTTGTAGGCACTGAGGGCGAAAAACAATTCGTGGCTGATCGTTGCACTGGCATTAATTGGGAAAGCACTGATAATATTTCTCGTATCAATTGGAGCTATAAAGATGCGGTTGAAAATGCTTGCGGCGGAGCCACCAGATTGCCAACTATTTTAGAATTATACAGCTTGGTTAGGCAGACTAATCAAAAACTTTTCTATTCAGATAAGCTAGCTTTAAGATTATGTCCGCTTAAATGTGCATATGATGAAAATGATATTGATTTATGCAGCGATTGTCCTGATGACAATTATCTTTACTGGTCAAATACATGTGTTGAAGGTAATGATATTAATGAGAATGGCATAATTGATCTTGATGAATGCACTAAAGCTTTAGCTATTAATTTTAAATATGGCAGTATTGAAGAATATAGTACGACAGATAATTTTAAAGCCCATTGTTTAAAAGATACTGTTTGCGGCAATGGTTCAATAGAAGAAGGCGAAACTTGTGAATTTTTCAAAGGCGCTAATGGGCAATTCATTGAGCAAAATATTACCAGGCAATGCAGTGAGTATGGTTATGATGGTGGATTTTTGCATTGCGACCCAGTTTCTTGTAATTTTAAATTTGATAATTGTTATTTTAATTCCAGGATTAATCAGACTTGTGAAGAAGTTTGTCAGGGCCAGAAAACTTTAGCCTGTGAATCGGTTGGTTTAAATGTTAATCAAGCAGATGATTATTATAATATTATTGATCAAGCGCTGACTATTGCTAATGACCAGACTCTAATGGATATTGATCCTAATGGCAATTGTTTTGTGCCTGGTCGGCCAGTTGACTGCAATTATCCGTTTGTTGACCGGGGCGCTAATTGCCGCGATACGGGTACCGGTCAGTTTGCTCCTTATCGTTCTGAATATTCTTTCTGTAATTGTTTGGAATCTATCAAATGCGTTAATAGCATTTGTTTGGGTGGTACGAAAGCAGGCCAAGCCTGTTCAATAAATGATGATTGTAAATAAAAATATTTTTTTAATAAAATTTTAATATGAAAAGCTGGTTAGTTTATAAAATTTATATTTTTCTGGTAATCATTGTCAGTTTAATGCTGATTGGTTTTAATATTTTAGCCCAGGTTCAGGAAACGCCTGATGTTTTAAAAAATTATATTAAGGGGGAAGATTGCCCTAGTTTTGTAGATATTAACGCATTGACCATGAAAGATGCATGCACTGGTTTAGTCTGGGCCAGACGTGAATTGCCGACTTATTACGATACAGCAGCAAATTTAGCTAGTGATAAACTTTCACCTGGTTATGATTGGCAGCAAGCTGTTGATGCTTGCCATAATTTAGAGCCAGCTGGCATGTTTAGACTGCCAACAGTTGAAGAATTGCTGTCTCTAGTTAAATATCAATGCGGAACAACTGGCTGTGCCGCTAGTTTGGATCGGGATATTTTAGATGATAATAATTTACCTTTCTTTTCTTATGGCATTTACTGGTCAATTAATGATTTTAATGAGGATCCGGCCTGGCGCGACCCTACAGCTGTGCCGCCGGGCAAGGAAATTAGAGATTATAAGCGTTCTGTTAATTTGATAAATGGCGAAGCTGATAGTCCGATTTTTAATAAATTAATGAGGTTAAATGCTTGGTGTGTTGTTGATCGGACGCCGGAAGTTATAGAAAAAAAATTTATCAGTGCTACAACTGCGACTGCTGATACTACTACTTTTGTTAATGGCGGCACCTTAAAAACAATTTTTAATAGAAAATGTACTGATTATAATACTGATTGCATAACTGATCAAGGTGATAATATTGGCACGTATTGTGATGCTAGCGGTTTTTGCGCTCAGGATGAAAATATAAATGATATA
>CAYNWH010000006.1:43148-51096 GCA_964400885.1 uncultured Gammaproteobacteria bacterium
GAAGCTGTGCAGGATTGGGATACTGATAATAGCACATGGGGCAGTTGCTATGTTAAAAGCTGTTATTACGATGCTGATCCGGCTGGTACTGCTTGCCAGTGTGATTTAGGTGGTGGCGAAATTATCAGGGACGGTTTTTGCACGACTTGCCCAGACGGCAGTCATTTAGATGAGTTGGGTAATTGTGTTTCAAATATTGGGGCAGATTGTTCAAATAGATTTTGTGCTAGTTCTAATGAGAACGAGTTAAGTTCTACAGTTTGTAGTAGTGACACTGATTGTACTGATTCAAATTTTCCAACTTGTTTAACAATAGATAACCGAACGAATGATTGGCATGGAGGATTAATTAGTGGTTTTTCTGAATGTACTTTTCATAGCTGTGTGGCAGATACTTCTCATTTAGAAGATACGCCTGAGGTTTGTATTCTTGATAAGTTAGCTTGCTCATTGGGATCTGATGTTGATCCTTATAATTTGGCTAGTAGTGCGCAACAAACTTGGGATGGAGCTTGGAGTGCTTGTTATGCCACAAGCTGTGTGTCTAATGCCAGCATAGTTGGCAGCGCACCTGATGCTGCTTGCCAATGCAATACTGGTTTTCATGGAATTTCAGGTGCAGGTTGTATTGCTAATATAAGTGATTGTGACCTAATTGATCCAAGCTTAAACGACCCTTATGGGCTGGCTTTAAGCGCACGGAAGGAGTGGATTGGTGTTATTTCTTCTTGTGGTAATTTAGGGCCGGCTTATGAAACGCCAGCCAGAGCCTGTACCACCGATAGCGATTGTACTAATGCTGCTTTCCCAGAATGTCTTTCTTCTTGTGCCAATTCTGAGCCGGTTTATGAATCACCAGCCAAAGCCTGTACCACGAATAGCGATTGTACTAACGTTGCTTTCCCAGATTGCCTTTATTCATCAGGCTGGACAAATTGTTATCCCACAAGCTGTAAAACAGCGAAATCCTGTATTGAACGTGGAACTGTACATTATGAAGTGCCGACTAGAATCTGTACTGCAGATGCAAATTGTACAAATTCTCCCTATTTAGACTGTTTCCCATCAGTTTCAGCTTTAAGCGACAACCCACCGACACCAAATTCTACTTGTGAATTTGTCACTTATACCTTATCCGGCAATGTCAAAGATGCTGTAACTGGCAATAATATCAGCGGTGTTAATATTAATCTGCATGATAATTATGGTCGGCCTGATTATAATGTAACCACAGATACTAATGGCAATTTTTCTGTAGCGGTAAGTATTGGCAGATATGGAGTAACAATAAGCAAGACAGGTTATTTGGATATTAATTTACCTGATTATACGATTGAAAATAATCTTAGCCAGAATTGGAAATTATATCCTAATTTCTTTGCTGTAAGTATAAGTGATAATGGCGCGTTTGATGATTATTTCAAGGTTTATTTAGATGATATGCCGGCTGGTGAGACATCATGGGCTGATCCAAATTTAAATATTACTGTTGGAGGTATAGGACGACATAAATTAGAAATTCTTTTTCGAGATTCAGATATAAGAACAGGTTTACTCTGTGGTACTGGCCAAGATCATGCTACAGGTTTTGATGTTGTTCTTACTGGTGCTGCAGTATTTTTGTCGGATCCAGCACCAATTGCTACTAGTAGTGCAAATGGTCATACAGGTTGTATGTCATGTTTTAATAACTCAACTACATGTACTGCCTCAATAACAATAACTTCACTTAAAACAGCTACTGGCGTATTAGAGGGAGAAATATCAGTTTATGGTGAAGCAAATGCTGGAAAAGCCACTTTATATATTAATTTTCCTGTAATACCTTAAATTTATGCTTAATTATAAAACCCAGATTATAATTTTATTAATTATTATTATTGGTCTGGCCGCTGGTCTTGGCTTTTTATTTTATAACTGGCAACACAAAACTATTTTAAATTTTCCGCAACCGTTTTTTCAGCCAGAACAAAATCAGGCCATAACACAAAAAGGAGCGGAAATCAAGACGTTAGCTTATTGTGAGCTTTTTAAAAGTGTTGCTGATGGGCAGTATGATAATTGTTTATTAAATTTGGCTTTTTCAGATAAGAACGCAGATTATTGCCAATTAATAACAGATGAAACAATTAAAAAAAATTGTGCCAGTAGGTTTCTTTATGACCAGGCTGTGGCTCAAAATTCCTTAGCAGCCTGTTTTGTTTTAGAAGATAAAATTTTATCTGACAGCTGTTTATCTCAGGTTATTGGTCAGGCGGCTAATCAGGAGACAATTTGTCAGACTTTAAGTAAACAATCAGAAATAGATTATTGTCAGGCATTTATAGAAAGAATTGCTAATTTAAATAATATTTAAAAATAAATCTAAAAATTAACTAATAATTTTATGTTTGAACAACCAGGACAAACTCCCGGGGGAGCAAAACCAATGAGTCCAGGCCAAGCAGGTCCCATGCCATCTAGACCAGAGCCAGCCAAAGAGCCTGAGGATATTTTTTCCGGCATTAATACTGGCGGCCCAAAGATGGGGACAGAAGGACCAGGTGGCCGGCCAATACCGCCTCAAATGCATAGAGGTGGTGGTGGCAAGCGTGTAATTTTAATTATTTTAATAGTGGTCATTGTTATTTTACTGATCGTGGGTGGTGTTTTAGCTTACATGAGTTTTATTCAGCAACCCAGCCAGCCAGCAGCTAATGTAAATGCTAATGCCAACGCCAATGCGAACCTTAATGCCAATGCCAATGCGAACCTTAATGCCAATGCTAATGCGAACCTTAATGCTAATGTTAATACTAATGTTAACACTAATGCCAATGTTAATTTAGCGCCGACTCAAGATAGTGATAATGATGGTTTAAGTGATGCGGAAGAACAAGCTTTGGGCACAAATCCTTTGAGCGCTGACACGGATAATGATGGGCTTTTTGATCAGGAAGAAGTGGAAGTTTATCATACTAATCCTTTAAATCCTGATACTGATGGCGATGGTTTCCTTGATGGTGAAGAAGTGAGAAATGGTTATGATCCCAATGGCCCAGGCCGGCTTTTAGTTCCGCCAGCCAGTTAAAATTTTACTATTATTTAATTTATAAATTTAATTAATTATAAATTTAGAAGTAATTTAACTTTTAAGATTTAGATTTTAAAATTTTTTTATGCTTTTCGGTAAAAAGGAAGAAAAAACTGAAATAAAACAGCAGCCAGCTAAACCAAGAGTGGAACCTTATGAAATTCATGTTATGCCACCTAAGTTCCATAAGTTTTTGAGTGTCAAGAAAAAAGGCAGCGGTGTTTTGATTTTGACTATTGTTATTATTGTCATTGTTTTAGGCGGCGGAGCTTTGGCAGCTTATTATTTTATGAACCAAATGCAAAATGTCTCGCCAGCACCAATAGCTAATTTAAACCAGCTTGTCCCAACTAATTTAAACCAAAATGCCAATCAGGCCAATGCAAATGCCAATACCAATGTTAATACCAATGAGAATATTAACACTAACGCCAATGCTAACGTTAATGAAAATGTTAATGCAAATGAAAATGTGAATACTAATATTAATCTTAATCAAAATCAGAATATTAACACTAATACAAATTTGAATGAAGCTCCGACTGTGCCAGTCATAACTTATGCTAGCAGTTCTGATAAAGATAAAGATGGATTAACTGATATGGAAGAAGCTTTGTATGGTACAGAGGTAAATAAGCCAGATACTGATGCTGATGGATTTTTAGATGGTCAGGAATTAATTAACGGTTATAATCCTAAAGCGGCTGGTTCTTCACTTTTGGAAACTTCTGGTTTGGTTAATAAATATGAAAATCCGATTTTCAATTATGAGATTTTATATCCTGCCTCTTGGTTAGCGCGATCGACAGACCAGAGCTTAAATGAAGTTATTTTTCAGTCTAATACAAATGAATATATCCAGATTTTAGTTGAAGACAATCCAGGGCAACTAGGTTTAGTTGATTGGTATTTAAGCCAATCGCCTTTGACCAATATTAATCTTCTAACTCAGGAAACGACAGGCAAGGGCTATGAAGCATTACTAAGCCCTGATAAGTTAACTTATTATCTTAAAGCGGCGGCCAGTCCGGATAAGATTTATTTGATAACTTATAATATTGGGGATAAAACAATAGTTAATTTTTTGACTACTTTTAAGATGATGGTTAATAGTTTTAGCTTGACCAGCGGGCAGCCAGCTGGAACAGAAACTGGGGCTGGCACATAAATAAAGCACAGTTAATTCGAGTATTTTATGATAATTAACTTTTATTCTAAAGTTAAAACTGATTTGCCATTTACGCTAAAAATTGCCAGGGAAATAATCAATGAAATAGTTAAAGAATTAAAAAGCAAAAAAGATTTTGAAGTGACAATTTCCATTGTTAGTGATAAAGAAATTAAATTATTAAATAAACAATATAGAGGCAAAGATAAGGTGACAGATGTTCTGACTTTTAGTCAGCAAGAAGGAGAAAATTTAATTTTGCCTAAAGGGAGGGATAACTATTTAGGCGATATTTTAATTTGCTATCCGCAGATTAAAAGACAGGCAAAAATATATAAAAAAAGCATTAAAGCTGAATTCACACTGTTATTGATTCATGGTTTTTTACACCTTTTAGATTATGAAGACGAAACAGCCAAAGGCTTTTTAAAAATGAATCAATTGCAGAAAAAAATTTTAGCAAAAATTTATGATTAACTTGCGGCGCTTAGGTAAAAGTTTTAAATATGCTAGCTGGGGATTGCAGAAAGTATGGTGGGAAGAACAAAATTTTCGCATCCATATAATAGTAGCTTTGATAATTTTACTTCTGGCTATTTATTTGCAAATTCAAGTTTGGCAATTTATCATTTTATTGCTGATAATTGGTTTAGTTTTAATTTTGGAAATTATTAATAGCATTTTTGAACGATTACTGGATCTTTTGAAGCCCAGAATACATCAGTATGTTAAGGATATTAAAGACATGACAGCGGCCATTGTTTTTATTGGCGCTTTGATAGCTTTTTTAATTGGCATTCTAATTTTTCTACCCTATATTATTAATTTATTTATAAAATAATTAACAAGTATTAAATATATTAATCTATAAAATTCATGGCGCAAGAGGAAATAATTGTTGGTTTGGATATTGGCTCAACTTCAATAAAAATTGCAGTTGGACAGCGAGCTAACAGCGAAGAAAAACATGCAAAATTACATATTATTGGTGCTGTTGAACAAGAAGCAGAGGGAATTAATCGTGGGGTGATCACTAGCATTGAGGATGCAGTAAGCAGTGTCAGTAAAGCTCTAGATAAAGCAGAAAAGTTAATTGGTATGCCAATTGAACAGGCTTGGGTTAGTATTTCCGGCGGCCATATCGTTTCTCAGATTAGCAAAGGCGTAGTCGCGGTTTCTAAGACCGATGGTGAAATTAGGGAAGAAGACGTGGAAAGAGCGATTGAAGCTGCTAGGACAGTAACAACGCCGCCTAATTACGAAATTTTGCATGTTATCCCCCGCAGTTTTAATGTTGATGGCCAGGCCAATATAAAAGATCCAGTCGGCATGACTGGTGTACGCTTGGAAGTAGAAACTTATATTATTGAAGGCTTAAGTTCACAGATAAAAAATTTAACCAAATGCGTTTATCAGACTGGTTTAGATATAGAAGATTTAGTTTTATCTATATTAGCTACAAGCGAAGCAGTTTTAAATAACCGGCAAAAGGAATTAGGCGTAGCTGTAGTTAATATTGGCGGAGCAACGACAGGTTTGGCTGTTTTTGAACAGGGTGATTTATTAAATACGGCCATATTACCAATTGGTTCAGAACATATTACTTCAGATATTGCTATTGGACTAAGGACATCTATTGATGTGGCTGAGGCGATAAAATTAAAATATGGTATAGCTTCTACTAAAGGTTTAGAAAAAAAAGATGAATTTGATTTGCAGGAGTTTGCCGAAAGTGAGGAAGGATTGGTAAGTAAAAAATATTTAGCCGAAATTATTGAAGCCCGGGTGGAAGAAATTATGGATAAAGTTGATGAAGAGCTAAAAAAGATTGAAAGAAGCGGTGCCTTACCAGCGGGCATTATTTTAACTGGTTCAGGCGCTAAGCTGCCTAAAATTGTAGAAGTAGCCAAAAGGAAATTAAGGTTACCAGCCGCCTTGGGATATCCTTACGATATTATTAGTGTTATTGATAAGGTAAATGATTTATCCTTTACTACTGCTATTGGTTTAGTTAAATGGGGCCATCAATTATATCGGCGGCGCAAAGGCATTTCTCGCTTTAAGAGCGTAGCTGGAGTGACAGATAAAATGAAAAAATGGTTCAAGTCATTGATGCCTTAAAATTGGAAATTTAGGTGAATACAAAATTTGTCCAAAAGTGTGCAAAAAGCAGTTGCAGAATTTTTAAAACATGCTATGATAAAAGCAGATAAAGATTTTTTTAGCCAATACAATAATAAATTATAATAATTATATATGGAAATAAAGCCAGAAATAGAAACTTTTGCCAATATTAAAATCGTTGGCGTCGGCGGAGGCGGCGGTTCAGCCGTTAATCGCATGATCAATGCTAAAATTAGAGGCGTTGAATTTATTGGTGTTAATACTGATATTCAGGCATTGCACTATTCTCAAGCTGATAAAAAATTGCATATTGGCAAAACAGTGACGCGAGGACTGGGTGCAGGCATGGATCCTGATATGGGATCAAAAGCGGCTGAAGAATCACAAAATGAAATCAGAGATGCTTTAAAAGGCGCTGACATGGTTTTTATTACCTGTGGGCTAGGCGGTGGAACGGGCAGCGGCGGTGCGCCGATAGTAGCAGAAATAGCCAAAGAATTAGGCGCTTTAACAGTAGCTGTGGTTACTAAACCTTTTTCTTTTGAAGGTGCTCAGCGTAAAGCCATAGCTGATCAGGCTTGGGAAAAACTAGGAGAAAAGGTTGACACTTTGATTACTATCCAAAATGATCGGTTATTGCAAATCATTGATAAAAAAACCTCTTTATTAGAAGCCTTTGCAATTGTTGATGATGTTTTAAGGCATGCCGTTCAGGGCATTGCCGAGTTAGTGACTGTGCCAGGCTTAATCAATGTTGACTTTGCTGATGTCAAATCTATCATGAAAGAACAAGGCACAGCTTTAATGGGTATGGGTCAGGCCAGCGGAGAAAATCGGGCAATAGAAGCAGCAAAAGCAGCGATTTCCAGTCCTTTATTAGAAGTTTCTATGGATGGAGCTAAAGGCGTTTTATTTATAATTTCCGGCGGTTCTGAATTAAGCATGCATGAAGTCAATGAGGCAGCCAAGGTAATTACAGCTTCTGCTGATGATAATGCTAAAGTAATTTTTGGCGCTATTGTTGATGAAGATTTAGGCGAAGATGTTAAATTAACAGTTATTGCCACGGGTTTTGAAGGTAAGACCTTGAAAAACAAAGAAATAGAAGTTAAAAATTTTACTGCTAGCAAGGATTCTTATAAACCAAGCCAGTTTTTAGTTGAGGAAACAGTGGAGGAAGAAGTTGAGGCGGAGAAGAAGAAGAAAAAGGAGAAAGATGATTATAAAGTGCCAGTTACTAAAAAAGAAGAAAATGAGGAAGATTTAGATATACCCGCCTTTATTAGGAAAAAAATGATGTAAAATTTTAAATACTTAAGTACGGCCTCGCTACGCGGGGCCGTACTTTTTAATTACAGGCGATTTTTAACCCCTTGTTTTTTAGCTTTTTTAGACTTATAATTATTATATAAATATAGATTTATGAAAAAAATAGTTTTAGCTCAATTCATAATTTTGCTTTTAGGCACGCTGTTTGCCTGGGCTAATTTTGCCGATGAACTTTATAGTTGGCTTAATCAGCAAAGTTGCCAGCTTGGTTGCGTAGCTTACTCTGCCAAACCAAATCCCTTTCTGACCCCTTG
>CAYNWH010000006.1:51196-65256 GCA_964400885.1 uncultured Gammaproteobacteria bacterium
TAGACTGGGTCGCTTTTATTTTGGTCATCATTGGCGGTTTGAACTGGGGTCTAATCGGTTTTTTTAATTTTGATTTAGTAGCTGCAATTTTTGGCGACATGTCTGCAATTTCACGGGTAGTTTACGCCTTAGTTGGTTTGTCTGCTCTTTATATGCTTTTTAGCGCTGGTAAAATGAGCAAATCCTAGTAACTCTCTTTTAAAGAACCTGCTTTTTTTAAAAGCAGGTTCTTTATCTTTATTTTTATTATTTCTTTGGTTTTAATTATTGTTTTTGTTAATCAAGCTGGCAAAAAATAAATAACTAATATAAATTTATGAAAAAAAACTTTTTTTTAGCAATTATTATAAGTTTAATATTATCTGGATGTACTTCAAAATCAGTTAGCCAGCCGATGATTGATTCAAAAAGTTCAACTAGTATTGTGGAAGGTAAATGTATAACTGGTCCAGTTGATATTGAAGGCTATGGCGATAAAGGCCAGCGCTTAGCTAATTGTTTTGTTCAGTATCCGGGTGAGCCATCACGTCAGGATAAAGCTTATTATATTGTGGAAGATATTTGCGGCCAGTTTACGCCGGAATTTATTTCTAATTTGTTAGGCCAGAAAATAGTTTCCACTAAAGGTCCATTGGTTTCAGGCTTATATAATTGCAGTTATTATTTAAATGATAAAGATTATGTGATGTTGATTCTGGATTATTTAAGTGTGGAAAATCAAAAAAAAGGCCGGGAATTTATTGGCCATACTATTAAAGTTGATGAAAATATTCCTATGGAAAATTTTTATGCGGTGCAGGAAGATGGGGTGATTAATACTGTTTATTTGGTTTTAAATCCTAATAAATTTATCAGCATTGAACGTTCCAGCTCAAAAGTTTTGGAAGGCCAGTCAGTTTTGCAATTTGCAGAGAAATTAGGCAGTCAAATCAAGGATTATAAATAATATTTTTAAATTTATGTCTCAAAACAAAACAGCTTATTTTGCCGGCGGCTGTTTTTGGTGTACAGAAGCAATATTTTCAAGGTTAAAAGGCATTCTTTCCGTTAAGCCTGGTTATGCCGGCGGCCAGATGGTAAATCCCAATTATGAGGACGTAAGCACTAGTCAGACTGGCCACGTCGAAACAATTAAAGTGGAATATGATCCTGCTATAATTTCTTATAATGATTTACTTTCGGTTTTTTTTAGCACCCATGATCCAACGGCTTTGAATAGGCAAGGCAATGACGTTGGCGAGCAATATCGTTCTATGATTTTATATGTTAATGAGGAACAAAAAAAACAGGTAGAAGATTATATTGCCAAATTAACCGAGGAAAAAGTTTTTAAAAATCCGATTGTTACAGAAATCAAACCTTTAGATAAATTTTATGAGGCTGAAGCTTATCATGAGGATTATTATGAAAAACATAATCACCAGCCTTACTGCCTTTTAGTTATTAATCCCAAATTAAAAAAATTAAAAGAGCATTATCAGCATTTGCTTAAAAATTAGTAATTATAATATTAATTGATGATTAATTAAAAATATATGCCTAAAATCAATTGGTTAAAATTAATTATTGCAATTTTAATTTGCCAGGTGGCTGGCTTAATTGGTTCAGTTTTTACGAGCAATTCTGTCTCAACATGGTATCTAACGCTGCAAAAACCTAGCTTTAATCCACCTAATTGGATTTTTGCTCCAGTCTGGACATTTTTATTTTTGTTAATGGGCATTGCTCTTTATTTAGTTTGGAGCAAGAGGCAAAATCAAAAGCAAAAGAATAAAGCCCTTGTTTTCTTTAGTCTGCAATTAGTTTTAAACATTGTCTGGTCATTTTGTTTTTTTTATTTGCATAATCCTTTAGCTGGTCTGGTTGAAATTTTAATTCTTTGGATTTTTATTTTGCTGACCATTATTTATTTTTATAAAATTTCCAGATCAGCAGCTTATTTGCTTTTGCTATATATTTTTTGGGTTTCTTTTGCTGCAGTCTTGAATTATTATTTATACATGTTAAACTGAATGAATTGAGTTTTAAATATGGCTAATATAATTGAAGTAAAAAATTTAATAAAAAGATATCATGGCTTTACAGCTGTTGATAATATTAGCTTTGAAGTGGCGCAAGGCAGTATTTTTGCTTTTTTAGGCCCTAATGGTGCAGGCAAAACTACGACTATAAAATGCTTAACCACTTTATTAATTCCAGAAAGCGGCCAATTAACTATTAATGGCTTTGATGTCATTAAACATCCGGAAAAGGTTCGCTCTTCTTTTGGTATTGTTTTTCAGGATCCTTCTTTAGACGAAGAATTAACTGCTTATGAAAATATGTATTTTCATGCCGTCTTATATAAAGTGCCTAAAGCTGTAAGAAAGCAGAGAATCCTTGATTTATTAAATTTTGTAGAGTTAGTTGACCGTAAAAATAATTTGGTTAAACAATTTTCTGGCGGCATGAAGCGCCGTTTAGAACTTGCTCGCGGTCTTTTGCATCACCCTAAAATTTTATTTTTGGATGAGCCTACGCTAGGACTTGATCCTCAGACTCGCAATCACATTTGGGAATATATTAAAGATTTAAATAAAAAAGAGGGAATTACTGTTTTTTTTACTACCCATTATATGGCCGAGGCTGAACGAGTGGCAGAAAAGATTGCTGTAATTGACCATGGCAAAATCATTAGCCAGGGCAATTTGGAAGATTTAGAAACTCAAACTAAAACAAATAATTTAGAAGATGCTTTTTTGGCTTTGACAGGCAAAAAGATTAGAGAAGAACAAGCAAAGCCCGTAGATAATTTGCGCCGAAGATCACGTCTTTGGGGCAGGAGATAAAAATATGGATGTAATTTATATCTTATGGTTAAGACAACTTAAAAGATATCTGCGTTCCAAATCAAGGATTATTGGTTCTTTAGGCCAGCCGATTTTGTTTTTATTTGCTTTGGGTCTAGGTTTTGGCCCGGTTTATCAAAAGGCAGGCGAAGGCGATTATTTTCAATTCTTAGTGCCAGGCATTATTGCTATGAGTATTTTATTTACAGCCATGTTTATGGGAATTGAAATCATTTGGGACAGGCAATTTGGTTTTTTAAAAGAAACATTGGTGGCCCCAGTTAGCCGTTTAAAAATTATGATTGGCCGCACCTTAGGTGGCGCAACCGTGGCTATTTTGCAAGGCTTGATCGTATTTAGTATTTCCCTGATTTTTGGTTTTCACTTTTTGGGCTTTTTAAATCTTTTGTTGGGCATTGTTGTTATGTTTTTGATTGCTATTATTTTTACAGCTTTAGGCACTGCTATTGCTTCTTTACTGGAGGATATGCATGGTTTTCAGCTTATTATGAGTTTTTTAATTATGCCGCTTTTTTTCCTCTCAGGCGCGCTTTTTCCTCTAGCTGATTTACCTAAAGCTTTAGGTATTGTGGTGCGCTTAGACCCTTTGACTTATGGTGTTGATGCTTTAAGAGGCAGTTTATTAGCCGCTTACAGTTTTAGTTGGCATCTTGATTTTTTAGTGCTTTTGCTTTTGGCCGCAGTTTTTTTATCAGTTGGTGCTTATTTATTTACTAAAATTGAAATTTAAATCATACAGTAAATTAGAAATTATTAGTTAATTTTTACCAGAAAAGTAATAGTTAGAATAAGCGATATTTTATCGTTTATTTTTAATCAATTTTGTTAAGTTATCCACAGATTTTAATAAGTAAAAATAAATTTGATTGCTAAAAAATTTTTACGACACTTTTTAAAGCCTTTATTTTAGCTGGGAATTTGGATCTTTACTTAAAATGAGCCGGCCCAAGGTTGGCTACTTGACAAAAATTTACGTGCACTAGATATAGTGTTAAAATAAAAATAAGAGATACTACATATAGTATTATTAAAAATTAAGCAAAATAGACTTGTTTTGCAAGGTTGTTTTTGCTTCTTGAAAAAGTTATGAAATGCCCTGTTTGCAATTACAAAGAGACTAAAGTAGTTGATTCGCGAGTAGCTTCTGATGGCATTACAATTAGGCGTCGCCGTGAATGCTTGAAATGTGGCTTTCGCTTCAGCACTTATGAGCAAGTTGAATTGCTAGAATTAATGGTGATTAAGCGCTCAGGCCAGAAAGAGAGCTATTCTCGGGAGAAATTAGAACGGGGTTTAAAAAAAGCTTTTGAAAAGCGGCCAATCAGCGCAGAAGCTTTTAGAATTTTGGTTAATAAAATTGAAAAAAATATTCAAGCTAAGAAGAAGAATGAAATTAGCAGCCAAGAAATAGGGGAGCTAGTTATGAAGGAGTTAAAGAAAAAAGACCCAGTAGCTTATATCCGTTTTGCTTCAGTTTATCGGGCCTTTAAAGATCTTGATAGTTTTCAAAAAGAGATTAATGTGGTTTTTAAAAAGAAGAGGAAATAAGTTAACAGAACCACGAATCTATTTTCACGAATTGCACCAATAGTTAAAACTCGTGTAATTCGTGGTTATAAATTAGTGTTTAAGTTGTCATTAATATCCTATGGGTAAAATTACAAAAATTAAAAAACGTGATGATCGGATAGTTGATTATGATTTAAGCAAGATCGAATTAGCGATTTATAAAGCCATGGAAGCGATTGGTGACCCGAATAAGAAAAAAGCGCAGAAATTGGCAGCGGTAGTAGAAAAGGAAATTAATAAAAAATTCCATGAAAGAAGTATTCCGGCAGTGGAGGAAATTCAGGACATGGTAGAAGCTGCTTTAATTAAAAATAAACAGATTCAGACAGCTAAAGCCTATATCTTATATCGCGATCAGCATGCCCGAATTAGGGATTTAAAATCATTAATTGATTCGGATGCTTTAATGGAAGGTTATCTAGTACAGAGCGATTGGCGCGTTAAGGAAAATTCTAATATGGCTTATTCTCTGCAGGGTTTAAATAATCATGTAGCTTCTTCAGTTTCCGCGCATTATTGGTTAAATAAAGTTTATCCTCAAGAGGTAAGAGAAGCTCATTCTAACGCTGATATCCATATCCATGATTTACAGACTTTGGCTGCTTATTGCTGTGGCTGGGATTTACGCGATTTATTAGTTAAAGGTTTTGGTGGCGTTATGGGCAAGGTAAGCTCTAAGCCGCCTAAACATTTTAGAACTGCTTTAGGCCAGATTGTTAATTTCTTTTATACCTTGCAAGGTGAAACAGCTGGGGCTCAGGCTTTTTCCAGTTTTGATTCTTATTTAGCCCCTTTTATTGCTTATGATAATTTGGAATATAGAGATGTTAAACAATGCATTCAGGAATTTTTATTTAATATGAATGTGCCGACTCGCGTAGGTTTTCAGACTCCTTTTACTAATATCACTATGGATTTAGCCGTACCAGAAATAATGAAAGATGAGCCAGTGATTATTGGCGGCAAGTTTCAAGATAAGACCTATAAAGAATTTCAAAAAGAAATGGAGATGTTAAATCTGGCTTTTACAGAAGTTATGACAGCTGGCGATGCCAGTGGCAGAGTTTTTACCTTTCCTATTCCGACTTACAATATTACTAAGGATTTTGACTGGCAAAGCGAAGTGGTTGATAAAATAATGGAAATGACCGCTAAATATGGCATTCCTTATTTTTCCAATTTTATTAATTCTGACATGAAGCCAGAAGATGCTCGCAGTATGTGCTGCCGGTTAAGATTAGATAATCGTGAATTGAGAAAAAGAGGAGGCGGGCTTTTTGCGGCCAATCCTTTGACTGGATCAATTGGCGTGGTGACAATTAATTTGCCGCGTTTAGGCTATTTGGCAAAAGATGAAAAAGAATTTTTTGAAAAATTAGAAAAAATTATGGTTGTTGCCAAGACTAGCTTAGAGGTCAAGAGAAAAGTAGTTGAAAAATTTACTGAAGAGGGGCTTTATCCTTACTCACGTTTTTATTTAGAGGATATTAAAAGTAAATTTGGGGAATACTGGAAGAACCATTTTAACACTATCGGCATTAATGGCATGAATGAAGCAGCTTTAAATTTGCTGGGCGCTGACTTAACACATGCAGAAGGCCATGAATTTGCAGTAAAAGTCCTCGATTTTATGAGAGAAAAGTTAATGGATTATCAAAATGAAACAAATAGCTTATTTAATTTGGAAGCTACGCCAGCTGAGGGAACTGGTTATCGCTTTGCTAAAGCTGATAAGCAAAAATACCCTGATATTATTGTGGCGAATGAGAAAGCTTATCGGGAAAATGGAGCTGATCCTTTTTATACCAATTCTTCACAGTTACCAGTTAATTATACTGATGATATTTTTGAAGCCCTGGACTTGCAAGATGACTTGCAAACAAGGTATACTGGAGGTACAGTTTTACATGGTTTTATTGGCGAGAAAATGCCGTCAGCAAAGTCAACTAAAAAATTAGTAAAAAAGATTGCTGAGAATTACCACTTGCCTTATTTTACAATCACGCCGACTTTTTCTGTTTGTCCCGTCCATGGCTATATTGAGGGTGAACATTTTTTCTGCCCCAAATGCGATGAAGAAATTGGTTATGTGGAAAGAGCAGAGCAAGCTCAGGTTCAAAATAGTTAATAATAATTTATATAAGGCTATCTATTTTTTTACAAATAGACAGCGCAGGGAGGAGTATGAATACAAAGATGCAAAGAACACCTTGCGAGGTGTATTCTCGGATAGTCGGCTATATCCGCCCTGTTAACCAATGGAATAAGGGAAAGAGAGCAGAATTTACTGAAAGGAAAGAGTTTAATAAGCAGCTAGCCGAGTAAGTGTTCTTTAATTATGTCCGTCTTTGCTAATGCCAGGAAGGACAAAGGGAGGGAAGAGTTCTTTAAATTAAACCAGTCTCTTGCTTTTTACGGGTATAGTTAACCCATAAGCTCGTCAGCATTTGATGCATTTATGAGTTAACTATACCTTTGAGAGTTTGCAGAGACTGGTTTTTTAATCTACAATAAGGATACTAATATACTTCTTTATGATTAAGATAGGTGGTTTACAAAAAATGACTTTACTTGATTTCCCCGGTGCCGTAGCAGCTATTATTTTTGTGGCTGGCTGTAATTTTCGCTGTGGGTTTTGCCATAACCCGGAATTAGTGGAAATTAATCCAGACAAGAAGTATATAAGTGAAAATGAGGTGCTGGAATTTTTAGCTAAAAGAAAAAATCTTCTAGATGGAGTTTGTGTCACAGGAGGTGAGCCTTTGATTTATAAAGATTTAGATCAGTTTTTAATTAAAATTAAAAATTTAGGCTATTTAATTAAACTAGATACCAATGGTTTTAATTCTCAGGCCTTAAAAAAAATAATTAATCAGAATTTGTTGGATTATATTGCTATGGATATTAAAAGTTCTTTAGATAAATATTCTTTAATCTCCGGTGTTAAAGTTGATGTTAATAAAATCCAGCAGAGCATTAATTTAATTATGAAAAGTAGCTTGCCTTATGAGTTTAGAACTACTGTTTTGCCTAAATTTCATGATTTGGACGGCATGGAGAAAATTGCTAAAATGATAAAAGGTGCAGATAAATATTATTTGCAGAAATTTAATAATCAGAAGACATACAATCCGGATTTTAACTTAGAGAAAACATTTACTGATGCAGAATTGGAAGAGATGAAGAATATTGCTTTAAAATATGTTAAAGAATGCCAAATTAGGGGTTAAAATATATGCCAGAAGAAAATAAAAACAATTTAGAAGATTTGCTTAAGGAAAATTTAGAAAAAACAAATTTAATTGTCCAGAAAATCAACAGGTTTGAAAAGGAATTTAAAAAGGCCCAATTAATGAATTTGATAAGATTTTTGATTGTGGCCATACCTGTTATTTTGGCTCTTTTGTGGCTAATTCCTGTTTTTCATGATTTTTTAGCGATTTATCAGCCTTTATTAGAGCTAATTAATCGATTTAGGACCCTTTAAAAATGACTGATTTTGAACAAAGAGTTTTGGATCTAGTAAAAAAAGTTCCGCGAGGCAAGATCGCGACTTATCAGATTTTAGCTCTAAAATTAGGTAAAAAATCACTCTGTCGGGCAGTCGGCAATGCCTTAAACAAGAATTCCCAACTATTAAAAATTCCTTGCCACCGAGTAGTCAGGAGCGATCAAAAAGTAGGCAATTATCGCTTGGGACTTGCAAAAAAGATTGATTTATTGCAAAATGAGGGTATAATTATCAGGGGAGATAAAATAGCTAATTTCGCTAGCTATCTTTATCGTTTTTAATTAATCTAAAATCTTAAGGGTTTTAGTTTTAAGGAATTCTTATTATGAAAAAATGTAAAAAATGTGGCGCACCTTTAGAGGGATTTTTGTATAAAACAATAGGCAAATTAATGGGCATTAAGCCTTCTGCAAAAGATCCAGAGCTATGCAATAAATGTGAAGAGGATTTATCTAAAAAGGAAAGCCAAACAGAAGAAAAAAATGAACCGATGACAGAAATGCCAGCTGAACCAATGCCTAAGCCAGAAATGCCAGCAGAGCCAAGCTCAGCGCCAGAAATGCCAAAGGCAGAACCATCTCAAGAAGCAGAAAAAAAAGAAGAAATACCTTCTTAAGATTTTTATAAATTTTATATTAAAGACGGGAAAATGTAATTTTTCCTGTCTTTAATTAAGGAGAAATATTTTATGCTTTTTCAAGAACCTCAAAAAGGGAATAAACAATTTTCCCCAAAAATTTTAATTTTAGTAATTATTTCCAGCTTGATTCTCGGTGGCGCGGCTGGCGCTGGGACGACTTTTTTGATCTTTCAAAATTTGGATAAACTAGGCTATATTGTTAATGCTGATAATGGTTTAAATCTGCAAAAGGTAGAAAGTGAAAAGATTTCTTTAGTAGAAGAAGATTCTGCTACTATTAACGTGGTAAAAAAAGCCAGCCCTTCAGTTGTCAGCATTATAATTTCTAAAGAATTAAAAGATATTTATAGTTCAACTGGGCCTAATATTTTTGGTGATCCTTTTTTCCAATTTGGCATTCCTTTTAATTTTCCCAACATTCAGCCGCAAGCACCTCAGTCTGATTCTCCTGATAATGGCAGTCAAAAACAGGAAATTGGCGGTGGGACAGGTTTTATTATTTCTGATGACGGTTTAATTTTAACTAATAAGCATGTTGTGGCAGATGATAAAGCAGACTATACAGTCGTGACCAATGATGGACAAAGATATGATGCTCAAGTTTTAGCTAAAGATCCAATCAATGATTTAGCTGTAGTAAAAATTGAGGCTACAGGTTTAACACCTTTAACATTAGGCGATTCTGATCAGATTCAAATCGGTCAAACAGTGATAGCCATTGGCAATACGCTTTCAGAATTTAGTAATACAGTGACCAGAGGTGTTATCAGCGGTATTAATCGTCGGGTAGAAGCTGGAGGACAGGGATTTAGCGAAGTCATTGAAGAAGCTATTCAAACTGACGCGGCAATTAATCCTGGCAATTCAGGCGGACCGCTTTTAAATTTAAAAGGCGAAGTTATTGGTATTAATACAGCAATTTCCCAGTCAGGCCAATTAATCGGTTTTGCTCTGCCGATTAATGAAGCTAAGCAGGTAGTTGATAGCATTAAAAAATACGGTAAGATAGTCAGGCCATTTTTAGGTGTGCGTTATGTGATAATCAACAAACAAATTGCTGATGCTAATAAACTGTCAGTGGATTATGGCGCTTTAATTGTTAAAGGCAGCAACCCGGAAGATTTAGCTGTTGTACCCGGCTCTCCAGCTGATAAGTCCGGCTTAGTAGAAAATGATATTATTTTGGAAGTTAATGGTCAAAAAATTGATGATAACCATTCTTTAGCTAGAATTTTAGCTAAATCAGCGCCAGGTGATGAAGTTGAATTAAAAATTATGCATGATGGAGAAGAAAAAACAGTTAAGGCAACTTTGACTGAAAGAGACAGTGAATAGATCAATTTGATATATATAAAAAATAGCGTGTCAAACTGATGCGCTATTTTTTATTGATTGACATGATAAAGTAATTTTGCTAAATTATTATATTAACAAAACAAGGAGGGAAAAATGACCTTTGTAATTAATTATGCAACTATAATTGCTTTTATTGCTCTTTCTATAGGCATTCTATTACAAATAAGGAAAATTTTTAAAAGAAAATCAGTAAAAGACATCTCTATTGCTGAAGTGAGCATTAGATTATCTGCTACATTTTTAATCTGGCTGAAAATTATTATGACTCACGATTCTTATTTGCTTTTAGGGCAAAGTCTGGTACTTTTTGTATATTCTTCCTATCTTTTAATCATTTTGTCTTACAAATTTAAAAGCGCAGCTTAAAGTGCGCTTTTTTATTTTTTTCGCCCTTTTCAAAACTTAATTTTTTTGCTAAGATTAAACATATGAAAGAAGCTAATTTAATCAATGAAATTAAGGATTTGCAGGCCAAAATAAAGGAATCCTGGAGTTTTTTGGAAATTGATAACAAAATTGAAGAAGTAAAGGAATTAGAAATTTTAATGAATCAGCCGGATTTTTGGCAAGATCAAGATCAAGCTAAGAAAATAAGCCAAAAAGCCAGTGATTTAAAATCAGAAATTGAAATCTGGCGTAATTTAAAAAATGAAATCAAGGATCTTTTAGAATTAGCCAAAATGGATGCCAAAGATCAGTCAGTTAATTTAAGAAAAGAGATTGAAAAAAAATATAAGGAATTAACCGGGAAATTTGCTGACCTAGAATTCTTTCTTTTTTTCCGGGGAAAATATGATAAGCAGAATGCAATTTTAGCTATTCATGCTGGCACAGGCGGGGTTGATGCTATGGATTGGGCAGCCATGCTTTTACGCATGTATTTACGTTATTCTAATAAAAAAGGCTTTAAAACTAAAATTTTGGAAGAAAGCTTTGGTTCAGAAGCTGGCATTAAGAGTACAATGATTGAAGTCCAGGGCAGTTATGCTTATGGCTATTTAAAATCAGAAAACGGAGTTCATCGTTTGGTGCGCATTTCGCCTTTTGATGCAGAAGCTATGCGTCATACCTCCTTTGCTTTAGTGGAAGTTATTCCAGAAATTGCTGAAGATGCGGAAATTGAAATTAAGCCAGAAGATTTAAAAATAGAAACTTTTAGAGCCTCTGGCCATGGCGGGCAGTCAGTTAATAAAACAGAATCAGCGGTGAGACTTACTCATTTGCCCACAAAAATTTCTGTTTCCTGCCAAAGCGAGCGTTCTCAATTACAGAATAAGGAAAGGGCATTGAAAATTTTAAAATCAAAATTGCAAAGACTTGAAGATGTTAAGCTTGAACAGGAGAAAAAACAGTTACGCGGTGAATATTCAGAAGCAGTTTGGGGCAATCAGATTAGATCTTATGTCCTGCAACCATATCAATTAGTTAAAGATCATCGCACTAATTATGAGGAAAAATATAGCCAATCAGTTTTAGACGGCAATTTAGATGGATTTATAGAATCATATTTAAAAATGAAATAATAATTTTTATTATGTTAAATGAAAGAATTTGGGTAATTATCCCGGCTTATAATGAACAAGATAATATTTTTGGCGTGATTAAAAGTTTGCAGGAACAGACCGCTAATATTATTGTGGTCAATGATGCCTCAACTGACAGAACACAGGAAATTGTCGAATCTTTAGGCGTTTATTTAATTAATCATTTAGTTAACCGCGGCCAAGGTGCTGCTTTGCAGACTGGAACTGAATTCGCTTTTAAAAAAGGCGCTCGTATTATTGTGCATTTTGATGCTGATGGCCAGATGCAGGTTGAAGATATTTATAGGGTGACAGCGCCGCTTTTAAATCAAGAAGCAGAGATTGTTTTTGGTTCGCGTTTTCTGGATAATAAATCAAAAATACCCTGGACTAAAAAATATTTAATTTTAAAACCAGCTATTTGGTTTAACTGGTTTTTTACTGGCATAAAATTAAGTGATGCGCATAATGGTTTCCGGGCTTTATCAAGAAAAGCAGCCAAAAATATAAAGATAGAACAGGATGGCATGGCTCATGCCACAGAAATTATAGATCAGGTTAGAACTAATGATCTGGCTTATACTGAAGTTCCAGTGGAAATTGTTTATGTTCAATATGGCCAAAGATTTTTTAGTGGCTTTAAAATTTTATGGGATTTAGTTTTAAGTAAAATAATCAGAAAATAATTATGCTTATCCAAATTATCTTACTTATTTTCATTATTTACGCCGTGTTGAAAGTAGCCTTGCGCTATAAGGATAAAGTTATTTCTTTGCAGGAATTTGTTGTTTGGACAATTTTTTGGTTTATGGTCGGCTTTGTGGTTATTTTGCCAGAGACTACTTCTTTAGTTGCTAATTTTGTCGGCGTGGGCCGTGGCGTAGATTTGGTTATTTATATTTCAATTTTGATTCTGTTTTATTTAAGTTTTAGAATTTTAGTTCGTTTGGATAAAATTGAAAAGGATGTGACTAAGGTTGTACGCAAAATAGCTTTGAGTAAGGGCGAAAAAGAAAAAGATGAACAATCTTAAATTTCAAATGACAAATGTCAAATATCAAATAAATACCAAATTCTAAATTACAAAATTAAAACCTTTTAAAAATATTTGCCCATGCAAATTGACCAGATAAAAAATTTATTAAGGCAGTCTGGCATTAAGCCAAGTAAAGGTAAAGGACAAAATTTTTTAATTAATCAAGAAGTTTTACAAAAAATAATTAAGGCAGCAGCTTTGAGCAAAGATGATTATGTTTTGGAGATCGGGCCGGGCTTTGGCATCTTAACTGAAGCTTTGATTGCTAACAGCAAAAAAGTTTTAAGCATTGAACTAGACAAAAGTCTAGTTTATTTTTTAAAGCAAAAATTCAAAGGCATAAATAATTTAGAAATTTTAGAAGCAGATATTTTAAAAATTAAAAATGAGCAAATTGTTAAATTGTTAAATTGTCAAAAAGCTGGTTATAAATTAGTAGCTAATTTGCCTTATGCCATTACTAAACCAGTTTTGCAAAAATTTTTGGTTTATGAACCTAAGCCCAAAGAAATAGTGGTTTTAGTGCAAAAAGAAGTTGCCCGAAAAATAGCGGCTAAGCCTGGGCAGATGAGTCTTTTGAGCCTTTCGGTTCAGTTTTATGGCCAGCCAGAAATTATTGATTATGTGGCTAAAGAAAATTTTTATCCTCAGCCGAAAGTTGAAAGCGCTCTTTTAAAAATCGGATTGAGATCAGCCAAACTGCCAGCAGAGATGAGGCAAATTATAGAAGACACTAAATTTGAAGATAAAAAATTTTGGCAACTAATTAAAATCGGTTTTAGTTCGCCCAGAAAACAGCTGCAAAATAATCTGGCAGCAGGGTTTAACTTATCTAAAATAGATATAAAAATTAGACTAAAATTAGCCAATTTAAAAGCCGATATTAGGCCACAAAATTTAAGTCTGGTTGACTGGGCCAGGCTTTATCAAAAATTTATGGCTTGAACATAAATTTTGTGGTATAATTAAACCAGAAATAAAAATGATTATGTGGACTAAGTTTAAGGCAATTATTTTAATATTATGCTTGCTAATAGTTAGCTATATTTTTATTTATGTTTTAATTGGCAAGTCAGTTTATGCGCAAATTCCATTCGGGGGAATTCTTACTCCCCCTCAGGTTTGCCTTAATGGTTTTTTAGTTTATGTAGGGCCGCCAGTTGGTGGAGCATTTATGTTCATTATTCCTCCGGTTGGTGTTTTTGTGGCAGGTCTGGCTGGACCAGTTCTTGTACCCTGTATGATCCCAAGCCCTGTGGGACCTGTGCCCAGTGGCTTTGGTTTGCCGGTTATACTTTTCGGCTCAGGCTAGTTTGGCTAAAATTCCATTAAATTTTATAAATTTTTAAGTAATTTGTGTTATAATATTAATGGGTGAAAGACAGGAAAAAATTAAAGATTTTTTTGAGGATAAAAGTGAAGAAATTGTTGAGAAAATAGAAAAAACTCCCATGGAGAAGTTTTTTGTCTTTTTTTTGATTTTGATTACAATTTCCGCTTTGGTTTTAGGTTATTTGCAATTCAAGAAGAATTTAGAGCAGCCTTTGTATTCCAGTTATCTTCAGGAAAAAAGAGG